>CAZUAH010000109.1:0-31125 GCA_964617665.1 uncultured Pirellulaceae bacterium
AATCCGAGCCGCTACTTCATGGCCACGCGCTCGCAGAGTGCGCCGCCGGACCTCCACCGCCTGCCGTTGTCGTTCAGCTTGCTGCACCTTCTCGGCAAATGGGGCAATCACCAACAGCGTTAGCAACGGATATTCAAGCATGACAACGGCCCTCGCATCTTGAGGCGAATCGACAACCCCATCCTACCATTTTCCATCCCACCAAAGAAAGAAAAGAATCCACAGAAGGCACAAGATATTGGCCCGGCTTCGGTCAGGTGGTAAAAATGGCTTCCGAGGGAATAGTGATGAACACCCGACGCTTACGACCGAAATGGACTCTGGGGACGATGTTACTCGTCGTCGGTTGGTCTTCGGTCGTGGTGTGGTTGAATGTAACGCCAAGGGTTCGTCACTTGCCTCTTTTGGCAAGCGAAGAACTTGTGTGCAAGCGAGACTACGGCTTCCCACTCACCTACGCTTACGCAACGTACCTCCATCCGCACACTGAACCATGTCCTCCTTTGGGTTTTCACCTTGGGATTCTATCTACCTGCGATTATTCGGCTTTGGTCCAGAACATAGCCAAAGGGCTCATTGCCGTCGTTATTCTCACTTGGACATCAAAGGCCATCCTATCCGCTTTAAGAGCGTTTATGAGCCGCCGCCAGAGAACTTGAATGGCGATTAGATGCCAAGGTGGAAGATGTTTAAGCGACCACAGTTTAGCTTGAAAGCTCTGTTCGTCATCATAATGGTGCTGGCGGTACCGTTGGGGATGTTGGTCAGTGGGGACGATGTTCTCGCCCCGATAGGCGAACTGCTTGCATCTCCTGTGGTGTGTGGCTGTATAGGCTACCTACTCGGTGGTTGGAAGCGCGGTTGGGTAGGTGCGTTCATCGGCCTAATCGCATATTGTGTGATCCCAGCCTGCACGTCTATCCTCTTTTGATGTCGGGCTAGAGTAGGTATCTGGCAAGAGCTTCAACAGCCGCTCCAAGAGCGTTTATGAGCAAGCCGCCGCCAGCCGATGTAGATGGCGATTAGATGCCAAGGTAGAGTGTTACCTCGTAGCTGGTATAACGTAACCGAGAGGCTGTTGCAGTGTGTTGCGGGACCGAGATTCTCATTGGACTCATCTTTGTAGCCATTGGTTACATTCTGGTAATGGGCCATCTAGGACGCCGCAAGGGGAAGCGAGGATTTCGCTTTTCTCTGCTCGCCTTGTTTGGACTGCTTTTCATCTGCGGCGTCATCTCTTTCCATTTGAAGAATATGTACGATCAACGCCTGCCAAGGCCGGTGGTGTCACCGACCGAGTACCCGTCAGAACTCCGTGAATTTCTTGAGGCTGCCGAAGAGAGCGAGGTAGAAGTTGAGGTACTGAAAGTCCATTGTCTGTCGGACGGTTGGACCGAGGAATACTACTGGCAGACGAAAGCATCACCGGAGCTTTGTGAATTTAACGTGTCCCGCTGGAGGTTGACGCCGTTGAAGAAGGAATCCCTAGAGGTCAAATACTTCTGGGAAAGGATGCCTGATGCTTGGAATGTCTCGCCGCCTGTTGAGGCAGACTATTTCGAGTCTACGGTCAACGTTGTGATCGTCATGCACGACAGATCGGCCCAGCGATTCTACTATTGGTGGATTTGGGATTTCTAGGTCAGCCCCCACCGAGTATTCGAGCCACGCAGAGTGCGCACGTGGGGAACGACCAGGGGTTCTTACAGAAGCCCTGGAAAGCCCTCTAACCCCCTCGGGGCCCATCCCAGCCCGATACCGTCTTCGGCTTCCAGGGGGCTCCTAGGGTGTCCGACGAATGACGCAGGAGTATTTCAGGACAGAAGAATCTGATCCCCGCGGCGGACGCCGATGCGGAAAAAACACGCCGGACGAAGAGGCCACGCTGAAGGTCAGGGACGCCGCAGGTCAAACGTCCTGGTGATAGCGACAAGGAATCGTTGCGTCGGCGGTCTAAGAAAAATAGACTGACGTCCGGCCGCATCCCTTTTGGCCACAGAATTTCGCTTTTCACTTACGACCACGGGAAAACACCATGAAACGTTGGGAAGTTCTGCGTCTTGCCATCTTCCTTGTGGCCGTAGCCTCCGCACTGGTCATACCATCGTCTGCAGCGGAAGACGATCCTCGCCGCGATACGGAATGGCGTCGCTGGGCGGTCTTTGCTTCGCAGGATGTCGCTCGGGATGGTTTGCCGGAATTGATCACGGTGGCCCTTTCGGAGGATTCGTCGCTTGAACTCGTCGAGCGTCAGGAGCTTGCGGCTGCCACGCGGGAAATGGAGCTTGCCGCCTATCTTGGCCCTGATGCGGGCCGGCAACGGCTTCAGCTTGGTCGTGTGCTCAAAGCCGATGCGCTCGTGCTGCTGTCGCTCGAACCATCAGCCGCCCAACCAGATGGCGAAGCATCGGAGTTCCTGAGACTGATCATCGCCGAATGCCGCTTGGGCACGCGGCTGGCGATCGACTACTTGCCGTACGACCGCCAGCGGGTGGACGAATTGGCGGAACAGTGTGTCAAGAAAGTGAACGATACTCGGCGGCGATTTCCACGGGGCATCGAGCGGACAATCGGTGTCACGCAGTTCCTGTCGAAGAACTTCGTCCACGACTACGACCATCTGCAATCGGGGTATGCCGGTCTGTTGGCCAGCGCGCTGACGGCGTTTCCCGGTGTGGCGGTCATCGAGATCGAAGAAGCACGCGCCATCGCCGACGAAATGAAGCTGTCCGGCGACGATCTGGCCGATCGCGTGGTGCCTGTGACAGTTACTGGGGAATTCGAAGTCTCGAAGGCCGAATCGGCCGATGCGAAAGCGACGATTGACCTTGTTGTCGAACTGTCACGGAGCGGGAAGGTCGTCGGCCGCGGCGTTCTAGAAGGCCGGTCGCTGGCGGATGTGCCAGGTCTACTGCGAGATCGACTTGCACGGGCGGTAATTCAGCGATCATCAGCGTCAGACGGCCCCAATCTCTCGATTGACGAGCAGTATACGGTTCTGGTCGAGCGTGCGGATACGTTCGCCCGTATCGGGGCATTCGAGCAATCAACGGCACTCCGCGAAGCCGCCTTGTTGCTGAAGCCAAGAGACCTGGATCAAGAGCTGTTGCTGATCAGCGAGTACCATAGCAGCCTGCTTGCCCGCTCGCGAGAGACATGGTCCCCGCTTGTCTCGGAACGCAACGACACAACACCTCGTCCCGAGGACGCGAAGCATTGGGACGCGGCCCATGACGGGCACATGCGAATCCTGCGTGTTTTGGCGCATCACATTGAAGATGTGATTCGTCGCCGCGAAGTCAACGCACGCGAAGCCGATCAGTTGGTCTCCGGATATCGGCAAGTCCTTAGCGCCGCCAACAATGTCCGCTACGGAGCCGCTAACGTTGCCAAAGGGAAAGACCTGCTGGAGACATTTGCTTGGCGCGTTTTCCCGCTGTTCCATCAGCTCGACACCGACCTACGCGATGGCGGCGTGCATCCGGCGCTCCGGGATCGCACTGTGTCGCTGGACAGGACGTGGAATGCCGAACAACAACGGGACAGATGGACTTCGACCGCGCTGAGCGTGTTCATGTTTTCGCTTCCCATACTGAGGAATGGCGGAAGTCTCCCGTCGGAGCACCAGCCGATGCTTGACGATCTGCACAGGTTCCTGACCGAAGTGCCGACCGGCTCGTTGCCGATACGGCGAATGGCCCACAAGACAATGCGCTTCGAGATCAAGGGAACTGTTGATCAAGTGCACGGCTTCTACGATCGGCTGAGACAGAGCGGAAAGCCGTGGAACGAATTCTATGCTCGTTGTGGCCTGTTGGCTCGGGCGATCGCCGGGCATCCACAGTCCGATATCGGCCGCCCACTAAGAGACGAGCTCGACGACCTGTGTACGTTTCTCGAAGAGCACGCTCTCGGAGAGGAAGCAGAACTAGTTCGCAGCACGTATCTCGGTGAATTCGATCGACTTGAACAACTGATCGAGCGACGCGAAGGAGCGATGATCCCGCCGCGGTCCAAACCAACACCGGACGCATCACCCTTCGTCGAACTACCTTCACGGATTGACTTCCAGGAGATCGATGAACGTCGGTGCTATTGGGAGTCCATCCAACGTTGCTCGGACGCGCTTGACTTGTGTTGGCGGAAATACGAGGTCGCACTGGTGCCTGAGCCCGGCCGGGCGGTATCGCTACATCGCGCCCAGACACCGGAGGAGCACGTAGCGTCGGCCCATTGGGATGGTCAGTACGTTTGGGTCGTAACGATGGCTAGCGGAGTGCGTGTGTTCGACACAGATGCACGCCAAGTTGTGTTCTTCCGACGACCGCAAACAGCCGGCGACGAAACCAATGACCCACAGCCGGAACGGTCCAGCCAGGGGCCAACCACTGTCGCGCCCGCTGGTAAGGGACGCCAAGCCGCGGGCATTACCGGACCTGAACTTCCGCCATACGAGCGAATCCACAAACTGCATAAGACCTCGGCCCTGCCCTTGCGACTTCAGCCGCTTGGGCCGGGACGAGCAATCTTGGTTGGTCGGTATGGGAAACTGAATCGCTTGTGGTTTGCGCAGGTCCAGGTCGGTGATCCGGCCAAAGTCGATGTCTTCCACACTTGCACGAAGGTTCGATCCGATCCCGAGGCGCCAGACGACGATCCCGAACAGATCTTCTTGCCGTGCTGGATGACGGAGTGGCAGGAGCCGGACAGCGGTCGACGATCATTGATCGTCGGACGAATGCAACAACACGGCGACCGAAGGCTCGGACGCCAGCCTCTTGCCGTCGATCTGGAAACGCTTGAAGCATCTGTGTTCTCTTTCCGCTTTCCGGCGGCCAACTTCTTGACTCGATACTCCTTCGACAGCAGGATCCTCCACATCGAAGGATCCCGCGTCAATGTTCTCACCCCCAATGCAAAAGACCCCAACGATTGGGACCACACGGCGATCGCAACCCCGTACGACCACAAATCGAGACCGGGTCAACAGGTGATTGACCACGACGGTTCTCTCTATGTGACGGGTACTCATTGGCTGCGCATCGACCGAGCGACGTGGGAAACTGACAACTTGACAACACAACCGCTGCCAGAATGGACGCAATTTCAGCACTACGGCCTTTCGGCCCATCACGGTCTGGTTGCCTGGAATCTAGCGAAACCGCTTCATCGAGTGACAATCGTCGCGAATGATCCCGGCAAAGCGAAGCCTGAAGACTAGATCGCATTCGGGATTACAGTAGCGGGTCTTTCGCCGTTTGGACCTGTGATTCACGGCGCCGGAGACGCTAGACGTCCGTGCGACACGCACTAGCTCACTTCGATTGGGTCAGCTTCAACGTCTTCACCGGCTTGTCATTCTCCAAGAAGACTACCGCCGAATAGGAGCCCTTGGGCACCGAGACGATGAGCGGACAGGCGAAAGTGGCGGATCCGGGTACGCCGGTCTTGGCTTCGTAGCGCAGGTACAGCGTGCCCTTGCGGACAGACACACCGGTCACCTTGTAGGTCGTTACGGCAGGCCCACGTTTGATCGCACTGATGACCGTCTTGGATTTGAACGCATCCGACTTGAGCCGATTCGACTTGTCGCCCATCACAAAAGCCACGCCGAAGACCTCATCAAACCGCTCGCGATCCTGGATTGCGACAAACGAAGCCGGTTTGTCACGCTCGAACTTATTCGAGACAAAGTAGCCGTCATGGACTTCGTGCGCGACCGCCTTGCCCGCCGGTCCGTCGGGATCGTCTCGCGACACATCGGCGAGAGAATACAGCGTTCCCAGCCCGCTGACGACGGCAAGGAACAGGAGGAGGATCTTGATCTTCATGCTTTGTGCTCCCCTTCAAAGTCTCTGTTGAACGTTCAATGCAGCCGAGGCGTGACCAATTCACCGCGGGCTTGAGCTTCGGGGTTTTCGTAGGCTCCCAAGAACTCGGAATTGCAGTCCAGCCAAAGGACAATGCGGTGCAGCTCTTCGTCCGAAAGCTCCACGCCATAGTGCCGTTCGTCCAAGTAGTCGAGCAACTCTGCCGCGCGAGCGCCGAATTTGCCTGGAACCGCTCGGCTGCCTCCGTGAACGCCGGCCGTATTGAGACTGTGGACGAGCGTCTGGTACCAGAAGCCGTAGTGTTCGGCCAAGTTGAGGTACGACCGACTGTAGGGCCAAACACGACCGTCCCGGTCACGAAGCTGTTGCACCGTACCACTCAGGTCGATCGCCTCCTCTTGGCGGTGGCAGTCCACGCAATGGCGGTCCAGGACTGGCTGGACCAGCCGGACGTAGTTGAACGGATTGCTGCCGTCCACGTCGGGGACGATCTTCGACGGCGGACGTCGCAGCGCCAGCGGAGGCTGGATCGAAATACTCGGCGCCCGCAGTCTCGGCTCGTGACACCCCTGGCAGGTCAGCCGTTCGCCGGCATGCACATACGTGGCCGATCGCATTGACTGGACCGCCATGCCACGTTCGTCCAACGCTTGGAAGTAGATCAACTTGTCCACTGGCGCCTCGAAATAGACGCTTCCATCGGCTTCCACCGGTACCGTCCCCAGCACCGCCCGCGCGTTGCTCTGCTCGGCCACGCCGATCTTTGGCTTGTTTCGACGAGCAACGCTCTTTGGCAAGATTTGCAGCACGCGAAGGCTGGTGATCTTGACATCTTCCGGCCAAGTGAAATCGCTATCGTAGATGTTCATCACGGCGATCGTCGCGGCGCGGTCTTCGCCAGGTGAGTTCCCTTGGCGAGTGGCGGCCGTCTGCGTCGTGCCGTCCTGAACCACTGGCGGAACGGGGCGAGGGCGTAGTGGAATCGGGCTGAAGCAGGGGATGTCCGGATCGCGGTAGATCAATTCTCTGTTGCCGAACCGATCCACCCAGTAGATTCCGTGATTCTTCGCCCCGTGATCGTACACACACAGGTAGTCGTCTTCGCCGAGCGGCCATGGCGTGCCGTAGACCATCGAAGGGCGAATCGGTGCCTCGCCCTCGGGGAATGGCACCTCGGGCGTCAGCCGCGTGATCTGCGAGTTGGCATTGTCGTCCCGGATCCTCAAGTCGATTTGGATCAGCGAACCGAACGCGTGACCGTGGTGTGGTGCGGCCACGGCAATGTACTTCTCGGAACCGGGTATCGCTCGGATGTCCAACTCGGCCCAAGGTCGATCCGCCAGCCGTTTGGGATAGTTGCCGTGCGGCGCCCGAGGATTGCGACCGTCCGGATAACACGTCCAAATGTGATGGGCCGCCTGTGTGTCACGGTCGATGTAGTCCCAGCGAGTATAGACGATCATCCCATCGTTGTTCACGCTGGGATGCCATTCGTTCGTATCGTGACGGCTGAGCGCGATGATGTCAGTGCCGTCCGGTTCCATCGAACACAGGTTGTAGCTCCGGCAGGCTCGTGTGCCGCAGCGCACGTACCCGCCGCGACGCTCGGAAACGAAAGCAATTCGTCCGTTGGGAAGAAAGCAAGGATCGAAATCGTTCCACGGCCCGTCCGTCAGTTGCGTCAAACCGGAGCCGTCCACGCGCACACTGAATAGATGGTAGCAGTTCGTGGTTGTCCAACGCCGATCTCTCTCTGCCTGGGCCGATGACGTCTCGGGATCGGCGTTTTCCGTATAGGCGAACAGGATCGACGTTCCATCATAGGACAACTCGGGGGAAAGAAACGATCCCGGCACTAGTCTTTGAGCGCGGAAACGACCGTTTTGGACCTTCGAGTCGGCCAACAGGTTGGTCAGCTTCGGAAAGTCGCCTAGTGCATCTTCAAGCACGAACAGCCCGCCGCCGGCCGTCGACGTGAAGCCATAGTATTGGTCGCATATGTGTTGGTAGTATGGATGCTGTCGCTTGACGAACAGAATCTTGTCGAAGTCCAACAGCGGATTCGAAAACGCGATTTTGCGGAACAGACGTCTTGCTTCGAAATAGAGGTCTCGGCGAACGTTCGTGGGTACTACCTCGGACCGCTCGAACTTGGCCAAACGCTGGTCGAGCCGCTGCAGGTCCGTTGTCACGGCATCGAGTTGTGCCACGTCAGCTCTGGTCCGTAGCCTGGCCGCCAATTGATAACCGCGGCGTACGACCTCTCGCGTGTGGGCGAGCAGAAAACCGCCATCTGCGGGCACCGTCACTGTCGACGTTTCACGTGCGGTCCCAGGAACCGAATGTCGACTGACGCTTTTCTGATCGGCCGGTTTGCCCAAAGCGAGATTGCGCTTCGGATCGTCCACTCCATAGACTTCGACCTCGTCCAGCGCCAAGTGACAAGTGCCATTCACGAACAGCCGCACGATCCGGGCGGTCACATCCTTGTCCTTGAAGCTGACAATCAGCGGCTTCTTCTCCTTCACGCCGTAGAACACAGTGCCGTCGTGCTGGTAGACCTGATCGAATCTGTGTAACTGCCCATCGCGCGCTAATTGGATGCCAATTCTTCGCGTGCGAGGCGCATGGCCGCCGTCTGTTCGGTTGTAGATCACAACTCGGTCAAATCGGCAATCCTTACCTAGGTCGACCTGCCACCATGGATCCTTCTCGCCCACAGCAACGTGAAATCCAAACCGCCCGTTCTTGATTCCGTCCACAGCACCCGAGGCGTCTTGCACTGTGGTGACACCAAACGCATTGACCTTCACAGGCTGTCCCGGGGCCATGCGAGTGGCCGCGAATCGTCGATCACAAGCGAGCCAATCGGCCTCGACCAAAGCCTTTACCTGGTCGCCCACGTCCTCAGCCGGTAGGCAACGGCCGGCAAAGGCCGTTGCTAAAGCCAAGGTGAACGCAAGTATTCTGATCGCTCCCAAGTTCTTACCAGAGGCAAGCAGCATCACACCCCCTCCTGATGATGACTCCCTTAGGATACCCCAACGGGTGTCTCATTTCCACAACGACTGTGCATGCAACGCGGCGCCGTGTGTGTTATTCTGTTTCCCACCGGCAACGGGTGGCAATGCGTTATTTGTCTCTACATCCCTGACAGACCAACTGGAGCGTAAGACCGATATGAGAGTAGCTATTCGATTCTGCGTTGTTGTTCTTTGTGCGATCGTGATGGGCTTGTCAGGAGTGAGCAAAGTTCGCGGCGAGTCCAATTGGCCAAGATGGCGTGGCCCCGCGGCGGACGGGCATTCTCAGGAAAAGGGACTTCCTCACCAGTGGAGCAAAGACTCGGTGGTCTGGAAGATAGCTCTGAAAGGGCGCGGCCATTCGTCGCCGACGATATGGGGAGATCGCATCTTTCTTACCAGCGCCCTTGACCAGGGAAAACGACGGATCGTGATGTGTATTGATCGAGCCGACGGCACGGTTGTCTGGGAGAGTATTGCTTGGACTGGCGAACCGGAGAAATCGCACGGTATGAATGGCTGGGCGTCCGCGACGTGCGCGACCGACGGCGAGCGCGTGTATGCCTTCTTTGGACGCGGCGGAGGACTCTACTGTTACACCATCGAAGGCGAACTTGTCTGGTCTCGCGAATTGGGATCGTTCGAGAGTCCCTGGGGAACGGCCGCTTCGCCGCTGCTCGTCGGCGACATGGTGGTCCAGAATTGCGACTCGGATCAAGACGCCTACATCATCGCATTGAACAAGAAGACGGGCGACGAAATCTGGAAGACGAAACGGCCCGATCATCGCGGATGGAGTTCGCCCATCTTGATCCATGGCGAAGGACGCGACGAGATTGTTGTCAACGGTCACACCGGGATGATCGCCTACGCTCCTGATTCCGGCAAGGAACTGTGGAATTGCTTCTGTGAGCGGGGACGCGGAACTCCGACCGTGACGCCAGCCGACGGCCTACTGTACGCAGTTAATGGTCTACCCGGCGGGGGGGCCTATTGCGTCAAGCCTGGCGGGGAAGGCGATGTCACCGAGAGCCGTCGTCTATGGATCACGCGCCGAGGGGGCCGCGATTGTCCGTCCCCGATTGTCGTCGGCGACACGATGCTGGTCTCCGGCCTGCGAGGAGGAATCTTGACCGCGTACAACACGAGTGACGGCGAAGAACTCTGGAGCAAGCGCATCGACGGGCAGGTTTCCGCCTCGCCCGTGTCCTACGACGGTCTGGCTTTCTTCATCACTGAGTCGGGCGATACCGTTGTCGTTGATCCTAATTCGGAGGAGAAGATCATCGCGACAAACACAATCGGCGCAACAGAAGACGAACTCTTCCGAGCCTCCATCACTCCGAGCAACGGACAGCTCTTCCTGCGGTCTGATCATTGCCTGTATTGCATCGGGAAGATGTTGGCAGACTAGGCGACTCATGTGGGCCACAACCATGCGAGTGGCAGAAGCTACTGCTGGAAGAAGTCCTCCAGACGCACAAAGACTCCGTGGTCGGCACTGTGGCGACTGACGTCTTCCACGTCTTGGAGCTTCTGCAATTGTTTGATCATTTGGATCAGGCGGCCGTTTTCGTTTACCAGCAACCAGATTCGGCTTTCGTGGCCGTTGCCGACGGGCATGCACAGGATTCCCTCTACGTTGTAGCCGCGGCGTGAGAAGAGTCCGCAGACGTGCGACATGACGCCGGGGTGGTTGTTGACGGTCAGTTCGAGCACGGTGCGGTGGCGATGGTGATCTTCCGATTGTTTTGTGTCAGGCGCATGCTTTGGCATTGGTTTCTCCTCCGATCATGTCTTTGTTCGCGGCTCCGGGCGGCACCATGGGATAGACTCCCTGGCTTACGTCGATAGGTGCGTGGACAAGACAAGGGCCTCGTCGTTCAAATGCATTGGCGAGTGTCTCAAGCGGGTCGTGGCCGTTTCCCAGGTCGTAGGCCGCCATTCCGAAACCTTCGGCGATCCGAGTGAAGTCCACTTTGGACTGAAAGTCGCAGGCGAACAGTCGTTTTCCGTAGAACAAATCCTGCTGCTGATGCACCAAGCCCAGTGAATTGTTGTTCATCAGTACGATCTTGACGTTTACCTTCTCCTCGACCGCAGTCACCAGTTCCTGGACGTTCATAAGGAAGCTGCCGTCGCCGCTGAAGCACACGACGGCTCGATCCGGGCATGCCAATGCCGCACCGATGGCTGCGGGAATCCCAAAACCCATCGTCCCCAGCCCGCCAGAGGTGAGCAGTTGCCGAGGCCGACGGAACGGATACGCCTGGGCCGTCCACATCTGATGCTGGCCTACGTCTGTGGTGACGATTGTCTGGTCGTCAAGAAGCTTGGCTGTCTGGCGGATCAGACCATACGGTGTGAGCGGATCGTCGGCGCCGGGTATCTCCAGAGGATGCGTTCGCTTGAGGTCCTCCACAAACGTCAGCCACTCGGGGCGCATGTCTTTCTGGACCATTGGCACGAGCGCTTCCAGAACATCGCGGACATCGCCCGTGATGCCGACGCGGGCCGTCTTGAGCTTGTCCAGCTCGCTCGGGTCGACGTCGATGTGGATGACCTGGGCGTTGGGGCAGAATTGAGCCACTTTGCCCGTGGCTCGGTCGTCGAATCGCACGCCGGCGGCGATCAGCAAATCGCATTCTTCCAGAGCCAAGTTCGTGTAACGCGCCGCGTGCATGCCCAACATGCCGATGGTTCGTGGATGATCCACTGGGATCGCGCCCAGCCCCATCAACGTCATGGTGGTGGGGATCGACGCGTTCTCGGCCAAACGTCTCACAAGGTGTGCGGCATCGGACGCGATCACGCCACCGCCGACGTACAGGATGGGCCGCCCAGCGGCGTTGATCATGGCTGCGGCTCGTTCGACGTCGGCCTGGTCGGGTTGGGGCGCAGGAACCGGGCGCCCCGGATCCGGCCAAGCTGCAAACGTGACTTCTTCGTTCTGCACATCCTTGGGCACGTCGATCAGGACCGGACCGGGGCGTCCCGAACCGGCGATGCGAAACGCGTCGGGCACGACTTCCAGCAACTCGGCTGCCGACCGCACAAGGAAGTTGTGCTTGGTGATGGGGATGCTCATGCCATAGGTGTCGACTTCCTGAAACGCATCCGTGCCGATCATCGGGACGGGCACTTGACCGGTGAAACAGACCAGCGGGATGGAATCGAGCTTTGCGTCCGCCACGGCCGTCATCAGATTGGTGGCACCGGGGCCCGAGGTGGCCATGCATACCTCCGGCCGTCCGCTTACGCGCGCCATGCCCTGGGCGATGAATCCGGCGCCTTGTTCGTGCCGTGCGAGGACGTGGTGAATTTGCTCGCTCTGCGACATAGCATCGTACAGCGGCAAGTTCGCTCCGCCGGGTATCCCGGCGATTGTGTGGATTCCTTGACGCTCGATCAAACGGACAATAATCTGGGCGCCGGTCAAACGGAACATCGGTTTCGTCTCCGTCTCGTTTCGCCCCCAAACTGGGTTCGTGACCGGCGAGAGGCGGAGTTCAGAAAAGAAAAAAGCCCCCGCCGGTCATTCGCACCGGCGGGGGCTTGGGTCTTTGCCTGGTTTTGTGCTGGCTGATCCCCCTACGGCGCGACCGCGTCGACGACGCGTACCACTACGCCGACGACTACGGCCAGTCGTAGGGATAGGATAGGGTTCGTGGCGGGGATTTCACGATTCATTGGGTTTTCAGCCTTTAGACCGACCATCGGTCCAGTGATCTATGTATAACCTCGGTTTCTTATCGGCGTCAAGGCCCTCGTGCTAGAGCGAATAATCTTGACCCTGCGGTAGATCACTTCTACTATGGCAATTGGCGTGATAATTCGTGCGGGCCTTAGCCATCCCCGCGAGAGAGGTGTATTGGAAGGCATGTTGGATCGTTTGGGCCGAACATCGTTGAAACTGTTGGTGGCCGCAGCCGTATTGGCGTGGACTTCGCTGCCACCCGCGATCGTCCATTCACACAGCGACGGCGACGATCCCGCGCATCGTCACGAGGCTCACGCTACCCATCACGACGATCATCACCACGATTCTCCTGACACCGCCGACCATTTTCACGCAGGACCGGCTTCCTCGGACTGTGGCGAGTCAACGACTCTCGCCGTTCATTGCCACTGGCAATTGTTCGGTTTCTGGTTCGCACTTCCCGTATCGAGTGATCAGCGCGAACGCGCGGATGATCGCAGCCCGGTCAAAGTAGCACTTGTTGATTTGGCCGATGGGGACGGTGTGGCTGCTCCAACAGGGATCTCTATGGCACGGGCCGTCTGTCAGCCCAGCCCTGCCGCTACGCCCGAATTCGTGCCGTTGACGTCTATTTCGCGGGGCTCCCAAAGACCAATCTCAGCTACTCCTCTGTGTGACAGTGCGCGCTTAGAGCGCTCCGGCGTGCTGCTGGCGTAGACTACACTCTTCGTCTCTGCTGTCTCTGTTGATGCGGCCGATATCCCGCTCCGCATCTTTCCATTTCGACGACTGCGATTCTAGTTCAGTGCTGCCTATGCGCGGTCTCAAGTTGTGTTCCCACTCGATCCTCTTCTGAAGGAATGGATTCATGCCTATCCGTTTGCCCACGTTCTGCGTTCCGACTTTGTTGTGTGTCGGTGTCATATTCTTGGCCGGTTGTGGTCAGAGTGACCAACCGCCTGCCACCGGCGACGGCGAGCCGACTACTGAAGCTGGTGACGACGATTACAACCCTCACGATGTACCCATCACCGAGGAACAGAAACAGCAACTTCTTGAACAGATTGCTCAGTTCCCCAAAGCGGTTGAAGTACTGCAGCAACTCCGTAATGCCACGGAGCGGGAGACCAAGGATGGCATACCGGAGAACCCTTATGAGGTGCACCAGTCCTTGGACAAGGCGGACTTCGTTCTCAGTCGGCTTCCGGGCATCGCGAAAGACTATGGCGTTGCTAGAGAACATTGGTCGGAAGTCAATACGACGGCCAATGATCTGCGAAACCTATTCGAGAAAGTTCACCAAAACGTCGACAACAAGCAAGATCCTGACTTCGCTTCGGTTGCGGGCGAGATGGATGCTAAACTCGCGCGTCTGGTGGAACTCGGCCAAACGCAACCGGCGGCTTCGGGTGAAGCCCAGCCGTAGTGGTTCGGCCCTCAATAGAACGCCACGAGGCGTTTGTTACGAAGAATCCAGGAGAACCGTCATGACGTGGCGAAATAATCTCACGGCGGCTGGGCGATTCGCTGCATTGGTGATCATCGTCGCTCGGCTTCTGGCGTCTGGGGGTGACACTCTGGCGCACGAAAACCACGCACCGCTTCCCACCAAAGGCGTGACCATCGCTGGTGATACGATCATGCTGTCCGACAAGGCGCGTAATGCGATCGGGTTAACGACAGCCAAGGTCCGGTTGGATGACATCCACCGCATCGTGACGGTCAACGCACGTGTCGAACTACCGTGGCATGCCCAGGAGATGATCACATCGCTCGTACCAGGCAGGATCGACCGGGTGCTGGTCCGGCCCGGCGAGACGGTTGCGTCGGGGCAAGAATTGGCCCGCGTGGTTAGCACGGAATTGGCGTCACTTCAGTCGGCGTTGCTTCTGGCTCGGGCCGAAGTCGATCTGGCCCGCAAGCTGCTCGACCAGAGGACGGCTCTGGACCGGCAAGGTGTCATCGCTGGCAAGTCGCTTCTGGAAGCCCAGGCGACGCTGGCCGAGAAGTCGGCGTCGCTGGAGATCGCGCGGCAGAAGCTACTGGCACTCGGGCTGGACGACGCGTCGATTCGAAAAGTGGAACAGGAGGGCCAAACGCTTCCGCACGTTTCCATCGTCAGTCCTTTGGACGGGATTATCACGCACGCGGATGTTCGCATCGGCCAGCGGATCAGCGCCACAGATCACCTCTATCACGTCGTGAATACTTCGAAGGTCTGGATCGTAGGCGACGTGTTGGAGTCTGACGTGCAATTCCTGAAGAAGGAACAGCCCGTCGAGGCAAACTTCGCGGCTCTGCCGGGAAAGCCGCACCAAGGCCAGATCGACCACCTGCGGCAGAGAATGAATCGGCGGACGCGGACTCTGGGAGTCGTGATTGCTGTGGAGAATACCGGCGGGCATCTGCGGCCGGGGATGTTCGGGCGGGTGCGCATTTCGGTCCAGGTCGAGAAGGAGGCAATTGTCTGCCCAACCGATGCCGTTATCCGCAGCCGCACGGGTACATACCTGCTTGTCCAGCGCGTGCCTGGCAAGTACGAGAATCGGCGAGTGAAGCTCGGTTTCACCGAAGGCGGCAACGTCGAGGTCTTGGACGGCGCGTTTCCCGGCGACCAGGTTGTCATGGCTGGCAATGCGTTGCTCGCTGCGCTGTTGGGCAACGAGCACAAAGCGCGGGTTTTTGGCCACCGGCTGGAAGAGCCCGAGGAAACCGACCGCAGGGGCGTCGTCACTGTAGCCCACGGAACGATTGAACTACCGACCGACCAACAATCGCTGGCTACGCCGCAGGTCGAAGGTCGCGTGCACCGGATTCTCGTCGCGCCCGGTGACCAAGTTGCCGCCGGCGACGTGTTGGCCGAGGTGGACAGTCTCCAGTTGCGAACCATCCAACTGGATCTGCTGCAGAACCTTGCCCAAGTTCGACTCGCTGAACACTGGTTGGAACAGGTCAAATCGCTCGGCAGCCAAGGCGTAGTGCCCAAGCGCGAGATGTGGGAGCGGCAGAGCAAAGTCGAAACGCTGCGTCTGCAGGCCGAAACCGTGAAACGACAATTGGCCTTTCTCGGCCTGACGCCGGAGACGATCGAGAGGTTGGAGCAAATCGATCTTACGCAACCTGATTCGGCAACAGACCTAGTGAAGACGGTGCCCGTTCGAGCCTCGGCAAGCGGCCGGATCGTGAGCTTCAATCTGGTGCCGGGGCAAGTCGTTCATCCAGACGAAGCTCTATTCGAAATACACGATCTCACGCGAGTCTGGGTCAAGGGTTATGTATACGAACGCGATGCGGCTCGCGTAGGGATAGGACAGCCGGCTCGCGTCGAATTCGCAGCCTTCCCGAAGCTGGAGGCAAGTGGCAGCGTCGTGCGGATCTCGCCCTTGATGGACGAAAACGAGCGAGTTTTGCCTGTATGGGTCGAGGTGGCCAATCCCGATCATGTACTCAAGGAGGGCATGATGGCCCGCGTCACTCTGCTTGCCAAGCCGACGGGAGGCAACGCGTCGGCAAAGGTGGCCCGGCTTGCGCCCACTGAAACCGTGAAGTAAGACACATGCTAAATCACATTATCGCGTTCTGTTTGCGCAACCGCGTGTTCGTATTGGCCGTGACCGTCGTGCTGGTGATCTACGGAGCGCGCCAGGCGGCTGAACTGCCGATCGACGTCTTTCCAAACTTCAATCGACCGACGGTCACGATCATGACCGAGGCGCATGGTCTGGCGCCTGAGGAAGTCGAAACGTTGGTCACGTTCCCCATCGAGTCGGCCATGAACGGCGCCAGCGACGTACGGCGAGTCCGCTCGGCGTCCGGCATTGGGTTGTCGATCGTGTGGGTCGAGTTCGACTGGGGAACCGATATCTACGTCGACCGGCAAATCGTCTCCGAGAAGTTGCAGCTTGTCCGGGAGCGGCTACCCGAGGAAGCCCATCCCGTGATGGCGCCCATCAGTTCGATCATGGGCGAGATCCTGCTGGTGGGCATGAAATCCGGCGACGAAACATCAGCCATGGCGTTGCGGACTATCGCGGACTGGGAGGTCCGGCAGCGGCTGTTGGCCGTGAGCGGCGTTTCGCAGGTCAGCGTGATGGGTGGCGAGATGAAGCAATACCAAGTGCTCACGTCGCCCGAGCGTCTATCGCGCCACGACGTGACGCTCGACCAACTGATCGCCGCCGTGGAGAAGTCGAACATCGTCACCGGCGGCGGCTTCCTGCTGAGCAAGAGCCACGAGTCGCTGATCCGCATCGTCGGCCGAGCCACCACGCTGGACGAGGTAGCCGACACAGTCGTAAGAGGCGGCGATCCCGTTCCCATCACCATCCGCGAAGTGGCCGACGTGCGCTACAGCGGACCTGTGCGCCGCGGCGATGCGAGTATCGAAGGCGAGCGGGCGATTATTCTCTCCGTGCAGAAACAACCCGGCGCCGACACGCTAGAACTGACGGAACGCATCGAGGAGAGGCTGGCTCAGATCCAAGAACAGCTTCCCAACGACGTCACAATCATCACGGACATTTTCAAGCAGGCCGATTTCATCGATTCGGCAATCGACAACGTTCGCGAGGCGATTCGTGACGGCGTCGTCTGGGTGATCATTGTTCTGTTCATCTTTTTGTGGAACGTCCGCACCAGTCTGATCACGCTGACGGCGATTCCGCTTTCGATCATCATCACGGCGCTTGCTTTCAGCTACTTCGGGATCTCCATCAACACAATGACGCTGGGCGGTTTGGCCGTGGCGATCGGGGAACTGGTCGACGATTCCATTGTCGACATTGAGAACATCTTTCGCCGCCTAAAGGAAAACTACCACAAACCGAATCCCGACAAGCCACTCAAGGTGATCTTCCTGGCCTCATGCGAGATCCGCAACAGCATCGTGTATGCGACGTTGATCGTCGTATTGGTTGTGTTTCCGCTTTTTTCGCTGGCCGGACTCGAAGGCCGGATGTTCGCACCGCTAGGGCTGGCTTACCTGACAACGCTCCTTGCGTCGCTCGTCGTGTCGCTCACGGTCACGCCGGTACTGGCTTCGTACCTGCTTCCCAGGGCGAACTTCCTGAAGCGAGCGGGAGACCCTCTATTGCTCCGCTGGCTGAAATGGGCCGATACGTTTCTGTTGCGCTTTACGCTGCGGCATAGCACGACCGTGCTGGTTGCCGTCGCACTGATCGTCTTGATTTCCGTGTCTTCGATCATCTGGATGGGTGGCGAGTTCCTTCCGCCATTCAACGAAGGTGCCCTGACGATCGCCGCTATGGCGCCGCCGGGAGTCAGCATGGAAGAATCGAACCGGATTGCAGGACGCGTCGAGCAGATGCTGAGGAAGATTCCCGAGGTGAAGCATGTCTCGCGCCGCACGGGCCGGGCAGAACTGGACGAACACGCCGAGAACGTGAACTTCTCCGAAATCGACGTCGGCCTGATCCAGCCCGATCGCCCCAAACTGGGCGTTCACTATGCGATCTTGCGGGCCATCCCCGGCCTGCACAGGTTCGGCGTGGACGTCGTCGGCCGTCCGCGGGACGAGGTCTTAGCGGAAATCCGCGACATCGTCGCCGAGGTGCCCGGCGTGAAAGTGAATCTTGGCCAGCCGATCTCGCACCGGCTGGACCACATGATGTCCGGCATCCGATCACAGATTGCCGTGAAACTCTACGGCCACGACATCGAAGAGCTGCGCGACCGCGGCCAGGATATCGCCGAGATGATGGCGGCCGTGCCTGGCGTCGTTGATCTGCAAATCGAACCGCAGGTCGACATCCCGCAGGTTCGCGTCACGATCCGCCGTCACGAAGCGGCCCGGTACGGCCTGGCACCGGCCGATGTGGCCAAGGCGCTGGAGACGGCTTTGCAGGGGCGCACAGTCTCGCAAGTTCTTGAGGGCCGGAGGGTCTTCGATTTGGTCGTGTGGTTCGACGAGGAGGCCCGCAACAACGTGGACACGATTCGATCGACACTGCTCAGCACACCGGATGGCTCCCGCGTGGCCCTGGGAACGGTGGCTAAGGTCGAGCCAACGCAGGGGCCTAACACGATCAATCGCGAGAACGTCCAGAGGCGAATCGTCATCCAATGCAATACAGCCGGCCGGGACCTGGTGAGCGTCGTGCAAGAAATTCAGCAGGCCGCCGCCGAGAAGATCGAGCCGATCCTCAAGGACGGGTATTTCATCGAGTATGGCGGTCAGTTCGAGGCCCGCCGCGAGGCCAACCAGCGGCTGCTTCTACTTGGCAGCTTTGCGACCGGCGGCATCTTTCTGTTGCTCTACAAGTGCCTAGGATCCTGGCGGGCCGCGCTGCAGGTGATGGTGAATATTCCTCTGGCTGCGATGGGATCGGTAATTGCCTTGTTGATCGTCAACCAGCCCAGCCCCGAAGCAATGGCCGAAGCATCCTGGTGGGAGTGGCCAAAGGTCTGGATGAGCGCATCGGTTCTCTCCGTGGCGCACTGGGTGGGCTTCATCACGCTGATTGGGATTGTCAGCCGCAACGGCATCATGATGATCTCGCACTACATCCACCTGATGAAATACGAAGGAGAAGAATTCGGCGAGAGGATGATCATCCGTGGCAGCCTGGAACGGCTGGCACCTGTTTTGATGACGGCCCTGACGACCATCATTGGACTCGTGCCTTTGGCATTGGGTGCCGGCCAAACCGGCAAGGAGATCCTACACCCGCTGGCCATCGTCGTCATCGGTGGCCTTTTGAGTTCGACGCTGTTGGATCAAATTGTGACTCCGGCACTGTTCTTCAAGTTCGGCAAGAAGGTCTATCAAGACGACTCGGCAGACAATGCCAGAGACCAATCCGGCCCGTCCGCCCCGCTCGCTCTGTCGCAACAATTCGAGTAGCCTCTGCCTCGCAAGGTATCACGACGCGCAGCAGAATGTGGCACTGCGTTTCCTGAAGTGGTACGCTGGTCGCTGAACGACGCTCGTTCGCCAATGCAAGTGCTTTTGGTCGCGCGGAGTTGGCTTATGCGTCGCATATGGTTCTTGAGTTAAAGGAGAGGTCAGGATGAATAGAAGGGCGATGGTCGATTTAGGTGTAGGTCCCGTGTCGCAGACCCTCTCCCAGAGAGGTCGCGCGGCTTTTGAGTTGTTCCATAGCTTGCGTTTGCCTTCACTCTCCCTCTGGGAGAGTCGAGCCGAAGGCTCGGAGAGGGTTCCGCGTCCTGCCCTCCCCGGGCCTGCGGCCCGACCCTCCCGCTTATCGCGGGAGGGTGATGTCTTTTGTAAGCGGCACGGCCTCCAAAGGGAGAGGGAGCTTGTTTGTTCTCTCGTCGCTGGATTCTTGGCACTCGTCGCGTGCGGCGTCGTCACTGGGGCCGACAAGACCTTCGACGTCGTCGAATTCGGAGCCAAACCGGACGGCACGACGCTGTGCACCGAAGCGATTCAAAAGGCGATGGACGCTTGTGCGGCTGATGGCGGTGGCATAGTTCGTCTTTCCGAAGGGACTTTCTTGTCCGGCGCGCTGCGAATGAAGAGCAGGGTTACGCTTGAAATCGCCGAACGGGCCACGCTGCTGGGCAGCCGTAAGCACGAAGACTACTACGGCCCACGGTTGGATGAAGAAGGCAAACCTTTAGAAAACGGCCGTGTATTCCGCAATCTGATCCATGGCGAGAACGTTCACGACGTCACGATTCGCGGATCGGGTACCATCGACGGGCAGGGCGACGCTTTCCGCGACAAGAGCAAACCGCGCACCAAGGCGATCTATCTGGTCGGCTGTCGCGATGTCTTGATCGAAGGCGTCAAGCTGCGGAACGCGGGTAGCTGGATGCAGCATTATCGGCTGTGCGAGAACCTGACAATTCGTAAAATCGACGTTTTCAACCACGTTGCCTTCAATAACGACGGCCTGAACATCGACAGTTGCCAGAACGTAACGATCGCAGATTGTCGGGTCGATTCGGACGACGACGGCATTGTCATGAAAAGCCTCTCGGAACGGCCCTGCAAGAACGTGACCGTGGCCAATTGCGTGATCAGCAGTCACTGCAATGCGTTGAAAATGGGCACGGAGTCTGGCGGCGGTTTCATCGACATGACGATTCGCGACTGCAAGGTCTTCTCACCCAAGCACAGCCAGAAGATCTACGGCCGACAGCGAGGACTCGCCGGAATCGCGCTAGAAATCGTCGACGGCGGCAAACTGGAAAATGTATCCGTTGAAAACGTCGACATCAGCGGCGTATCCGTGCCCATCTTCCTGCGACTGGGCAACCGAGCCAGGCCTTATGTATCGGGCGCCAAGCCAGGCGTGGGCACTTTTCGCAAGGTTAGCCTGCTCAACATCACCGCACGTGGAACGTCGCCAATCGGCTGCTCGATCACGGGCTTGCCGGGCCATCCGATCGAGGACGTGACGCTGGAGAATATCAGCCTTGGCTTCGACGGCGGCGGCACTTTGGAAGACGCGAAACGTGATATCCCCGAGCGGGAGACCAGGTATCCCGAAAGCACCATGTTCGGCACGTTGCCAGCCTACGGATTCTATTGCCGACACGCCAAGGGACTGACGTTCCGCAACTTGAAGCTGGGGACCGAGCAAGCCGATTTTCGACACGCAATGATGCTCGATGATGTGCAGCAAGTGGCTATCGACGGCTTGGACGCCAAGTTCTGGCCCAATGCAGCTGCAATGCTGAAGATGGTGCAGGTCAAAGACGCATGTATCGCCGGTTTCGCGACAAAGTCGCCTGTCGACGCTTTCCTGCAAGTCGACGGCGATCAAACGCGAGACATCATGATGAAGGGCAACGACTTCACCAACGTGGAAAAGATCGTCGAGCTCGCGCCGCACCTGAATGAAGATGTTGTCACATACCAGGACAAGTAGAGGATCTAATGGACCGATCTTCTAATTCGTCAATGGAGCCACTTGGAACCGGAGGTGCAACCATGCTACGCTGCCACTGCCTGAAACTCACCGTACTGATCCTTGTTGCCAATGCAACGGGCTTTGCCATGGCCAATGATGCGAAGAAGGATTCCGAACAGCAATTCGCCGTTTCACCAATCGGCTGGGTGCGAAAGACGGATGCGACGACCACGATCGTGCTGGACAAGAAGTATGAGCCAGGCCTGCTAGGTCTGGACGGCTTCTCGCACGTCTACGTTTTCTGGTGGTTCGACCGCAACGATACGCCTGACAAGCGAAAGACGTTGCAGGTCCACCCGAGAGGCGACAAACGTAATCCGCTCACGGGAGTATTTGCCACACGATCGCCGCGCCGGCCGAATCTGATTGCGTTGAGCCTATGCAAGATCGTTTCGGTCGAAGACAATGTCGTGCAAGTCGAGAAGATTGATGCGTTCGCAGACACGCCGGTTGTTGACTTGAAGCCCTATTTGCCTGGCTATGATACTTCCGACGACGCCCACTCGCCGAGGTGGGCGACGAAGAAAAGCGATTGAATCTAGGGGAACCGATGTCCGATCAAGAAACGACGCTGGCGGAACTTCGAGAGATGGTTCGCAGGTTTGTCGACGCACGTGACTGGCACCAATTCCATTCGCCGAAGAACCTCAGTATGGCGCTGGCGATCGAGGCGGCCGAGTTGATGGAGCATTTCCAATGGATCACGACCGACGCTTCACGAACCGTCGGCGCCGACGCAGACAAACTGACGGCGGTTACGGAAGAATTGGCGGACGTGATGTGCTACGGGCTCGCACTGGCCAACGAATTGGGCATCGACATCAGCGCAGCACTGCGCGACAAGATGAAGAAGAACGAAGCGAAGTACCCGGCCGAGGAGTATCGTGGGCGATACGGTCCGGAAGATGATTCTTCAATCAGCTGAGTGCGTGCCACACTCACGCGAAGCGTTCGCGGCGGTTTGGAGCTCAAGAAGGACCGACGAGGTGACGCTGCGATGATTTGGCAGACATTCTACGGGCCATTCGTGGCCGCCCGAATGCGTCGACCGATGTAAACGCGGTCGACGCAAAATCGCGGGCCGGCGTCTACGAAGCAGCACCCGACTGTAGTCGAACGACTTCGAAGGAGACCGCGTCGAAGTCGTGCACGCGCATGAACTGCGCAGCAAACTTAGCAACTTGCGAACGCTTCCAGACGCCAACAAAGTGTTGTTCGTCAAGAATGTCTAGGTAGTAAACGGTGACTCGGTCATGACCGGTGTCATAAACCCTTAGCGATGCAGTCAATGGTGATCGTTTCATTGCTTGGGCCTCCTCCGCCTACGGAAAACTTCCTCCTACCTGTACATTGCCGAAAAGAACCTGATAGCGACAGCCTTTTCTAGTTATTCGTTGGGACTGGCGGATTCTTGGCACATATACAAGACGGACCAGCCCTGACCTCGGATTCTTGGACACAGGCATGCCGTTGCAGGTTCCCTCGATTTGTGGGAAGTCCCACAGGAAACGGCGGAAAAGGGGGGAGAATCCCAGAGCACTCGTCAACTCTCGTCAAGCAACTGCTTCAGACGGTCCGAGAAAGCAGCCTGATCTGGGTGGACAAGTTGATAGGCTTCGTCGATCGTGACAGACTCGGCGCGGTCCACCTCCCAGGATGCACAGTACGGTTCGGCATCGTCGGGCGCCAGACCGGCCAAGCAGTAGATACGTTTGGGGCTCTTGCGATATTTGATCGAATCCAAAGACGTCAAGTCGCCCGCCACAACACCCGTCTCCTCTTCAGTCTCACGGCGTGCGGCAGCCTCCAACTCTTCACCTTCATCGGGAATGCCTTTCGGGATGCTCCACGGAGCCCGACGGATGGACCAGCAGAACTTCGAGATGCCCTGCCAATCGCGATAGAGCAGAGTACCCGCGGATTCGACCATGGGTGAGGTGCCTCGACTGGTGCTAGCGATGTGAGCACCGTGTGACATTGACAACGAAGCCGCGCAGCGGTATTGCTCGCGTCGCACAACTTCTTTTCAGGTCGATCGTACCAAACGTCCAGAAAAATGCCTACGGCCCGCTTCTTGCGCATATCCATCGAGCGTTGTTGGGTGCTTGCCATTCTCGGAGGCAGTCTGGCCGTGATGGCATTGCTGCTTCCGCCGCCGATCGCTTCGGCCCAAGGCGTGTTGCAGGGACTTCGTGAAGATGTCCGAAGGCCCTCACCACCATCGACCTCGGAAGATGAACACGATGACGACGACTGGCATGGAGGTTACCACTACGACGATCACTGCCATGACTGCGACGACAACGACGGCGGTCTAGGCGAACTGGTCGCCATCGCGGTAGTGGGCACGGTCACTTCGCCTTATTGGTTACCACGGCGGTTGGTTGGAGATGATTCGTTGGATCCAGGCTACTTTGCACGCTATCCCTACCGTAGCGACCTGGACGGTTACATGGGGATCGAGCCGAGCGTAGTACATACTTGCTATCCATGGTTGGCCGACGAGCATTACTCGTGGTTGCTGCGTGCGCGCGCCGAGTATGCCGACGATTTCGATGCTCTGTCGCGTATCGGAGGACAGATCCTACTGGATTCGGCCAGTCGCTGGGGACTCGACACCGAATTCAATCGTTGGCGCGAGGACCTGGCGCCCAACAACCATGACAGTCTATGGACCGGCGATTTCAATGTGGTGTACCGGTTCA
Organism: uncultured Pirellulaceae bacterium; assembly: GCA_964617665.1. GTDB lineage: Bacteria > Planctomycetota > Planctomycetia > Pirellulales > Pirellulaceae > JADHUC01. The sequence continues at coordinate 24,160 of CAZUAH010000109.1, forward strand.
CACAGAGCCCAAAAACGCAAATGCGGAGCGGAGTTGGATTCAACTGGCTGTCCGATACGGTGAGAAGCGATTTTGGATTCAATTTCACCTACGGCGGCGACTGGTTTCCTCGCGATCCCTGGATCATGTCTGCGGAGATCGACTTGGGCAAGTTGGGGAACGCTACTCTGTTTCATGGCCGTGCCACGCTGGGCGTTCACTTTCACCGCTTCGAGATCTACACGGGCTATGACTACTACGATGTAGGCAACACGCAGATCAACAGCCTTGTCAGCGGTCTGCGACTCTGGTACTGAAGGCCAAGCCCGGTTCTGAACTCTCACCACGCGGGCCAGTCATTGAACTCCGAAATCAGTCGTTCGAGGCGGACGGGGGGCGGGAATCGTCTTCAAAAACGACTCCCGATCCTCTCACGTGATTCTTCCCCATGTCTACATCCCCGCCGCGTCAACGGTTACGCTGTGGTGCGATACGCCAAGTTGAATGGGCGCGTTCATGGCTAGCGAGGCGCGCTATTTGTGAAATCGGGCTGCTTCATGAATCCATAATTGTGTTGGCCAGTCAAGACCAACAGGAGAGAAACCGATGGAACTGACGGAGGTGGGGATCGGGGTCCTTATCGTTATTATACTCGCCTGCGGTGCCGCTATCGCACCTATCCCTGCCCGTCGCCGCCGGAATGCATTCGAAGCCGTTGCTTCTGCCAATGGCTTCACGTACAGCCCGAAAAGCCCTGAATTGTCTGGGCAGTCATTCTTCACGCTTCCAATTATGATGGAAGGTAACACGCTCTGGTGCGTCCATAACGTTATCGAGGGAACATTCGAGTCCACTCCATTCTTCGCGTTTGAGTATGTACTCCTCCGCCAGAAACGAATGTGTCAATTCACAGTTGTCGCATTCCGGCGCAGCGGGACCGATGATTTCACCATGTCTGTTCAACCTACGACGCTGCGTTTCTTGCCGGATCTCGGACTTTACGAGGTCCCGGGCCTATTCAACGATTCGGGCCGCTGCGTCTTGGTCAGCAACATCGAAGAATTCCGGAGTGCCAAGAAACACATTCACGACGCATTCGCCGCCACTCCCAAGTTCTGCTGCGACGTCAATTCCGATTGGATGGTTGTATATCCTGTGGTCGTCCTCAAGAAGTTTCGTTTCTTGCCTGGTTCCCGATCTGACGTTCGCGTTGGTCCCACGAAACTAACCGACCTTCTGAATCAAACGCACTCACTATTTCGGGCCGTTGAGGACAGTTGATGATTCACGCCAACTTGCGCTCACGAGGTCTACCTAGTCGGATAGCCTGGAGCGGCATAAGCGGGCGCGTTCGTGGGCACCGAAACCCGCTCCAAGCGTAGTCCGGTTTCGTTTGCTATAATGGTCATAGGGGCTCGTGCAATAATCACCATGTATCCATTCTTTGTATCGCAACAACGCCTTCGCTGGCTGTCGTCGGCTGGCTTTCTCCTCCTGGCCTGGACGGGGTTCGCCGCCGATGATCCCGCAAAACCAGATAGCGAGTACTGGTCGGATCGACTGCGTCTGGACGAAACGCATTCCGGCCGCTTGGAGAGCCTTGCGGCCAAGTGCAAAGAACTGAACTTGGAGGAGCAGGCACGTGCGACGCGCGATTGGTTGATCCCTCGCGACCCCCGCCGCCAGTACGTCTTTCTTCCGCCGGAATCCGATCCCGTCAAGCCACCTGACGCCGCTGCAAAGATCGTCCATCAATGGTACGCGAAACTCTCAGAATACCGTCGGACGCAGGCGGCGGAGTTGTTCGCATTGGCCGAGCAACAGTTGAAGGCGGACCGACCTACCCGTGCCTACCAACTAGTGCATGAGGTGCTTCACGAGGACCCGGATCACGAACGGGCACGTCAGATTCTCGGCTATCGCAAAGTGAGCGGACGGTGGCGCCAGCCAACGGGAGTGATCAAGACGCGTCTATCGCGCACCGCGAACCCAACACTCGGTTTCGCCGCCGGCCGGCACTGGATCGTCGAATCTGGGCATTTCAGCATCACGACCGATCACAGCGAGGAAGCCGGTCGGCAACTTGCGGAGCAGTTGGAGGAACTGTACTCCGTGTGGCAACAATTGTACTTCCGCTATTGGAGCAACCAAGCGGCGCTGGAGCGGCGCTTCGAGGGCAAAGGCACAACCTCGCGCAGCCTCAAACGTCACAAAGTTGTGCTGTTCCGTGACCGGCAAGAGTACCTCGCCTGCCTGACGCCCATCGAGCCGTTGTTGAAAGTGACGGTAGGCATCTACCTTGAAGCCAAGAAGACGGCTTACTTCTACGTAGGCGAGGAATCGACGGAAGACATCTGGTTTCACGAGATCACGCATCAGTTGTTCTCCGAAACTGGCCGCGACAAGTCTGGCGTTGGATTGAACGCCAACTTCTGGATTGTCGAGGGTATCGCGCTGTACATGGAATCGTTGCGGCGAATGTCGCACTACTACACAATTGGCGGCATCGACGCCAACCGACTTCAGTACGCGCGCTATCGAGCGTTGAACGAAGGATTCTACGTGCCGCTGGACCAGTTGGCGGTCCTTGGCCGCCGAGCGTTGCAGGAGCACGAGAATATCCGGCGTCTGTACAGCCAGTCGGCTGGGCTAGCCAGTTTCTTGATGGATTATCGTCGAGGTCTATATCGCGCCGCGCTGGACGACTACCTCGTTACCGTCTATCAGGGCCGCGACCGTGCGCAGACGCTCGCATCGGCAACGGGTGTTCCGCTATCGACGCTGGACAAACAGTACCGAGAATTCCTGAATGTAACCGACGAAGATCTGGCGTATCTAGCGTCGATACCGTGGGCCCAGAACTTGTCGTTGGGACGCACCGAGATCACCGACGCCGGTCTCCGGCATCTTGCCGGGCACTCTGAACTCGAATGGGTAGATGTGGCGTATACAAAAGTCGGTGACGCGGGCTTGGCGAATTTGAAGGCCGCTAAAGGGCTGAACCATCTGATTGCGGAACACACTCAGGTAACCGACGCCGCGATGGATACAATCGGCGGTTTCCGCCAGTTGGAAATCTTGGATCTGACCGGAACCAACATCACTGATGCCGGAGTAGCCCATTTGGCATCGCTTGCCAATCTGAAGGAATTGTGGCTCAGGGGGACACGGATCAGCGATGCGGGCTTGGAACACTTGCGGGGCCTTAAGAACCTGGAGACACTGGACGTCAACGAAACGAACGTAACTGCTGAAGGTTGGGGCCGACTGAAGAAAGCGCTGCCTTCGTTGAACGAGTAGAGCTGTTGGGCAAGACGCAGACTCTTCGACTCTTCCATTTTTCGACTTTGCCACCTACTGGAGACACCATGCGACCTTGGATCCTGGCCGAAACCAACTACACGTATACTAAAGAGAATCGTTACGAAGTCGCCGTGTTGCCGCTGGGGGCCACGGAACCGCACAACCTACATCTGCCCTACAGTATGGACACACGCGAAGGTGACTTGATCGGCGAGAAGATTTGCGAAGCGGCGCACGAACGTGGCGCCAAAGTGGTGTTGCTGCCGACAATTCCGTACGGCACCGAGACGAATCTGCGCGAACTGCCATTTGCCATGAATGTGAACCCAACGACGCTGAATCTCTTCGTGACCGACCTGATCGAATCGCTGGTGGACAGTGGCATTCGAAAGATCGTGTTGCTGAATAGCCACGGCGGTAACGGCATGAAGCCGCTGCTGCGAGAACTGAGTGGCAAAACGCCGGCCCATCTCTTTCTGTGCAACTGGTATACGGCGCTGGCTGACGTGTACGACGAAATATTCGACCGGCGCGACGACCACGCTGGTGAAATGGAGACCTCTCTGGCCCTGGCCTACTGGTCTGAGCTGGTCGGTCGAAATGAAGACGGATCGCTGATCGCCGATGAAGGCCAAACGGCGGAGACTCGCTTCGATGCGCTCAACGAAGGTTGGGTTTCGATCACGCGCCCCTGGCATCTATTGACGACCAATGGCGGTTCGGGCAATCCCCACGCCGCCACCGCGGAAAAAGGACGACGATTCGTCGAATTGCTGACGGATCGGCTGGCCACATTCCTGTTGGAACTGTCGGAAGCGGAGATTGACGAGAGGTTTCCGTACTGAGGCGATTGGAATCACGGAAGAATTGGGCCCACGGATGGCAAAGCAAACCCACGGATAAGACGTTGGCGGCCCCATCTCCATCCGTGGTCATCACTTCTTGTCGAACCCTTGACCGACTTTCAGGCACGGTCGGACGCGCTATTGCCGCCCCAAGGAACGGATGTGGGCTGGAGGGGCTGTCCCAGCGGGCGTGAACACAACGAGGATGGAAGTTGACTTGACGTCTTCCAGGTGAACCGCCAGCTTCTTTATGCCTTTGTTGACTCTTTGTCCCTTCACCGTTGGCGAACTCGGGAGTGGGGTGGCTTCCATTGTCGTGAATGTCGCGTTATTGGGCTCTAACAAGTGCGCGACAATTCGCTTTTCTCCGATCGCAAGCGTTGCCTGGCGGCCGTTTGAATTGACCGACACGTTCGCCGACGTGTGCATAAACCACCAGACGTTCGAGGGTTTCTTGAGTTCGATCTCGTCCTGGACTGCTGGAAGAGCGCCATTCAATAGCGCAATTGCTCGATGGGCGCGCGTGGCATGTGCGGCATACGCGGGCGTCAGGTCCATGGATCCGACAGGTGTCGGGGCCTTCGAGTCAAAATGGATCACCTTTGCCCTGCCGTTGATCGCTTGATCCGGTCCAGCGCCAGGATCGATCACCAACGTGTTGTGGCCCTCGGCGCGATTTCGATAGAAATGCCAGCGACGTGTGCGACTGTCGAAGTAGCCGGGCAGATTGTAGTTGTCGGCGCCAAGGTCCACGGCCCATCGTTCGCCAAGCATCTCCAGTACGAATGTGCCCAGGTCAGCTTGGCCGTGATTCACGCGTGGCGTGTCGCCCTTGAATGCGATCCACGATGCATTCGGATCATCCCAGCTAGTGCGTAAGCTCACCGCTTCAACACTTCGCCAGTAAGTGGCAAGGTCCGGAGTCTCAGAGCCGCCACCGCGCGATTGTGGGTTGTACCAGAGCAGATCCAAAGCCGTCGGACGGACGAAAGGCTCGGCAAAGCGGACGACATCGTGGTGTTTGAAGCGGTTGGCCAGCCAGAGCATTGTGAAGGTGCGACCGGGGCGGCCAGCCGAGGCATCGGCGAAGTTGAACACGCGGCCGGTAGGGCCGGTCATCTGCATGGGAAATCGCACGGTGTTGCTGAACCCTTCGAACTCGGGCAAGCCAAAGTTGCTGCCGAGGGCTGATTCCAGAAGGGCAATCATCACGACGTTGTAGCTGGTACCGTAGCCCCAATAGCCCGGACCTTCATGATAGGCTCCGTCGGGTGCGTACTCTCTCATCGCCAGAGGAATGGACTTGAGAGCCGAATGTACGATTTCGGCAGCCAATTCCGGTTCTTCGTCGGCAATGGCCAAGGCTCCGGCGGTCATGCCGCCGTTGCAGACCTGGTTCCAATTGGAAACGGTCCGGGTGAACCAACCGTAACGCTCCTCGCCTCGATAGGACTTCAACCCTGGAGTGAGGCCGTGACGCATGATGGCTTCGCGAATTGTCTTCCTTTGTTCTTGGGACCAATCGTGGTAAAGCCAGTCGTACCCGATCGCAAAAGCATGCGTCATTTCGCCCGTGTCGAGGAAGTGACTCGGATTCCAGTCTTTGAACGCGGCGGCTGCCTTCAGTTCCTTCCAGACTCGATCGAAATACCGACGGTCGTCTTCCAGGCGGTACATCAGCGCACATTCATAGACACGGCCAAGCACACTGCGGCTGGTGCTGAGCAAGCGTTTGCCGTCGGGTATGCGGTACGTGTTGGCGGGTTTCTTCAGGGTCTCATCAGCCTGCCTCTGCAGGTCGGCGTACCATTCGGCCAGCCTTGGAGTCTCTGCAATACGGCGTTTGAGCGCAGCGAAATCGTCAGGCTCGACAAGCAGACGTGGATGTGCGGGCTGCAGCGTCTTGAGGATCTGATCGCGCGGCGGTAGGCGCAAAGGGCTTTCGGCTGGTTGCGCACTCGTCGCAAGAAACGCACAGAGGAGCAAGGCGATGCAGAGACTTCGATACATGGCGAGTTCTTTCAGGCGAGAGAATTGTGTGGGGATGGGGCACTTCAAGAGCAAGCGGAGGCGTCACGGAGAGATATGCTTGCACTTGTTTGCCCGCCAGTCAAGAGTTGCGCTGGACATCGGGCGCCGTTGACCGGTTGAATGCGGACTCAGACAGCTTGTACCGGGATGGTACACGCGGCGATCACTTCTTCCAGCGCCAAGGCGTCTACTGGCTTCGCGATGTACGCGTCCATTCCAGCCTCCAAGCACCGTTTGCGGTCTTCTTTCATAGCGAAGGCCGTCATGGCGATTACCGGAATTCGTCTGTCTGTTTCGAATTCGTGTCTGCGGATCTCTTCCGTCGCCGCCAATCCGTCCATCTCCGGCATCCGTACGTCCATCAGTACGAGGTCGAAGTCGTCTTGTTCCAGAGCGTCCAGCGCCTTTCGACCGTTGTTCACAACGACTGCCTCGTGGCCTTGCCTCTCCAGAATCGCGAGAGCTAACCGCTGATTCACAGCGCTGTCTTCGGCCAGTAGGATCTTCAGTGGCCGGAGGAACATGGCTTGGGTGTCAGCGAACTGTTCCGCAGTTGGCTGACGAGGCTGCTTGCTGAGGGTATCGTTGATGGCGTCGAGAAGTTCTTGATGCTTGACAGGTTTCAGCAAACTGGCCGATACACCCGACTCGCGACATTGGCTGGCATCCAAGAGCCGATCGCCAGCAGTCAATAAGATGATGCCGGTATCGGCCAGTTCAGCATCTTGATTGACCCGCTGAGCGAGGGAAAAACCCCTCGGCACCAAAATGCTGTTGGATTCTCGATGACGAGCCGGATATTCGGCGA
>CAZUAH010000110.1:0-30962 GCA_964617665.1 uncultured Pirellulaceae bacterium
CCGGCCTTCCCCCGGCTCCGGGGAATTGCGGGGGAAGATAGCCCGGATGATACGGACGCATTGGCGCCGGACCAATCCACAGGTCCCAATCGATGCTTTCCGGCACCGGCTGCCCCGCGGGCCGAGCCAACGGCCCCGTTCCACCCGACTCGAACAGCACATGGGCCTCGCGCAGTTCACCGATCGTCCCGTCCTGGATCAACTCCAAGGTGCGACGGAACGAATCCGTGGCCATGCCCTGGTTGCCCATCTGTGTGGCGACCTTATGGCGATGGGCCATTTCACGAAGTTGCCGCGCTTCGCCTACGTCGTGCGTCAGGGGTTTTTCCAAGTAGACGTGCTTCCGTCGTTTCATGGCCGCCGCAGCGATCACGGCGTGCGAGTGCACGGGAGTCGCGATGACCACCGCGTCGATCTGACGTTCCATTTCGTCGAATAACTTGCGGAAATCGCGATACTGGCGAGCCGTTGGAACAAGTTTCGCCGGCCCGTCCAACTGCTTCTGGTTGACATCGCACACGGCCACCAAGTTTTCGCCGATCCGCGGAATAGCGCGAACGTGATGCGATCCACCTCGCGCGCCCAGGCCTATCAACGCGATATCCAGTTTCTCGTTGGCCTGGTAGCTTCGCACCCGATCGCTGTTGCCGAGGATCAATAGGCCGGCTCCGGCTGTCGCAGTGCCAGACAGGAAACGACGGCGATTGATACGTGTCTTCATGGCCTGCTACCTCCGCAATTCTATCGGAACCAGATCATCGTCTTTTCGTGTCCTCGTGTTGCGACTCGGCCTCAAGTACTGCGGCAAGAATGAGAGTTGTTGCAGCAAACGCGCCCAGTCGATCTCTCCGCAATTGCCTTTCCAGTCTATGGTTTCCCAAGGTGGCTGTGAAATGACTTATCGTGACATTTACATGATATATTTGGACACCATTTTGTGGCGTGCGACGGCAACGTGTAGGATAGTGGCGTGGTCCTTGGTTGTTCCGCTTCCGCGTAGTAAACTCGATTATGCACAGGACGGAAACCAGATCTACGTGATGTTCCATTGGATGATAGTGAACTGGAGCTAACCTATGAAGATCCTCAGCCGCAGGGAGTTTATTGATCAATCGGCGAAGACGACGGTTGGCGTGGCCGGCTGCGTCACCGTTCTGGCTAATCCTGGGTCAGTCCGGGCGACTCCGGCCAATGACCGGCTTGTGCTGGGGATGATTGGCGTTGGTGGAGGGCGGGGCCACTCGCTGGCCATGGGGTTCCTGGAACGCGGCGATTGTGAGATCGGCTATATCTGCGACGTGAACAGCCGGTTGCACGAACCGCGATCGCAGGCGTACGCGGCGCGCCAAGGAGGCAAGCGTCCCAAGTGCTCGCAGGATTTCTGCGAGATGCTCGAAGACGATTCGGTCGACGCCGTGGCGATCGCCACCCCGCCGCACTGGCACGCCCTGGCGACGATTCTGTGTTGCCAGGCCGGCAAGGACGTCTATTGCGAGAAGCCGCAGAGCCAGAATTGCTGGGAAGGCCGCCAGGCAGTCAAGGCCGCTCGGAAGTACGGTCGAATCGTCCAGATCGGCACGCAGAACCGCAGCGCGCCATACAATCTGGCCGCCAAGCGTTATCTTGAAGACGGCAAGCTGGGCCGAGTGCATCTGTGCCGCGTGTTCGAGCAGACCTACGAGCCCAACTTCGAGTGGGGGCCCGACACGGAGCCGCCCGCGACGTTGGACTGGGAGATGTGGAACGGTCCGGCCCCAGCCCGTAAGTACAATAAGGCGATCCATGTCCGGTGGCGCAAGTTGTGGGACTACGCCGGCGGGCAGATGTCCTACCAGGGGATTCACCAGATCGATCTGGCTCGGTTTCTCTGTGGTGTCGATTATCCGAGCAGCGTCTATTGCACGGCCAAACGCTTCACGCAAGGTGACGCCGAAACGCCGGACACGCAGTTGGCTACCTTCGAGTATCCCGAAATGTTGCTAACCTACGAGCAGACCGAGTTCACGCCCTACATGCTGAGGAGTGATCCCGGGATTCGCAACGGCGACATCTTCCCCCATTGGCCTCAGAACGGCACGCGGATCGAGCTTTACGGTGAGAAGGGCATGATGTGTGTGGGCCGAATGGGCGGCGGCTGGCAGGTCTTCGTGCGCACCAAAGGTCGACAACCCGTAGTCAAAGACGAGATGTACGGCCGCTACCCTGACCCTTTCCACAAGGCGAACTTCGTCGAGTCGGTGAAGAGCCGCAAACGGCCCAATGCCGACATCGAGGAAGGGCACCGCAGTCTGCTGATGGCTCACTATGCGAATATCAGTTGCCGGCTCGGTGGACGGAAGCTACAAATCGACCCGAAGACCGAGCACATCCTCGACGATCCTGAAGCCATGGGCCTGTTCAAGCGAACGTACCGCAAGCCGTGGGTGGTCGAGGAGGTGGTGTAGCCGTGTAGCTCCTGGCGTGCAGAAATCCTGCCAGGACAGGTCCTGGCCTACCCTATCCTCCCCTGGAGACAACATATGTTTCCGCACAATCGCCGCGACTTTCTGAAACGCACCGTCGCCAGCGGCGCACTGGCGACGTTCGCAGTCTCCGGCACGAAAGCCTCCGGCAGAGTGTTGGGAGCCAACGATCGCGTTCGCGTCGCTGTCGCAGGTATCAACGGCCGGGGACGGAGCTTCCTGACGGGATTCGGCGGGATGAAGGACGTCGAGATCGCCTACCTCGTCGATCCCGATAGCCGGTTGTTCACCTCTCGAAGCAACATCGTCAGGGAGCGGGCGGGCTACACGCCCGCCTGCGTCCAGGACGTTCGGCGAGCACTCGACGACAAGAATCTCGACGCCATTTCCATCGTCACACCCAACCACTGGCACGCGCTGATTGGTATCTGGGCGTGCCAAGCAGGTAAGGACGCGTATGTCGAGAAGCCGTGCAGCCACAACATCTTCGAAGGCCGCAAACTCGTCGAGGCAGCGAGAAAGTACGACCGCGTCGTCCAGCATGGCACGCAACGGCGCTCCGATCCGCAATGGATCCGGTTGACTAACGACATTCGCAACGGGAAATACGGCAAGCTGCTGGTCGCCCACGCTTTTGATTGTCGGCAGAGGCTTAGCAACGGCATCAAGCAGCCGCAGGAGCCGCCCCGCGAGTTGGATTTCGGTCTCTGGCTGGGCCCGGCGCCCGAGCAGCCGTTCCGCACAAACCTGGTGCACTACCGCTGGCACTGGCGGTGGGACTTCGGCAACGGTGAGATTGGGAACTTGGGGTCACACGAGTTGGACGTGTGCCGTTGGGCCATGCCCGTCGGTGCCGTGCCGAAGAACGTGGTCAGCCTCGGCGGTCGCTTTGGCTATGAGGATCAGGGCCAAACGCCCAACACCCATTTGACCTTGATCGATTTCGGCGAAGTCAAGCTGTTGCACGAGGCGCGCGGACTGGTCGACAACGATCATTGGAAGATCACTGTCGAGTACCACACCGACGAAGGAGTGATCCGCGACGGCAAGTTCTTCGCCAAAGGCAAGGGCAACGGCGTGCCGATCGACAACTGTCCGCCACCCGGCGCCCCTGAACAGGGACCGCGCCATATGCGGAACTTCATCGATTGTGTCCGCAGCCGGAAACGTGAAGAGCTCACTGCGGAGATCCTCAAGGGACATCGGGCAGCAACTTTGGTACACTTAGGCAACATTTCCTACCGCCTTGGCGAGGACGTGCCCTTCGACAGGGTGACGAAGGCTTTCGACGGCAACCAGACATTCGGCGAATCCTTCGAAGACATGAAACGCCATCTGGCCGATACCGGCCAGGTGGATTTGGCCAGTTCCACGTATCACCTCGGGCGCACGTTGTCGTTCGACGCCCAGGCCGAGAAGTTCGTCGGAGCCCCGGACGCAGACCAGTTGCTCAGCCGACCCTACCGCGGCCCCTTTGTGGTACCGGAACGAATTTGACCGCAGGCCTTCGATGATTCCCGGACGGGAGACCTGCGGTCTCGCGAATCCCGTGGTCAGGAGACCACCGGACAACTTCGTATCTCCCATTATCATGCAAGGTCATTTAGCGGAGGACCGCCATGAGCGTTACCCGACGTGATTTCCTGTCCGCTGTGGCGGCAGGTATGTTGCTTGGTGCCGCACGCGCCGAGACGCCGACACTGCGCATTGCCACGTTTCAAGCCGATGTCACGCCGCCGTTGGGAGTGCCGCTTTGCCACGGCAACGTCATGCCTGCCAAGAAGATCGTCGATCCACTGAGTGCGCGCGGGATCATCCTGTTTGCCACGGGCAGGCCGATTGTGCTTTGTGCTGTCGATTGGACGGGAATCGGCAACGCGGCACACGATGCGTGGCGTGAAAGACTGGCAGAGGCGGTCGGCACAACCGCCGATCGCGTGGCCGTGCATGTCTGTCACCAGCACGACGCACCGGCAGCGGACTATTCCTCCGGAGAAGTCCTGGCCGCCCACGGCATGAAGGACGTCATGTTTGATTTCGCCTTCGCCGAGGAGGGCCTGAGTCGGGTTGCCCGGGCGGTGCGCGAGGCTGCTACCAGGTCACGTCGTGTGACCCACCTGGGCTACGGCAAAGGAGAAGTCGAAAAAGTCGCTTCCACGCGGCGTGTTCTCACACCGGACAGAAAACTCGCCTTCTGGCGCAGCTCCCGTGGCGGCAACAAGCGGGGCAGCGACGCGCCTGAGGGGCTCATCGACCCGTATCTCCGAACGCTCAGCTTCTGGGACGGCGATGATCCACTGGTGGCGATCAGTTACTACGCCTGTCACGGGCAGAGCTACTACGGCCGGGGCGGAGTCAGTGGCGACATCATTGGCATCGCCCGCTCGATCCGCGAAAGCGAACTGCCCGGCGTGGCCCAACTCTACTTCGACGGCGCCGGCGGCAATATCGCCTGCGGGAAATACAACGACGGCTCGCCTGAAAACCGCCCTGTGCTGGCCAGACGGCTCGCCCAAGGTATGAAGCTCGCCTGGCAGTCGCAGAAGAAAGTACCGGTCGCGGAGGCCGATGTCCGTTGGCAAGTCCATCCGGTGAGTTTGCCCGTCCGTGAGTACATTACCGAGAAATGGTGTCTGGACAAGTTGAATAACCCAAAACTCTCTAACCAGCAGCGAACGTTCGCCGCGCGCGAACTAGCTTTCCTCCGTCGCATGCAATCCGGGCACGAGATCCCCCTGACCTGTCTGGAGATCGGTCCGGCGTGCGTGCTTCACATGCCTGGCGAGTTGTTCGTGGAGTATCAATTGGCCGCCCAGAAGATGCGCCCCCACAAGTTCGTCTGCATGGCAGCCTACGGCGAATACGGCACAGGCTACATCGGCACGGAAATTGCCTACGAACGGGGCGGCTACGAAACCGGCCACGTTTCGCGCGTGGCCCCGGAAGTAGAAGACGTGTTGATGTCGGCGATGCGTCAGGTGCTGGATGTGAAATCACCCTCTTCAGAATAGACGGCACTTGGCTTCTACAGTGAACTCGCAAGAAATCGCTACGGAGCGCGGGAAAGAACGAAGTCGCCTTTCGCTCCGCGAAAGTGGCGCCACACGCTTCTTTCGCGGAGTAAAGGGCGACCGAATGCTACGTTCGTGGTCGTGTTGTCGAACCGCAACCCGGGGTGGCGCTTCGCGGCTGCGCCGATTCGCTTGCCCTGGGCCACGATGTCTGACGCTTTCAACGTCACGATGTCCATACACCTAGCCTAGCGGCCATCCCCTTCCCACAACTCCTGCAGCAAATCCACCGCCGTATCCACCAGCGTCTGGGTCCCCTCAAGCGACACGAAGTTTACGCCCGCCAGGGTCTCGTAACCTTCGTGCTGGAAGGCTTGCGCTGTGGGCTCGTAGCCGATCCAATCGTTGGTTAGCTCGCACATAATGGTGTGGGGAAAGGGCGAGCGTTTCTTTACGGACAACCCCCATTCCACAAAGAGTTCCCCGGCGTTGGTCGCGATGCCCAGTGGGCCGATCCGCCCAGCGTTCACCGGGACTCTGCGGGTCTTGGGCTTGCGAGCCGCCTCGCGTTTGGCAGCGTCGAAGGCGTCTGGCCGCCAGCCCAACCGAGCAATGGCCCCTTCGCGCTGGTCGGCGGGATCGCTGCATGGCACGACCACATCGCGGCGAGCGTAGCCCACGGCGATCGGCCCTTCGATGGGAGTCGCTCCCTTGGCAGCGTTCACCGCCGCCCTTGCGAAAACCGCGGCTTTCTCCCGCCAGTCGGGGACAAACAGCGCGGTAGGGTTGATGTTACCGGCGGCACCCTGAGTGAATACGCACACCGCCTGTTCCCCATACGCCTGCGCAATCTGCTCGGCGATGACGCCGGGATAGTCGGCTGACCACCTCGCTGCCCCTTTTTGATTGAGGCCTCTGCGGTCATGGAGGGCCGGATGGCAAGTGAAATTCACCAGCGTTCCCAGTACTCGTCCATCCGGCGCATCGAACCGGGCCACCCACAGCTCAGGGTCGATGGGCCCCTCCGTGCCCAACACCTGCGGTGTCTGCTCCAGATCGCCGAGCTTGTTCAACCAAGTATTCAGCACCATTCCATCGGCCTTGGAGATCACCCGGCGGTTGTGATGACCCTCGTAAACCAGTGTGCGTCCCAGGAACATGCGGGCCGGCTGCAGCGCCTTGTACGCCTGCTCAATGCTGTCAGCGATGAGCCCCGGCAAGGTTGATATGTAGTCCTTGTTGTTCGGCCCTCCCATCGGGATGAAGGGCGAACTATGGTTGTGACTGGGACAGATCATCACCGCCTCACGATCGATCCCCGTCCGCTTAGATGCCTCCGCGATAGCCGCATCGGCCAGATCGAGCCGAATCTTCACAAGGTCCAGCCCCACGATGGCCAGCGTTCGGTCGCCGCTCTGAACCACCAGAGTCTTTGCAGACAGGGGGTCGTCCGTACCCACGGTAATCGGCAGTCGCGGGCCGGTCATGATACCGCCGGCAGGCGGAGTGATATCCACGTGGCTGAACCCAACCTTCAGTTCTCCTGGCGCGCCCTCACCAACCCCAGCGAACGCCGGAGCGGCAAACAACACGAGCACAACGCCCATAGCGGATACAGTTCTCATGGGAAATCCTGTGCCATCTTGGTGTGTTTCTCATGATGACAGCCAAGCCCACTTGGCCGACGCTCTTTGACTCGCGAGTTCACGTTGTTAAACTCAGTCTCATCGACGGACATTATATACCCGATCAACCATCAGCGGAGATACATCTTGTCTACAAAGAGAAACATCACGAGACGACGGATGCTCAAGGTCGCGACGGCCGGCGCATCGGGCGTCATCGCCGGAACGGTCCTACGGGGACGCGCCCACGGCACGGGCCTGCTCGCCAACTCGGTCACTGCCGATCCGAAGATGCAAGGACCGTTTTTGATCCTGTCGACACCTTTCACGGCATCGGGCGCGGTGGATTTCGACGCGCTGGCCAGGGAGGCTCGCTACATGGATTGGTGCGGGTGTCCGGGCATGATCTGGCCGCAGTCGGGCGATAGCGTCGATCTCTTGACCACCGACGAAAAGCTCAAGGGCATGGAGGTATTGGCCGAGACGTCTCGCGGCCTCCGCACGGCGCTGTGCCTGGGTGTGCAGGGCAAGGACACGGCCGACATGCTTGTTTACGCCAAACATGCCGAGAAGCTGGCGCCGGCGGCGATGATCTCGCGCCCGCCCGACTCGGGCAAGACACAAGACGACATGCTTCAATATTGGCGAGCGCTGGCCGCAGTCACAAAACGGCCCGTGTTTCACCAGACCACCGGCGGCGTGGCCTATAGGGGGCCGGTACCCTCACCAGAACTCCTGATCGAGTTGGCCAAGGAGTTCCCGAACTATGGCTACGTCAAAGAGGAAGCTGGCTCCGTCATCTCCCGTTTGCGGGCTCTAGTCGCAGCGAAACCGCCCATCCGACGCGTATTCGGCGCCCGCGGAGGTTACGGCTGGCTCTACGAGTTGCGGCTCGGCTCGGAAGGCCTGATCACCGAGCGCGCCATCTACGCCGACGTCCTCACCCGCGTCTGGCAGTTGCACCAGAGCGGTTCGGATCCCGACGCCCTCAGAGACGCATACAGCAAGTTCCTCCTCATGATCAACCTCAGCAAGACCCATCCCGGCGATTTGCGAGGCTACCAGTTGTACCTCTGGAAGAAACGCGGCGTGTTCCAGACGATGGTGTCGCGTCACTACGGGCCAGGTAGAAGCATCCCCGCAAAACCGATCTACTCGGAGTTGGCGCTGACCAAGGAGGAAATCGCCGAAATCGACTTCCGATTCGAAGCACTAAAGCCGTACCAGAAGCCCGGATCGCCCAACTTCGCCCCGACTCTCCAACGCGAAGGATCGTGAGCCGCCGTGTGCGACTGCGCGGCCGATATCGAAGACGTGGAGGAAAGCAAGTACGGTCTGGTGTGCGGGGCTTACGCGCAGGAGAATAGCGAGCATGAGAATCACCGCGATCCTGGCCGGCTATTTCGTTGTAGCTACTACTGCGGCGATACCAGCGGCGGGCATGACGCTGGCATCGCAGGGCACGACGGATGTCGTTATCGTGACGCCCAAGGAGCCATCACCTTCGGTCACCCGCGCGGCTAGGGAACTGCAGATATTCTTGCGGCAGATCACGGGAGCGGAGTTTCCGTGCGTGACCGAGACGACGAAAGCAGCGCGGCACGAAATCGTCCTCGGTGCACCTGATCGCCTGCGCCGACTGGGGATCACCGTAGATTTGAACAGG
Source organism: uncultured Pirellulaceae bacterium (assembly GCA_964617665.1). Taxonomy (GTDB): domain Bacteria; phylum Planctomycetota; class Planctomycetia; order Pirellulales; family Pirellulaceae; genus JADHUC01. Next base: position 8,765 of record CAZUAH010000110.1, read on the forward strand.
CTCGGCCCAGAGGGATACCTGCTGCGCACGGTTGACGGACACTTGGTCATCGCCGGCAGCCATGTTCGCGGCATCATGTACGGCGTCTATGGACTGCTGCAGGATCACTTGGGCTGCCGTTGGTTCACGCCGGAGGTGAGCCGGATTCCTAAACGCGAGACTCTCGTTCTACCTGAACTGAACGAGACGGTCGTGCCGTCGCTCGAATATCGCTGGCCAGCCGTACTCGACTGCTACGATCCGGACTGGTGCACGCGAAACCGCGTCAACGTCGGACCGAGACTGACTGAGGCGTACGGCGGCAGCGTCAAGTTTTGCGGATGGGCGCACACATTCGGCGAATTGGTACCAGTCGACGTGTATTACGAACGACATCCGGAGTATTTCGCCTTGGTCGACGGAAAACGGTTGCGCGAACGCACGCAACTGTGTTGTACCAACCAGGACGTCATCCAACTTGTCATTGACGGAATCCGCAAGCGTATGCGCTCGGCCCCTGACGCCACGTACTTCTCGGTATCGCAAAACGATTGGGGAAACTACTGCCAGTGTGCTCGTTGCCAGGAAGTCGCTGCTCGTGAAGAGTCGCAAATGGGCCCGGTTCTGCAGTTGGTGAACCGTGTTGCCGACGCGGTGGTCGACGAATTCCCCGGTAAACGCATTACCACACTGGCCTACCAGTGGAGCCGCAAACCGCCGAAAACACTCCGTCCCCGCCCGAATGTGACGATCAGGCTCTGCAGCATCGAGTGCTGTTTTGCCCACCCGTTCACCGACTGCGACGCTCCGGCTAATTCACGCTTCTGCGAAGATATCCGTGGGTGGTCCGAGATCTGCGTCAGTCTGTGGATTTGGAACTACACCACAAACTTTCGCAATTACTATCTGCCGCACCCCGCACTGCGGGCACTGAACGACGATATCAAGTTCTTCGTGGCACACAATGTGAAGGGCGTCTACGAGCAGGACACGAAACTGACGCCTCATGGTGATATGTCCGCGTTGGGTGGTTACATCATGGCACAGTTCTTATGGAATCCGGAATACGATGAAGACACGGCCATAGACGAGTTCCTGCAGGCGGTGTACGGAGCCGCGGCCCCTCACATTCGCGCTTACCTCGATCTTCTCCACGACAAGATGGACAACGACAACATCCATCTGCGTTGCTTCACCAACGCCAAGCAGGCGTCTTTCTTGACGGCCGAGGTCCTTGCCCAAGCAGACCAAATCTTCGATCGCGCGGAGGATGCGGTCCGCGACCAAGCCGATGTGCTACAGCGAGTCCAATTTGCGCGCATGCCTGTGGACCTTGCCGCAGTGGAACGCAGGACGCGCGAAGGCATTGAATCCGCCCGCATCGACCACGCTACGTTCACCGTCACCCCCAGCGATAGTCTCAGGCGCCATGCAGAGCGTTTTCTGGGTACCGCAAGTGCCGCGGGCGTCAAGACGATCAGCGAACGGCGTGTCACGCTCGACGAGTACAAAGACAACATTGCTATGCTGCTGCATCGTAGGCTGGCACCGCATAATCCTGTCGACGCAAGCTCGCGCCAGCCGGGCGTGGTGGCCGACTATTACGAAGCAGATGCATGGCCGAAAGACCGAAAACTCGAAAACCTGAAACCCGTCGCCACGATAACGAAGCCGCGGATCGACCTTGCCGGACGCAAGCGAAACCGGATGTTCGGGTTTGTGTTCACCGGGCTGTTCCATGCACCCGCGGATGGAGTGTACACCTTCGAAATGCGAGCGGAATCCGGCAGCGAATTGCGTGTGGCGGGCGATATCGTGATTGATTCGCGGCGTGTCACTTCGGCAAACACCACCACGGGAATGGTCGCCCTGCGGCAAGGATGGCACCCAATCCGTCTGCGATTCATCGAATACGAATACAACGACGGGCTTTCACTAACCTGGAGCGGACCGGGGGTAGACAGAACGCCAATCGCCCCGGAACAACTCGGGCACCTACCCCAGTAACGCAGCTAAAACGCCATGTCGCCTCACGGGAGAATCCGTACGCGACCTATTTGGGTGGTTGTGCCGTAGTGTGAAGAGGCTCACGTCTGCTAGACTCCGTTCAAATTCGGCGTAGCGTCTGACGGAACGCTCGTGGCTGCAACACGGGCTGCGAAAACGCTACTGTTCCGCTAGTGGTGCGGCTATTGATATTTGTCGGGTAGGTTGAGGCCAGGGTGGCCGGGGTTGGAGGGCGCAAGCCCGAAACCCCGGGGCTTCCCTCGCTGACGCTCAGTCCAGCCCCGGCCACCCAATCTGACATTGATCGATAGACGGGCCACTAGAAACGCTCCAGAGCGCATTTTCACTCTCAAGGCACAAGTCGCGACTTCGCGAACAATGACTATGCAACATATTCGGAACTTCTGCATCATCGCTCACATTGATCATGGCAAGTCCACTCTGGCCGATCGGCTGATCCAGGCCTGTAACGCGGTCTCACAGCGGGAGTTCCGCGATCAATTGCTCGACAGTATGGATATCGAGCGAGAGCGGGGCATTACCATTAAGAGCAATACGATTACTCTCTCGTATCGCGCATCGGACGGGCAGGACTACTTGCTGAACCTGATCGACACACCCGGCCACGTGGACTTCTCACACGAAGTACGGCGTTCTCTGATGGCATGCGAAGGTGCGTTGATGGTCGTCGATGCTGCTCAAGGGGTCGAGGCGCAGACCGTGGCCAACCTGTACCTGGCCCTCGATAATGATCTCGAACTCCTGCCCGTCATCAACAAGATCGATCTGCAGTCCGCGGACGTCGAGCGTGTGCGCGAGGAAATCGCTGAAGATCTGGGGCTGGATCCCTTCGAAGCGATTCCCATTTCCGCCAAGAACGGCACCGGCATCGAAAAGGTGCTTGAAGGAATCGTCCAGAAGCTGCCCAGCCCCAAGGGCGACCCCAGCGCACCGCTGAAAGCGCTCGTCTTCGACGCCCATTACAACCGATATCGCGGGGTGATTCTGCAGTGCCGCGTCATGGAAGGCACGCTGAGCGCTGGCGACACCATCCATTTCATGCACTCAGATCGCGACTATACGGTCGAGGAGGTGGGCTACAATCAGTTGAAACTCCATCCCAAACGACAGCTCGGTACTGGGGAAGTAGGGTATCTGATCGCCGGTATCAAGACCGTACGGGAAATCCAGATCGGCGACACCATCACCCATGCCGAACGCCCTGCAGCAGAACCCATTCCGGGTTATCAAGAGGCAAAGCAGGTCGTCTTCTCGTCCATCTATCCCATGGGCACCAACGAGTACAAGGACCTCACACAGGCGCTGGATAAATTGGCGATCAATGACGCAGCGCTCACCTACGAGAAAGACAGTTCCGCGGCCCTAGGTTTCGGGTTTCGCTGCGGGTTCCTCGGTCTGCTGCACCTGGACGTGATTCAGGAGCGTCTGAAGCGAGAATTCGACATCGGGCTGATCCTCTCGGCACCTTCGGTGCAGTACAAAGTGAACCTGACCGACGGCGAATCGATCGTCGTAGACAACCCCAGTTATTGGCCCGATCCCATGAAGATCGACTCCGTCGCCGAACCTTACATCAGGGCTTCTGTGCTCACTCCTGAAGAACACGTCGGCGCCGTCATGGAGCTGTGCCGGGAACATCGCTCGGAGAGCCAGACCATGAATTACCTGGCTAAGGGTCGGCTTGAGGTCGTCAGCGAGATGCCGCTCGGCGAGGTGCTGTTCGACTTCTACAGCAAGCTCAAGACGGTCACGCGCGGTTACGGGTCTTTCGACTACGAGCCCATCGAGTATCGGAAGACCAACATTGTCAAAGTCGAAATTCTGGTAAACAGCGAACCAGTCGACACCCTTGCGTACTTGGTGCATCGAGACAAGGCGCGGCAGCGGGCGCTTCACTACTGCGAACGGCTCGCCAAAGCCGTACCCCGCCACCAATTCAAAATCGCGGTCCAGGGGGCCATCGGCGGAACCATCATCGCGAGATCGACCATCCAGCCGTACCGAAAAGACGTGACTGCGAAGTTGTACGGCGGAGACGTGACGCGCAAACGCAAGCTCCTGGAGAAACAGAAGAAGGGCAAGGCACGCATGAAACAGATCGGCCAAGTGCAAATCCCTCAGTCGGCCTTCATCTCAGTCCTTCGCACCGATAAGGACTAGACACTGTCCCGCAAATGCGAATAGTTACACTGTGAGCCGATGGCGCCAAGCGCGTTCGGCTCACGTTTGCCTGACAGCGCAATTTCACGGTCGCAAACTTTGTCAGCGCCAGGATTGAGCCCAACCGTGGGCTTCGATTTCGACCGACTGATCGTTGATCGTAACGTTGATCGGTGCGTCGTGAAAACTCTCTGCGACCCAACTTCCATCGTCGAATAGGTACAGTGCTGTGCGAGCCGGTCCCTTACAACGGACACCGAATGGCCGAAGCATCGCCGTTCGGATCTTCTGAATACGCTCCGTCGGCAGAGACCAGACCGTTTTAGGATCTCCGTTAACGGGCAGCACGTGGACGTTCTGACGATCCAGGTTTACGCGCCCGTCCAAACGTTTCGCCAAGCCATCGGTGATCAACGTCGGTCGGCCGTTCTGCAAATAGGCATCAAGCTGTCGAGCGAATGTCGGATCGTACAAAGCGTGGATGGAGAAGAACGCAGCGGGCGCGTCGATGGGAAATTGCGAGCAACTGACGAACGGGATTCCGAGCATACCAACGTGCTCGAATACGCGTCGTTCGTTGTCGCCGGAGCTGTTGGGCGGCTTGTACATTGCCATGCCGACCAGCGACCTGCGGCGGACGTTTGCAGCCAGATCGAGCAACTCTGGCAACGCGGCTCGGAGCGCGGCTGCGTCGTCGGGGCCTGCGTCGCGCGATCGCAGGTTTCCGGCATTGAACAGCATGGACTCGCGGGCTCCGCCGAGGATCGTCTGGCGGGCCTGGCTCAGGTACGTCGCTGGCGTCGTGCCCAGTGTGTCGTACCACCCTCCGCCGCACTTGTTTTCGCCGATCCCCTCCAGCCAAGACTGCAGAAAATACGCCGTGGATCGACCTCGCCCGCCCCATCGCTGATTGTGCTCGTCGCGAATTTCGGTCCCGACCCAAGTGATGTTAAAATCGGCGGTCTGCCGGATCACGTCGTAACCACGCTCCTGGAAGTTGTCGTACCAGTGCGGGTATTTGATGATGACTTTTACATCAGGATTGACTTTCCGTGACACCTCCAGGACCAACTGCTGTGATATGCGGACCGTCAGTTCGCAGCGATAGTCCGACCACTCCCCGCCATCCACGGGCCAGACACGATCACCGACGCGCACCTGTCTCGCCTCACGCGCTTCGCGACACTCTGTGCAGGAACAATCGGTGAACCAGAAATCGTCGATCATGATCTCGTCAAATAGCTTCGCCGTGAACTCGAAGATTTCTCGCGTTTGCTTCTGCGTTCCAGCATTCGTGTAACAAGAGATCAGATTCCAGCCCGTAGAGATCTTACCGATCTGTGTGGTGGTCACGCACCCGGAGACGACAAAGCCAGCCTGGCGGAAGCGGTCTCGCGCGTGGGCGATCGTTTCGGGCTCAACCTGGTGTCGGCTACGAAACGTCTCCAAGTAGACCTTCGTAATCCCCATCGTCCTACACCAGTCAATCGCCTCGTCGATTAGCGCATCGGTCGCAAGATCTTCAGTGACCTGCCGGGCGGTGAACAAGGTCGAAAAACGGTGGATGTCCGCTTTCTCACGAGCCAACTCCCAGCGACTGGGCGGCGAGGCGGCGGATGCAATTGCAGTGGCGAGTACGGTCAACACGAGCACGAGGAGTCTCGGCGTGGAAGGGGTCATGGCGTGGTCTCGTTTCGAAAGGTCCTCAAACAGTGACTGCGAATGGGTGCACGTCACCCGGCGTTTGTTCAACGTTCGATGTGCATCAGGCAGGGTACGGTAGGTTGAGACGATTTCGGATATTATTCTGACATAATCGCAGGGCACGTGAACCTGTTCAAACTGTTTTTCGCCCGAAGGCGGGACTCAAGCGGACATCTTGGGCCGGGCGTGGTATACAATGCATCACCCCTAACCTCGGAGCCGTTTGCCATGCGCCACCTCGTTGTCATCTGCCTATTCACCATCTCACCCGTCGCCGTCGCCGACGATCTCCAGCCGCTGCCCGGCACGAAGGTTCTGACTTGGCCCGAGGCCGACGGTGACCTCGCGGATCGCCTCATGGACGGCGCCCACACGTTTGTGGAACGCAAGATCGCTGAATCGAAAAGCAAACGTGCCAAGTACTGGCGCTACGACTTCTCATCGCCCGAGGCCTACGCGAAATCCATCGCCTCCAATCGCGAGCGGTTCAAGAAGCTGACCGGTGTTGTCGACAATGAGCGCGCCGCCCGCATCACGCTGGAACGATTCGGCGACGGTCAGAATCCTGCCTTGGTTGCCGAAGCCGAGAAACTTCAGGTTCACCAGGTTCGCTGGCCAGTTCTTGAGGGCGTCTTCAGTGAGGGATTGCTTGTTACGCCAAAGCAAGAGTCGGATGGCTATAACATCTTTGTCCCGGACGCCGATCAGACTCCCGAACAACTTGTTGGGCTTGCCGAGGGCGATCCCAACCTCCGGTCAAAACTCCACAACGCTGTCGGCGATGGCCGGACCATCATCATCCCCACACTGATCAACCGCGAAATCTACCTCGGGCCCGATGGCAACGACGCTCGCCTCAAACGCTCCGACCAGACTCATCGCGAGTGGATCTACCGGCAGGCCTTTCACATGGGGCGTCATATCATCGTATATGAAGTCCAGAAGGTGCTCGCCGCCGTCGACTGGATAAAAGAGAACTCGCCGAAAGCCAACGTACGCGTCGGGGGAATCGGCGAAGGTGCCCTAATCGCTTTCTATGCGGGCGTTTGCGATCCGCGGATCGACGCGGTGGAGCTGCACGGATATTTCGGTTCACGAGAAGGAATCTGGGCCGAACCCATCTACCGCAACCTCTACGGCCTCTTGCGCGAATTTGGTGACGCCGAAATCGCGAGTCTCATCTCTCCTCGCCCGTTGCTGATCATACCTGCGAAGAACCCCGCCGTCCGAAATCAGAAGGGCAGTATTCCCCCCTTTGATCTCCAACAGGCCCAAAGGGAAATCGGGCGCATTCCGCAGGCGGCCAGAAACAGCGTACAGATCGTCGTCAAACAGGAGGAAGCCGCTCCAACACCGGTCTCCCTGATCGCAGATCGACGTCAATCCTTCGACCCCGTCGCCCGCCACACTCGCCTCTTCCGTCAACTCGAAAACCACGTCCAATCGCTCGTCCGCAACTCGGACACCGTGCGGGAGGAGTTCTTTCTCTACCAGGCCGAACCCAAACTCCGTCCCGGACGATGGTCCACAAACAAAGAGCACCCCACGCTCGATGCGACCCAGTTCGTGGAAGCCAGCAAAGACTTACGCCGCCGTTTTCATGAAGAGGCGATGGGCAAGTTCGACGAACCGCTGCTGCCGCCCAATGCCCGTAGCCGCAAGATTATTGAAACCAAAACATGGACCGCGTACGACGTAATCCTGGACGTCTATCCCGAATTGTTCGCCTGGGGCGTTCTTGTTCTTCCCAAAGACATCAAGCCGGGTGAGCGCCGGCCAGTCGTCGTCTGTCAGCACGGACGCGGCGGCCTTCCCCGAGATACCATCGACGGTCACAAGACCGCCTACGACGACTTCGCGGCCCGCCTCGCCGAGCGTGGCTTCATCACCTTCGCCCCCCACAACCTTTATCGCGGCGAAGACCGCTACCGCTGGCTAGATCGCAAGGCCAACTCCGTCGGTTGTACGCTCTTCTCATTCATCACGGCTTCCCATCGCCAGATTCTCAACTGGCTGAAGACGCAACCCAACGTCGATCCAGATCGCATTGCCTTCTACGGTCTCAGCTACGGTGGCGAGACGGCCGTGCGCGTTCCGTCCATCCTCGAGGACTATTGTTTGTCGATCTGTTCCGGCGATTTCAACCAATGGACCCGCAAAGTCGCGGCCACGGATTTCCCCAACGGCTTCATGAAAACCATCGAGTGGGAGATGCCCTACTGGAATCTGGGCCACACTTTCGACTACGCCGAAATGGCCTACCTGATCTTTCCCCGCCCCTTCATGGTCGAACGCGGCCATCACGACCGCGTCTCCGTCGACCACTGGGTCGCGCACGAGTATGCCAAAGTCCGCTGGCTGTACGCTCAGTTCGGCATGACGGACAAAACCGAAATCGAGTACTTTCAGGGCGGTCACGCCATTAACGGTCAGGCCACATTCGCCTTCCTCCACCAACACCTCGACTGGCCCGAGCCAAATTGACTGGACAGAGCTAGTCTGGAATAGTCACGTCCACTCAACGCCAAAGAGCCGAGGCCGCTAGCGACGTTGAGTCATGAAGAAATCTTCGTGTCTATTCTTCTTGGCAGCCTGCATCCATTGCGGACTAGTTTTCGGCCAACAGGAAGATCTGTCAGCCGGCCTAGGGAGCGCCGTGGGAATGGTTCGCATGGAGAATCCTCTCCTGGCTAGTCAACGGTGGAACTCGCCTACAACCAAAGTGGAGGTAGCGATGGCTCCGCCGGCCGGTATTTCGTGCGCTATAGCATTCGCCAAGACCTTCGAGTCTTCGGCAATTCACTGTGGAGAACGGAACGATGAAGGCGCGGTTGAGACTTGTCGTAGCGTTTTGCGCGGCGTTCGTGTTTCAGGTCGGCGCTGATGGCGTCGACGACTTCGTCAACAAGCAAGGCAACGACGCCAATGACGGCGCGATTCGGGAAACGTCCATTTTGGCCATACAAAGGGGCGTGGATGCCTTGAAGCAGGGCGAAGATTCCGAAAGGGGATTGCGAAAAGGTGTCAGGAACCGTATGACTTCACAAACGACGCGAAACCCTTCAGGAGATTGTTTGGTCTAGATTAGTGCGGTGATATACTGTGTGCTCTGGCGTACCTAGTTGTCTGCTGGTGACTGGAGTGAAGCCATGAAGAAATCCCTCGTTGTCGCCTTAATCTTAACAGCGGCAGTGGCCGGTGTGGCCGGGGCACGGGCGCCGCTGCGCCCGTTTGAAAGCGATGGCGATCCGAAGCCCCGAGGCCGGATCGACGAGCTGGTCTTCGAGCGTTTGGATCAACTGGGCATTCCGCCGGCCAGGTTGTGCTCCGACGAGGTGTTCCTGCGGCGGGCCTATCTGGACGTCATCGGCACGCTGCCCACTGCCGACGAGGCGCGGCAGTTTCTCAAGGATGCCGACCCCGACAAGCGAGCCAAGCTCGTCGATCGCCTGCTGGAGCGAGACGAATTCGCCGACTATTGGACGATGAAATGGTGCGATTCACTGCGCGTCAAGTCGGAGTTCCCCATCAACCTGTGGCCCAACGCAGTGCAAGCCTACCACCGCTGGATCCGCACGTGCGTCAGGGAGAACGTGCCTTACGACCGGTTCGTACGCGAAATGCTGGTCGCCAGCGGCAGCAACTTCCGCAAGCCCCAGGTCAACTTCTACCGTGCGACGCAGAGCCGGGAGCCGCGGGCCATCGCCCAGGCCGTGGCCTTGAGTTTCATGGGAGTGCGGACCGACAAATGGCCGCCGGAGCGGTTGTCGGGTATGGCGGCCTTCTTTTCGCTGATCGCCTACAAGCCTACCGCGGAATGGAAGGAAGAGATCGTCCTGTGGGATTACGACAAGACCGCCACCGAGGCTGCCGCCAAGACGTTAGCGGCGGCCGCGTTTCCGGATGGGACACCGGCCAAGTTGTCGCCCGGCCAGGATCCTCGCGAGGCATTTGCCGATTGGCTGATCGCGCCTAACAATCCCTGGTTTGCCCGCAACATCGTCAACCGTGTCTGGTTCTGGCTGCTGGGCCGCGGGATTATCCACGAGCCGGACGATATCCGGCCGGACAATCCACCCAGCAATCCCGAGCTATTGGCCTTCCTCGAACGCGAGTTGATCGCGTCGCGCTACGATCTGAAACACATCTGCCGGCAGATCCTGAACTCGACAACCTATCAACTCTCCCACATCCCCAGGAGCGAGGATCCCAAGGCCGAAGCGAATTTCGCACATTACCTGATCCGTCCCGTGGAAGCCGAGGTGCTGATCGACGCCTTGTGTCAGATCACCGGCACGACCGAGAAGTATACCAGCGTCATTCCGGAGCCTTACACGTTCATCCCCGAAGAGCAGCGCTCGATCGCGCTGGCCGACGCCAGCATCACGAGTGCGTTTCTGGAGAAGTTCGGCCGATCGCCGCGCGACACGGGCTTGCAGTCCGAGCGGAACACGCTACCCACAGCCACGCAGCGGCTACACCTGCTGAATTCGAGCCACATCCTCCGAAAGATCGAGTACGGCCCGAAGATTCGGCCGCTGCTCAGATCCACCGACCGCAGGAGCTTGCGCGAAATCGCCGAAGAATTGTATTTGACGATTCTCTCGCGGTACCCGCTGGACGAGGATTTGGAAATAGTAGACCCGCCTCGCGGAAGCGATCAAAGACGCGTGTACCCGCAAGACCTTGCCTGGGCGCTGCTCAACAGCGCCGAATTCCTCCATCGGCACTGATGATTGCCCCAGCGGCCGGAGATGCCACTGGAAACCCGGCCCCGACGATTCGGAACGAAAAGGATGGTGTGATCATGAACGCAGAATACGATTCCACGGTTCGATCGCCAAACTTGGAATCAGCCAGTGCGGCCCGGTGCGCGCCTGGCAGCTCTGTCTCCCGGCGCGAGGTGCTGTGCCGTGGACTGGCGGGCGGCGCGGGACTGCTGGCCAGCCGGTTGGCCGCAGCCGCCCAGGCCGGCACGCAGGCACCGACGGCCAAAGCCAAGTCTGTGATCCAGATGTGGATGTGGGGCGGCCCGCCGCACACCGACACCTTCGATCCCAAGCCGGACGCGGGCCACGACTACTGCGGCCCGCTGAACAAGGCGATCCCGACCAGCGTGGACGGCATCCGCATCGGCGGCCAACTTCCTCTGTTGGCCAAGCAGGCCGACAAGTATTCCATCATCCGCAGCATGACCCACGGCAACGGCGGTCACGAAACGGCGGCCTACCTGGTGCAGACCGGCCGCAGGCCTGGTGATCGGCTGGTCTATCCCAGCGCTGGCGCCGTAGTCAAGCTCTTTAAAGGTTACGACGCCGGATACAAGGGTCTGATTCCACCCTATATCGTGATGACCCGACCGCTGGGACGATTTTCCGAAGCCGGCTTTTTGGGGACGCGCTACAAACCGTTCACCACCGGCGGCGACCCTTTGCGACAACCATTCGATGTCGAAGGCGTCGTTGCTCGTGGTATCAGCGAGGAGCAGCAGCGCGCCCGCCGCGAGGTGCTCGGCAGACTCGACCGACTCGGCAGCAGCGTACCGGGTAACGCCACTCTGACGGCATTCTTTGAGGCGGAGCAGCAAGCCTACGACATGATCCTGGGCGACGGGGCCAAGGTGTTTGATCTCTCCCAGGAAGACGCCGCACTGAGAAGCCGCTACGGCCACATGCCATGGAGCGAGACGCAGCTTACCTGGTTTGGCCAAACCTGCCTCGTGGCGCGGCGGCTCGTCGAGCGCGGCGTGCCTTACATCACCATCAACTTCTCAGGCTGGGATACGCACAAGGACCATTTCCGGATCATGGAACGGAAACTGCCGGAGTTGGACCAGGGGATGGCGACGCTGCTTCAGGACTTGTCCGACCGTGGATTGTTGGACAGCACGATCGTCTGGTGGAGCGGCGAGTTCGGCCGGACCCCGAAGATCGCTTGGAAGGCGCCTTGGAACGGCGGCCGACACCACTATCCCAATGTGTTCTCCGCCGTATTGGCCGGTGGTGGATTCAAGGGCGGACACGTCGTCGGTGCCTCGGATGCGAAAGGCGAAGAAGTGAAGGATCGCCCCGTCTATCCGTGCGACCTCCTCGGCAGCGTGTACAACAAGCTGGGCATCGACCCGGACGGAAAGCTGCCCAATCCGATGAGCATGGATTTGACCGTCACGCCCACCGCCGACGACGGCATCCCCATGGCCGGACGACTGAAAGAAATCATGTGAAGCGGAGGAATTGATCGCACCATCGCCACATAGCCCGAAGCGCAAGTCTTGATGTTGCGCCTTCAGTAGTGTGCGTATTGTTCTTTACGCCGAAGGCGTTACATTCCGAAGCCCAGGGTGAGCGAAGCCGCGTAGCGGCGAAGCGCCACCCTGGGTAGAGGAAAGAGATTAACGGTTACGCCGAAGGCGTTGGACAAGAGGGAACCGCGCGGACAGCTGATCGTGTGTAACGCCTTCGGCGTAAATGTCTTGTGTGAACTGCCTCCCCAGGGTGCGCGGCTCGCCGCGACCCTGGGCTTTGGAGTATAACCGCTTTGCGGTAGGAAAATCACAACATCAAAAAGCGCCAGCGAGGGAAGGACATCCGCTTTCGGTAATTCCCTCGCTTGCGCTTCGGGCTAGTATGGCCCCTATCGTGCAGCAGGAGAACAAACGATGAAGACGCGACAATTGCTGACCGTGCTGTGGTTGGCGGCCTTACTGACGCCCTTCTCTGCCGCGCAGGCACAGCAGGGGCCGCCGCATATTGGCTATGTCTATCCGGCCGGCGGTCAGCGTGGCACGACCTTCCAGGTCACGGTCGGCGGACAGCATTTGACCAACGCCAAGGTAGCCAGTTTCTCCGGCAAGGGCATCCAAGCCACTATGCTGGGCGAGATCGACCTTACGTTCATGAAAGAGGGCGGCAAGCTGAGAGACAGGCTCAGGGCGTTGATGGGCGCCGCGCGAGATGACGCGAAAGAAAAGGAAGTTGCCGAGATCCTGAAGAAGCTCTACCAGATCTACATCATGGAGGCGCGCCGAAGGATTCCCGCCATTTCCGAGAGCATTCTGCTGGAGATCACGCTGGCCCCGGACGCCGAGCCCGGACAGACGGAATTGCGAATCCAGACACCGCGCGGGGAGTCGAATCGGCTGGCCTTCTACGTCGGTACCCTGCCTGAATTCCGCGAGCCAGAGCCGGTACTCCCTTCGGAATCGAAAGACGCCCGGAGGGCGTCGGGCGCCGGCCCCATACGCCAGGCTCTTGACATCACGCTGCCAGCCGTGGTCAACGGCCAAATCATCGCCCGCGAACCGAACCAGCCATCGTGGGAGACCGATCGCTTTACACCCGGCGACGCGGACCGTTATCGCTTCGAGGCCCGCAAAGGCCAGCAATTGGTCATCGCCACCAGCGCGCGGGAGTTGATCCCCTATCTGCCCGATGCAGTTCCCGGCTGGTTTCAGGCCACGTTGACGCTGTACGATGCCAAAGGCAAGGAGCTGGCCTACGACGACGACTACCGTTTCCAGCCCGATCCTATCCTGTTCTACAAGGTCCCGGAAGACGGTCAGTACGTGGTCGAGATCAAGGACGCGATCTACCGCGGCCGTCCCGATTTCGTGTATCGCATTGCGATCGGCGAGTTGCCCTATGTGACAAGCATCTTCCCGCTGGGCGGGCCGGCCGGCGACGAAACCACCGTCCGTTTGAAGGGCTGGAACCTTCCGGTCGACAAGCTGACGATGGATGCCAAAGACAAAGCCGCGGGAAGTTACCCCATCTCGGTCCGCAAGGGAGACATGATTTCCAACCGAGTGCCTTTTGGCGTCGACACGCTGCCGGAAGCCATGGAAAAGGAACCAAACCACTCGTTCGAGACCGCCCAGCCGGTCGCACCGCCCGTGATCATCAATGGCCGGGCCGATCAGCCGGGCGACTGGGATGTGTTTCGCGTCGAAGGCCGCGCTGGCCAGCGGATCATCGCCGAGGTCTACGCACGGCGTCTTGATTCGCCGGTGGATTCCCTGCTGGAGCTGACCGACGCTGCCGGCAAGCGATTGGCCCTCAGCGACGACCATGAAGACAAAGCCGACGCCTTGAAGACGCACTATGCCGATTCGCTGATCGAATTTACGCCACCTGCCGACGGGACCTACTATTTGCGCCTGGGCGATGCTCAGCGCGAGGGTGGGCCGGAGTATGGTTACCGTCTGCGCATCAGTCCGCCGCGGCCCGATTTCGCACTGCGCGTGGTGCCCTCTCGCATCAACGCGAGGGCCCGCCAATTCGTTCCCTTCACCGTCTTCGCCCTGCGCAAGGACGGATTCTCCGGCGAGATTGCCTTGAGTTTGAAGGGCGTTCCCGGAGATTTCTCGTTGTTCGGCAGCACGCTGCCGGCGGGCCGCGACCAGGTTCGCGTGACGTTGCTCGTCCCGCCGGTTCTGCCAGACGAACACCTCAGCCTTGGCGTGAAAGGCCGCGCCGTCATTGGCGGCCAGGAGGTCGTACGTACGGCCGTACCAGCAGACGACATGATGCAGGCGTTCGCCTACAAGCATCTGGTTCCCGCCGAAGATTCGGAGGTTGTTTTTTGGGACTGGCAGAAACCACCAGTCTCAAAGGCGCCAGCGACCAACACGCCGCGCCCGCCCTACCGGAGCCCAATAGCCATTCTCGGCGATCAGCCCGTGAAAATCCCCGCCGGCGGAACCGTCGAGCTGCGAGTCACCATACCTGCCCGCGAGGGCGAGATCCAAGTCGAACTAAGCGATCCGCCAGAAGGCATCACCATCGACAGCGTGTCGCGATTTGACGAGGGCGCAGCCATCTTGCTGCGCGCCGACGCCGAGAAAGCCCGACCGGGCCTCAAGGGCAACCTGATCGCCAACGCTTCGCAACAAAGGACGCTGACGGACAGAAGAAGCGGAAAGACGCGCGAGTACCGCGCCGTGCTAGGCACATTGCCCGCCATACCCTTCGAAGTCGTCAAGCCTCTCTAGGCGGCCGAGAAGTAGATCCAGGCTCAACCGAAATGGGAAATATTGCATTACGGCCGTCAAGCTACCAACGAGTTGCCCGCCAACTCGACTAGGCAATTGTCAGCGAAACGATTCTCATCGGCCCATACCTCCGCAAGATTTGCTGTTCGCCAACCGCCGACCGAGTTACCCTGCGTCTGGGCGATTGAACGAGCTTCTGGGGCGCCGACCCCACACCAGCACCATACGGGAATGGTTAACCTCGGAAGAAGTCCGAATGTCTTCATCGTGCGATCCAGTTCGCCGGTTTGCCCCAAGCGTCTACGGGCTGTTCGATCGTCAATTTGCCGCCCAAAGTCGTGGCCAGATTCTCAAGGTCATAGGTGAGTAAGGCGCCGTGAACGGCATTGATAAGTTGGTCATGGGTGCGTTTCAGCTCGATCACGT
Source organism: uncultured Pirellulaceae bacterium (assembly GCA_964617665.1). GTDB lineage: Bacteria > Planctomycetota > Planctomycetia > Pirellulales > Pirellulaceae > JADHUC01. The sequence goes on from CAZUAH010000110.1 coordinate 24,051, forward strand.
TTGACCATGAGATCAGCGAACGCGTTAGTTTCACCGAGTCAAATAGATCGGGTTCGAGAGCAGCGGCGTGCAGCGCCGGAACGCCGACATTGCCCACTGCGTTCAGAGAAATGGATTTGGTCCGTGCTGTCGTTTGGTCTTCAGCGAGCCACTTAGCGCAGATGAGGATATCCTCCGCTCGCATGCCGACGTATGAGAGACCGAGCACATACGCGGAAAACACCTCCAGTCTTTCGCCTATTCCATGCAGGTCGACGGCCAATACGACCTGGCCCTCCTTCACCAGCTCCTCAATCGGCCCGCCCGGGAAGGCATCTGCGGTTCCGCCCTTTTCGTGAACATACAACACCGCTCCTCGCGGCTGAGTATCCTTTGGTGAGAACATCCGTGCGTACAAACAGATGTTGTCTTCCGTTTGAAAGACCATCTCCGTGATCCGATACTTCTGTCGCTCGACAACGCCAGACTTCCGTATCTCTGGTTTCGGCAATTCTTCGAGCTTGCGTATTCGCGCCGTTCTGCGCACTTGATTCATCAGGTCGGCTCGGTCGAACTCCGCCCATCGCCTTTGGCGCCGTTTCGCCAATTCGCCTTCGTAATCTTGGTTCAAGTGGTAGACTGACCTCGCGCCGTCCAGCAGCATCACTTGGCCGTCGGGCGTGCATTGGATTTCTTTTTCGCTCAGCACCTGGATGGCCGGTTCTACAATCGGTTCGTCCACGCCACGCAGCCATCGGATCATCCACCGCGTGGCGGCTTCGCGCAACGCCTGATGGTAATGGTGTCGATCATCGTGCTCGACCAAATCAATGCGTTCGGCGAACCCAATTCGACCATAAAGCCGTTTCGCCCTGCGGAATGACGCCCACGTGCGATTGATATCGGCGCAATTGTCTTTGGTCGTGGCACAGATCAAAATGGGCGTCGGCGCGCGCATCATCAGAAGATCGGCGTGCCCCATGCCGAAGGCGAGTTGTCCGAACACATGGTATTCGGCGTCCGCAGTCCGCCGGCCGTGGGGCGCGGCGTCGAGCATGCGTTCGAAGTAGTCGGTAACAAAGCAGCTAGGCGACGACGCGGCGATGCGATCGTCCAGCGCAGCCAGGTACGCGGTCTGCGTGCCTCCGCCGCTGTTGCCCATACAGCCAATGCGTTTTGGATTGATCTCCGGACGCGACTCCAGATAGTCGACGCCGCGCATGCAGTCCCAGATCTCGAACCGCGCGGTGTTTCGGCCCAGCAAGATGCTGCCTATCCCAACCATCGTGTGCCCGCGACCGGTGGCCAGGGCATCGCCATTCTTGTCCAACAGTGGTTTGCCACTATTGTCCACCAATTGAATCCGCTCCCCTTGGTCGATCGGATCAACGATTAGGGCTGCTATTCCGTTTAGCGCCAACAGAGCGCATGCCTGTTGGTAGGCGATTGACGCTTTGCCGTTACGCGTGTGGCCGCATGCAACAAGAACGCCTGGGTAGGGTCGTTTGTTTTTCTCGGCGTCCGGCAAGAATAGCGCAGCCGTGACGAAGTGTTTCGGCTGGCTCTCGAAGATGATCTTCTCGACACGATAACCATCACGATGAACCACGCCCGTGACCCGTGGATTCAGCGGCGTGCGATTCGGCAAGCCGCCGATTCGCTCGACAAACGTCTCGCGAAGACGCTGCTGATACTCGGCGATCTGCTCTGGCGTCTTGCGGGCTTACACTTGCTGTGTCCGATGCCGAAGGCAGTTCTCCGTCATGCGGCTGTCCCGACGGCGGCTAACCGCTCCATGCGGTTCGCCACTGCTCGGCGACGCGACGATCGTTGCAGGCAATATGCACGCTAACGTGAGCAGTACTTGTTTGCGCATTCGTAGATCGGTTCTTGAGGCTGGGAGCGGCTCGCTGGCGTCGGGTACCTACCGTCCAAGACTACCATTGCGTGGCTGGACAAACAACGATCGTCTTTCGAAAAGGACGCAACGGGCTCCACCAATGACACACAGCTTGGTGCGAGGGCACAACATTCCTGTTAGACTTGCTGCTGGAGCCGAGGTCTGCGGAAAACTCTTGATCCGTGAGGAGCTGTCATGCTAAGCCCATACTTGCTCACGTTGTTTCTGTCGTCATGCATCTACGGGCACAACGAGTCCATCCTGAAGAACGGCGGTTTCGAAACGGCCGCGGAAGCACGTGTCGGAGCAGATGGGCTTTTGCGCGGTTGGAAACTGGCTCAGCCGCCTCGGATCCCCACCGCGTGGTCACTCAATACGGCGTATCCCGGTCAGCTTGCCGTGTGCCGACCGGAGCCGGAGGAACCGGGCGCTCACGCCGGGCAGCAATTCGTCCGCATCACCGCAGAGAATAGGACCGCGCATCTCTACCAGATGTGCCAAGGACTGGAATCGGGAAAGTGGTATCGGGTCTCCGCATGGGTGCGTGGTGGAGCTGTTTCCCTCACGTTCTACGAGTACTTCCAGTCCGGAAGGATCGGCGGCCAGAGCGTTGCGCAGTCTACGTCTGCCGACCAAGGGTGGAAGCTGATCGAGGGCTTCTACCGTCCGCCGGCCGATGGATATCTCCGCTCGGCAGTAGCCCTCGCCGTGCCTCCCAACGAGAGCGTTGACGTGGATGACGTGTCGATCACGCCGATCGTTCCGCCCGAGATGCCGGCCAGTGCCGGCGATATCACACTTGAGACCGACACGATTCGACTGAAGATTTCATCCCAGGGGATCCTTCGGGAGTTTCGCTGCAAAGCATCGGGTAAGGACTATGCCGTCGATGGAACGCCCTTTCCCGTCTTGCATCTGACTCGCCGCGGCGTTCCCACGCCGGTACACAGCCTGACCCGCGAGGGGAATCTGCTTCGAGCCCGTTTCCTGGATGCCGATTTGCGAGCGTCGCTTCGCGTCACCTTGCGCAAGCGACACGTGTTGTTGGAAGTCGTGGACGTCCAGCCCGGCGACGTGGAGCAACTCACTTTGGAGTTCCCCATCCAGCGACTGACGACGGTCGGCGGTGCTTTCAACGCCACCTATGACGACCGGTTCGGCGTCTGCCTGCTGGGGACCACGGCGAACGTGTGCCAGCAACTCGCGCGGCACGGCAGCGACGTAGTTGGTCTCGGCGCGCGCTGCACGCGGAAGCACGAAATGATCGGTGCAAGGTTTGCTTTGGTGGCGGCGTCGCGAGAGCAATTCAAACCGGCGATTATGGAGGCCGAACGCGAAAACGGCTTGCCCTGCCCCATGCTCGACGGACAGTGGGCGCGGGACTCACAGTCGGTCCGCCGGTCGTACTTGTTCGTCGTTGACGCCAAGGAGACCAACATCGACAAAATCATCGAGTACGCCAAGATCGGCCACTTTGGGATGATCATCATGCTGAAGAGCAACTGGCTGGCCAATCACGGGCACTACCACGTAAATACCGCCAACTTCCCGGACGGTGTTGCCAGCTTGAAACGGACGGTCGCCAAGATTCATGCCGCGGGAATGGGAGCCGGTGTCCATGTGTTCGGACCTTCCATCTCGCCCAACGATCCGTACGTCACACCGAAACCCGACGACCGCCTGGCCTTCGAGCCCTGCCCGCCGCTGACCGAGGATGTGGACGAGCGGTCGACGACGCTCGTGTTGGCCGGCGAGCCCAACCTCCCTCCGAAAACGCCCCGCAGCCTCGCTTTCCCCGGCTACTATATACGCATCGGAGACGAGATCATCCGCTACCGGGACATCGAGCTCGGTCCGACGCCGAAGTTCGTCGGTTGCCAGCGAGGCGCACTGGGTACAAAGGCCTCCCGCCACACCGCCGGGGACGACGTGAAAGGTCTGATCACCATGTGGGGATACTTTCTGATCGACCCGGACAGCACGCTGGCCGACGAACTCACCAGCAACTTCGCCTCGATCTTCAACGAGTGCGACTTTGACATGGTCTATTTCGACGCCAGCGACGGCATCAACAACGCCTACATGGACCGCTGGTACTACCTGAACAAAATGCACCTGGGCTACTACCGCAAGTTCAAGAAAGACGTGCTCTACCAGACCAGCAACGGTACGGGTACCAACCTCGCGTGGCATATCGTTCCTCGCAGCGCATCGGCCGACGGTCATGGCGATCTCAAGAAGTACTTGGACGAACGGCTGCCAATCATGGCGGGCATGGCGGCCAATTTCACTCGCCGTGATGTGGGCTGGTACTACATGTTCAACGACGTTCGTCCCGATCAAATCGAGTATGTTTGTGCAAAGACGATCGGAATCGAAGGCTCGATCTCCATAGAGACCTCTGTAGCGACCATGGAGCGACATCCGCGGGCACGGCAGATGATCGAAATGGTCGGGCGATACGAGCAATGCCGGTTGGCCGACTATTTTGGCGAAAATGTCAAAAAGCAACTTCGTGAGTCGGGCAAGGACTTCAAACTCTTCCACGCCGACTCCGGCTGGAAACTACACCGTGCCGCCTACGAAGAGCCACGATACGTGGAATCACTCGACGGCAAGCAGAATGCATGGACGATAGAGAACGACCTATCGATCCCGTGTCCATTGGGTGTCGAGATCGCCTGCGGATTTCGCAACGTGCCCACCGCCGACTATGACCAACCGGAAACGTTAACCCTCGAAAGCTTTCATGACGCGGAACCGTACCGGTGGGACGACCGAAATCGTGCCGAGCGGTTCTTCCAAGGCTCCGGTGGGACGATTGGAAATGTCGGTGCAGCAAAGGAGGGAGTCGGCGTCAGTTTCGCCGTCTCAAACGAAACGGCTCGCGTCGGTGATCACTGTGCCGTATTTGCTGCCACGAACAGCGGCCCGCGCGGAGGGTGGTGCGCCGTGGGACGGAAGCTCGACGAACCGCTCGACCTGAGCGGTCATCAGGCGATCGGACTGTGGGTCGACGGCGACGGGAAAGGCGAAACGTTGCGCCTGCAATTGCGCGACTCGGCGGGCCGTGCCGCGACCTGGAATGTACTCATCAGCTTCAAAGGCTGGCGTCTATGCGTCTTCCGTATGTCTGAGGCGGCCGGCTTCGACTGGTCGAAGGCCGATCACCTGCTGTTTTGGCTCCAGGGTCTGGCGGGCAATGTCGCCGTCCAGGTGCGTTTAGACGACTTGCGCGCGCTTCCGGAAATACACCTCGCACCAGTCCTGGCGCTGCCTGCTCTGGAAGTCAACGGCCAGACGGTCGAGTTCCCCATTCGACTGAAGTCCGGGCAAGCGTTGGTCAGCGAAGGGCCAGCTGGTCTGCGTTTCTTCCCCGGCGGGATGCAACCCAGTCAGCCCATCGACGTTTCGACCGCCGTGATGATGCTGCCGCCAGGCGAAAACCGGGTCGTCTTCTCCGCCGACACGACCGAAGGATACCCCGGCGACGTCAACGTGCTCTTTTACCGTCTCGGACCATTGATGACTAAGCGATAGCACAGGTAAGGTTTGCGCACCATGAAGAACTCGAGCCGTAGCCGGTACCCTTCCCGTTTCTGGGACGCCCCAATCTCGCAGGCAGTGCGAGCGCTTCTTTACGGCTTCCTGGCCGCCGCTCTGTTCTGTCCGTACGCTCTGGCGCAAGACAAAGCCCAGACCTTGCGCGGGCAGGCGTCGGATTCGGGATTAGAGAAGCGAGAAGTGTTCCTTCGCCCGACGTCGGATGGCGGGAAGGGACACCGCATCACCATTGGCGAAGGCGACGCGCGATTGCCTGTCGTTGTCGTGCAGGGCACGCCTTACTCAATGGGGCATCAACTCGGCGCCCTGATAGGCGACCAGATGCAAGCGTTCATCCCCACGGCCATGACAGGCATCCGCGAGGAACTGAGGGTTTCGGAAGAAGATCTGCGCGAGGTTTGGGCGCGCACCGCTGCGTTCACGGACGACCGCATGGAGCAGGAGCTCGCTGGTCTGGCGGACGGCGCCGGCGTGCGGTTGTCCCTGCTCCAGGCCGTGCACGCTGTGCCACTGCTCATGCCCTACTCGTGCAGCAGCATCGCCGCATGGGGCAAGGCCACCGAGGATGGTCACCTATATCAGACTCGGAATCTCGACTGGAGTCTCGAGGTGAAGGCTCATGAGTTTCCCGTCATTGTTGTTTACGTCCCTGACAAAGGCATTCCTCACGTTGTGCCAACATTCGCCGGCATGATCGGCGCCCACACGGGCATGAACGTCCGCGGACTCGTCCTGGCCGAGATGGGGGACGCCTCCGCCAAGGAAATGCCCTATCAAGTGCACGCGCCGCACTTCACCACCTTCTTTCGCACCATGCTTTATGACGCCGATTCGCTCACACGCGCGTTGTCCATCTTCAAAGCGCAACCACTCACCAAACGTTATCATTTTGTCTTCGGTGATGGTCAGACGGAGCGCAGGGCAGTGAAAATTCGCGCACACGCTCCGGAGCCGCCGGACCAACGCGTTGTCATATGGAAAGACAATGATCCGACTGACGAATTCGCGCCGAATGTCTTATCGTGTGTCGTCTACAACGACGAAGGGCGTGGCGCGTTTCCTACCCTGAAAAGCAACCACGGAAGGTTGAACGGCGAAAAGCTGGTGGCCCTGGCCAACCAAATTCCGATCAAGGGAGGCAACGTGGTAAACGTGGTTTACGACGCCACGGAATTGCGGCTGTGGGTCTCGTACGCCAAGGGCAACAAGGAAGCCTATCAGCGGCCGTACGTGTTTCTTGACCTGAAGACGCTCGATGCCGATCAAGACGGCAAGCCGGATTTGAATCGCTAGGCAGTGGTTAGAAACAACTGCGCGGTGGAAGGTGCAAAAGCCAAGTAGATCGCCACCATTTACGGCCTTCAAACTGTGCAAACATTGGGCACGACCGCTTAGTCTGGATATTTCACGCGTTTGATAGGGGTAGGGACGGCCGATTGGTTTCGGCCGCCCCTCCCTCCGAACCGTAC
>CAZUAH010000111.1:0-30930 GCA_964617665.1 uncultured Pirellulaceae bacterium
ACTCGTCATTTAGCTGGTCAAACTACCGTTCCTGCCACGCAAGGCGGCAGGGGCGGAGGGAGAATGTGGGTAAAGAAAAAGCGTTAGTGGGGCGTTGGCGCGCCCATGAACGTGCCAACGCGAGTCCTTGCGTTCTACACCGAACTCTTGATGGCAAAAGCACTTGGGGAGCTTTGTCCTCTCCGACTGCTCCAGGATAAAGAGGCGCCGATGCGCCCATGAACGTGCCAGTGGCCGCTCCTACGGCGAATTAGAATCGAGAGGCTAGCGACGGGCTCGGAGGCCCACCGTACGGACAAAACGGTATGACGTGCGGTACGCGTACTCGGCGCGGCAAGGTGACGACGCGTTTCCCCTGTCTTGCGGATTCGCTTAGCCATTCAGAAAACGCTTGACCAACGGCACGATTTGTTCGTGAGCATCTTCGATGACGTAGTGCCCAGCGTCCTGGAGCCGGTGGACCTGGCAATCTGGAAACACTTTCAGGAAACGATCTAAGCATGCTGGCGTGAAGCACCAGTCTTTCATTCCCCAGACGGCCATGACTGGCCGGTCCGCCAACGTGGGCAAGCCGCGTTCGATGTCAGCCAGTTTTTGCCATGTTGGTTGTCGCTGACGCGTCGGAATGTCCGCGACGAACCGATAGATCGCGATGCGATTTTCCCAACTGTCATAGGGTGCAAGCAGGCCGGCCCGAACCGCCGGCGTCATGCGGTCACGTTTGCACACGGCCATGCGCAATGCGGCTCTTGCGAACAGATTCAGTTTCCGAACCGCCCACGGGCCCAAAACCGACATTCGGCAGATTCGGATGCGAAACGGAAAGAACGGAGGCGGATAGGCACCGGTGTTGAATAACACGATTCGAGCCACGCGATCCGGAACTTGCAGAGCCGCTCCCAGGCCGATGGCACCGCCCCAGTCGTGTACCAGCAGGGTAATGTCGGTCAAATCTAGATGCTCGATCAGCCGAACGAGGTTCTCGATGTGTTGGGACAGCTGGTACGGATAATCCTGAGGCTTGTCGCTGAGTCCGCATCCAATGTGGTCAGGAACCACAACGCGGTATCGATCGCGGAAGGCAGAAATCAGATTGCGCCAGTAGAACGACCACGTCGGATTTCCGTGCACCATCAGCAGCGGAGAGCCGGCGCCTTCGTCCAAGTAGTGGTAGCGCACAGCGTCAAGCGCCAGATGATGAGAAGAGAACGGATACAGAGAGCGCCAGTCTTCGGACATACGGGGATCACATCGTCTTCACAATGGGGATATCGACGATGGCGCCGCAACTGGGACACTTGCCCTTCTTGCCTGCTGCGCCGCGAGGAGTCCGAACGGGGCGGCGGCAGTGCGGGCAACTGAATTCGATCCGTATTATCGTTGAGTCCTGGTCCTTCGACTTGGGCTGCAAAGTCAGACTCGATAGTCCGGATAGTGGCTCCGAGGTCGCCCGGGTCGATTGCTGCGGGATGTGCACGATGGCGTTGCAGCTTGGGCACATGCCTTTCTTGCCCGCTGTCGATTCAGGCGTGCGCACCGGACGTCCGCAGTCGGGGCACGAGAATTCGATTTTGCTCTTTTCGGTCGGTGCCTGGTCTGAGGGAAGCGTCTCACTGGTCGCATCAACAGGCCGCTTGGTTTCCTCCGGTTTCAACTCCGCTTCTGGTTCAGCGACAGACGTGCCTTTGGATTCCATGCGGATCAGAAAGTCTTTCAGCGCCGTCGCAAACTCCTTCATCGAATCGTATCGATCCGCCGGGTCCTTTTCCATCGCCTTCAAGCAGATCGCGTCAATGGCCGGGTCTAGATCCTCCTGATACTTCGAGGGGGGTTCTGGATCCTTTGTCAGGATGTGAACCAGAATATCCGCAGTCGATCCTTTCGCGGGCGGCCGACCGCAAACCAGTTCGTACAGAATGACCCCCAAGCTGAACAGATCTGATTTGGGACCGATTTGTGCAGTCGCACCTCGTGCCTGTTCAGGACTCATATACGTGGGCGTGCCGAATATCTGGCCATCTTGCGTTATGTTCGTATCCTGAACAAAGTCCCGAGCCAAGCCGAAATCCAGGATGACAGGCTCCTTCCGCTTCGACTCGATCATTATGTTCGAGGGTTTCAGGTCTCGATGGATAATGCTTTGGTCGTGGGCCTCGATCAACGCATCGGCCAGCTTAAGGGTGATCAGCGCCCCTGTCTTCATGCCAACGGGCTTGTTGAACCTGGCCAACGAATGGCCCTCGATGTATCCCATCACGATGTAGTGGTGACCGCGATGCTCGCCAACGTCGTAGATGGGACAAATATTGGCGTGTCGGAGCCTTGCGCCGGATCGGGCTTCGCGAGAGAATCGGCTGATGTCTTCGTCGGTTTCCAGCACGCCCTGACGCGGAATCTTGACTGCCACGTCGCGGTCCAATTGCGAGTCGTGCGCTCGGTAGACGGTACCAAATCCACCCTTGCCGATGATGGAAAGTAGCTCGAAACGGCCGAAATTCGTAGGCAGCGACTCATTGTCCAACGGTAAGAGAAAAAATGCCTGTTCGGCATCGTCATCGGCACCCTGACCTTCCTGCCAAGCCTTGGTTACGTTAGCGCTTGACCCTCGGGAAGGGGGGTCTTGTGCCTTGTCAGGATTGCCTGTATCCCGATCGGAGTCCGACATCCTCACTCTCCAAACCGTTGCCTCGACGTGCCTAGGGCAGTTGCTTCTGTCCCGTGCGCAATGATTCAACCCTGGCTACTAGTAGTATACGGCACCTGTGTACCATATGTTCGTCGCCAGACGGATGGGTTATTGACTCGCCGAGTTGAGCGTCGCTATTCGGCGAATCCAGCCCCAACGCAAGTTGTTGCCATACGAGATTATTGGCCACAACAAGCGTTTTCTCAAGTGATTGATCATCAGGAGTTCTGAAAGGGCATACGGGTACCTATCGCCACGATCAAATGCGTTATTCCGGCAGCTCAACGTGTTCCGTGCTGACGGTGGCGCCTCGCTGGTCCTTGATTGTGATGAAGCAAACCATCGGCCTTTGGCTCGGCAACTGGGCCGCGACCGTATCGCCCTCAATCGCTGCGTCGACCGATTCCCAGTTCCGTTTCTTCCAATCCCCGGAATCGAGCGTGTAGTGTAACTGCGCGGCGGCAATCGGGACTTGGGATTTGAACGAAGCCGAGGCTGAATTCTCCTGAATGCCCATCCGCCCGATTTGCGGCAACGGTCTTCCTTCCCCGAGTATACTGTCAACGAACAAGCCAATCTCGGCCGGTTTCCAGCCAGCCTGATGCCCGTGCGGCATTCGCACTGTGACGCACAGTTTGCGGCGACCGGGGACGGCGCGGTACGACTTCTGGTAGCTGTCCAGCGGATAGGCAAAGTCGTTCGTGCCGTTTACGAAGAGGATTGGGCAACGTACGCCGGGCAGGTAACGTGACGGATCGAAATAACGCACCCAGCGGTCGCGCATCGCTGGAGACATGTCCCCAAATATCGACAGCCAAGCGCTATTCTCGTGCAGAAAGCCGCAGCCGTACACGGGAACGGCAACCGTCAGGCGATCGTCGACACCAGCGACGATACATGTCAGGTAGCCACCCCAGCTGATACCGGTTACCCCGATGCGGTCAGCATCCACTTCGTCCAGACTCGCCAGCAGCGAGTGGCCGCGAATCACTGCGGCGATCGCGTGATAAGTCCACATGTGCTGGAACTTATCGTCGGTGAATTCTGTGAATTTCTCATTGTGGCTTTGGTTCGGTCCGCCATCCGGAAGTCGTTTCTTTTCGGGGCCGCAGCCTGCCAAGTCCATGGCCAGCGCCACGTATCCACGTTTGGCCCACAGCGTCGCCCATTCGGCAAAGGCCGCTCCACCACCGCCGTGAACCAGCAGCATCGCGGGAAGAGGTCCCTTGCCCTCTTTGGGGCGGCCGTAGTAGCCAAACACGCGAGTTGGTTTGCCCTGAAACGGCTCACCCTCGTAGTATACCTCGCGAACCGAATCAGTTGTCTCGCCCCACGTGAAGTCGGGTGTTTGCTTCAACTGTTCAAGATTCCACGGGCCGGTGAAACGACCGGAGCCCGTCGATGCGTCAGCCGACCAAGCGACGGAATAGGCGGACAAGAGGAAGATCGAGAAGATACGGATTACGATCCGCGAAATTCGTTGGGTAAACAAGGCTGTTGGCGTGGGCATAGCTGAGCATCCTCATCCGAGTTATTTTCTGAACGTCAAGAAAGTGGACCGCGCGGTCCCCAGACGCAATAGTCGTGTCCCGTAATTCGTTTAACGGCAAGCCGAAGGCGACGGTGTGGTAGGGAAACGCAGTCGCCTTCGGCTCGCCGTTAAACAGTACGCTCGCATGCCCCTACGGATGCCTTCTGGTCTCAATGCGGTCTGTCAGAACACGGAGATGCCCTTTTCTCAGCTCTCTGCGATCAACTGCAGGCAGATTTCGCGAACCTCGTTGGGACTGGCGTTTGGGTTGTGACGCTTGGCTTGGCCGATCAATGCCCCTACGGCCTTCTGCTTGCCGCCTTTGACGTCCGCGACAATTCGGGGGTTCTCTTCCAGTAGCTTTCTGCACAGATCAACTAACTGAGATTGGTCGACTTTCTCGATTCCCAACTTCTTCATAGCATCCGCAGCCGAAACGCCGGAGGCCAACATTTCTTCGAAGACGTCTTTGGCTCGCGAGCCGTCCAAATCACCGCCTTGGATCGTTTTCAACAGTTCCGCGAGGTCGGCAGCCGGAATCGGGAATTCGTCGATGCTGATCCCGCGTTCGTTCAAAGTCCGCAGAACGTCTTGTTGGACCCAGTTGCTCGCTCGTTTGCCATCGTCACAGCCTTCGGCCAATTCGACGTAGTAGTCCACAAGAGAGCGCCCCTGATTCACGATCACGTCCGAATCGTAGGAGTCGAGCCCGCACGTCGCTTCGAGTCTCTGGCGGATAGCAGCGGGCAACTCGCCAAGGCTTGCTCTGACGCGATCGACCTCTTCCCTGGTAACGATCACTGGCACGAGATCCGGATCGGGGAAGTACCGGTAATCGCTGGATTCTTCCTTTTGCCGTTGCGGTCGGGTTACTTGTGCTTGGTCGTCCCAGCCGCGCGTCGTCTTGTGGCCGCCTGGGTCGCCCATTTTGACGCCGGTTTCTTCCCACACTTCGTACTGTCGGCCGACTTCAAGCTCTAACGCTCGTTCGACGGCACGGAAGCTGTTCATATTCTTGACTTCCGCGATCGGCGTGGCGATCTTGCCCTCCGGCGTATCGATGTGCAGGTTGATGTTGGCATCGACCCGCAGGGAGCCTTCCTGCATGTTGCAGTCGGATACGCCAAGGTAGGTCAAGAGCAACTTGAGTTCGGTCAAATAGGCCTTCGCTTCCAGCGGGGATCGCATGTCCGGTTCGCTGACGATTTCCAACAGCGGAGTACCTGTGCGGTTCAAGTCGATACGGCTGTCGGCCTTACCCGCCGCCTCGTCGTGCATGCTCTTGCCCGCATCCTCTTCCAGGTGGGCGCGGATGATGCCGATTCGTTTTGGCTCGAATCCGCCCTTGGGATCGCTGATCTCCAAGTAACCGTCGTTGGACATGGGCAGATCGAATTGGCTGATCTGGTAGCCCTTGGGCAGATCAGGATAGTAGTACTGTTTTCGGTCCCACTTGGTGAATTCGGGGATCTCGCAGTCGAGCGCCACGGCAGTCTTCAGCGACAACTGAAACGCCTCGCGGTTCATCACCGGCAGTGCTCCCGGTGTGCTGGTACAAACGGGGCACGTTTGCGTATTCGGCGGAGAACCGAATTTGGTGCTGCAGCGGCAGAACAGCTTCGAGTCAGTACGAAGCTGAACGTGAACTTCCAGGCCGATGATGATTTCGTACGGTTGATCGCTCATGGGTTCGCTAAGCGGACGTTGATAGTGTTGGCACTGTTGGAAGCGCGTCGAATGCTGTGTTTCTCCCAAATCCGGCGCCGGCAACCGCGCATTTGTTTCTAAGCACTGCTTAGGTCCGGCCTGCGTGTGTGCCAGTCTGTCGCTTGTTGGAACATGTGGGCCGCGCGCAGCAATCGTCCCTCGTCCAACGCCGGTCCTTGCAGTTGAAGGCCGATCGGCAGGCCAGACGACGTGAAACCGCACGGAATTGAAATGCCGCCAATGCCGGCCAGGTTGGCGCTGACGGTATACAAGTCGCCCAAATACATCGCCAGTGGATCGTCCGTTTTCTCGCCGATCTTATACGCAGCAGTCGGCGCAACAGGGCCCGCGATCAGGTCCACCGCTTTGAAAGCGTCATCGTAGTCGTTGCGAATCAAACGACGCACTTTGAGTGCTTTCAAGTAGTAGGCATCGTAGTAACCGGCGCTCAAGGCATACGTCCCTAGCATGATGCGGCGTTTCACCTCGGCCCCAAAGCCTTCGGACCGCGTCCTGCGATACATGCGAACCAGCGGCGTGTCCAGAGCATCCAAGCGTCCTTCGTCGCCGCCGGCTGCCAGCGTCTTTCGCTCGGCCTGCAGTCCAGCCAGCATTTCTTTCTCGTCGGTTCGATATCCGTAATGGGCGCCGTCGTATCGAGCCAGGTTACTAGATGCTTCACTGGGCGCAATAATGTAGTAGGTTGCAATGGCATACTTGCTGTGCGGCAGCGAAACCTCTTTGACCGTTGCGCCGAGCGATTCGTATACCTTGATGGCCTCGCGGACGGCCGCCTCGACCTCGCTGTCCAAGCCCTCGCCGAAATGCTCTCGCACCAGCCCCACCGTCAAGCCGTCCAGAGGCTCTCGTACTGTCTCCGAGTACTTGGGCACGGGTAGGTTGGCAGAAGTCGAATCGCGCGGATCGTGGCCGGCAAGCACTTCCATCAGAAGAGCAGCGTCTTCGGCCGTGCGCGCCAGCGGCCCAATCTGGTCAAGGCTGCTGGCAAACGCGACAAGTCCGTAACGACTAATGCGGCCGTATGTCGGCTTCATGCCCGTGACGCCACAAAACGACGCGGGCTGGCGGATGGATCCGCCCGTATCGCTGCCGATCGACAGTGGCGCCATCCCGGCGGCAACGCACGCCGCTGCGCCGCCGCTGGACCCCCCGGGTACACGCTCAACGTCCCAAGGATTTCGGGTTGGGCCGAAAAGTGAATTCTCCGTCGTGCCGCCCATAGCGAACTCGTCCATGTTGGTCTTGCCCAACGGCACGGCGTCGGCTTGTTTCAGGCGGCAAACCACGGTGGCGTCGTACGGTGGAACGAAACCTTCCAGCATTCTGGACGCGCACGTCGTTGGCTGGCCTTTCGTGCAGATGACGTCTTTGACGGCCACTGGCAGACCACCCAGTCGCCCGATCGGCTCGCCGGCCGCACGACGGCGGTCGACCTGTTCTGCTCGTGACAACGCGTCTTCCCGATCGACCCTCAAAAAGGATCGGACTGCTCCATCGTACTTTTCGATCTGCGTCAGGAACTCTTGCGTAACCTCCACGGAGGTAAATTCACCCGTTTCCAGGCCCTTCAGCAGATCGGTCGCAGTCGAGTGGATCAGGGACATAGAGTCACGCGGTTTGATAGTCGTTTGCGGTCTGCTAGGAATTCCATCCTAGTTCCCGGAATGCCTTGAATAATGCCGTCACATGTTTCACGTTGAGATTGTGCGATAGGTGTGTTTCCGCACCTGACAGTTCCCCGTTCTCGCTGAAGGCCAACTTCAGGTCAATGCCCGCATCACAGACCTTCAGGGATTCTGTGCCGTTGCGGAAACTGACGGAACAAGGAGCCCCCATGTGATCGGCTAGACCACACCGCAGTTCTTCCACAGAGCGAGCGGTCGCCCTGCCGCCAGGGTGAAAAAGAAGATGGGTGGACACCGCAATTGCCTCAACTCCGTTACGGTGGAACTGACCCGTTGGTCATTAGCATACCACCCAGGAGACGCCGGGCAAATACGGGATTGGGGCCTGGGGCAGGCAGCAATCGACGAGGACGAACTTCATTGAGTTTTCAGGACTGAAGGCACTGGAGTTGGTCCTATTTGCACGTTACCATCGCTGGTCATGTCCCGAAAGGTGGTATTTCTCGATCGCGACGGCACGTTGAATGTTGACCACGGATTCGTCCATCAGGTCGACGACTGGGAGTTCACCGACCGAGCTACGGAAGCCGTGAAAAGACTTCGCGATGCGGGGTTCGCGATTGCGTTGGTCACCAACCAATCTGGCGTCGGTCGAGGATACTACACGTTGGACCACGCACGAAGGCTGCACGACTGGGTGCGCGAACGCCTCGCGGTGGTCCAAACCGACATTGACGCAATCGCCATCTGTCCACACGTGCCGGACGACGATTGCACGTGCCGTAAGCCGCGCACGGCAATGGCAAAACGAATCGAGCAAGTGTTGGGAGAGGTGATTGACCACCCCAATAGCTGGGTCGTCGGCGACAAGCTCTCCGACTTTCAGTTTGGCGTGGCGCTCGGCACACACAATGCGCTGATAGAAAGCAAGTATTGGAGTCCAACTGATCTAGTTTCACGTCCCGAGATCATCGCAAAGTCGCTGTTTCAAGCAGCTGAAGAGATTCTGAGCCGGACTCCTGCATGATTTCTGCACGGCCCGACCGTTTTGGCCGAGTTTTCGCGTATACCCGATTAGGTTGAGCTGTCGCCCGCTGAACGCCAATCGGCAATGGCTGGGTAATTGGCCACGCAGGCAACCCAGGTAGAATGAATGCAGGTGATATCTCACGGCGCGATTCCATCGTGCCTCACGTTGGTAGCGGCCGCACGGCCGCGATAGGACGGTGATTGTGTCGGAACAACTGCTCCAACTGCTCAAGCAAACGCAACGACCAAAGGTCTTGGTCATTGGCGATGTGATGCTGGATCGTTACATGTGGGGAGATGTGGATCGAATCAGCCCGGAAGCACCGATACCCGTGCTGCGAGTAGTGGAATCGGAAGAGCGTCTGGGCGGAGCGGGTAGTGTGGTGACGCTCCTGGTTGCTTTGGGCGTCGATGTGCTGTTCGGCACGGTGACGGCTGACGATCCCGAGGGGCAAAGGGTTCGCCGCTTGATTGACCAGCAGGGGATACCCGGCGATTGCATCATGGTGGACGAGAATCGGACCACAACCGTCAAGGAACGCATGCTGGGCCGTACACAAAGCCGCCATCCGCAACAGATATTACGCGTGGACCGTGAGACAACGCATCCGATCAGCGGGGATATGGCCGCGCAAGTCTTGGACTCGTTGCGACCTTATCTTAGCGAAGTTGACGTCGTGCTAGTCAGCGACTACGAGAAGGGACTGTGTGGCGGCTCATTGATTGCGAAGTTGGTTGAACTAGCGCGCGAGGCGTCTGTGCCAGTTATCGCCGATCCGGCTTGTGGCGTGGGATACGACCGCTACCGCGGTTGCACGTGCATTACACCCAACCGACACGAAGCGGGTATGGCCCTGGGGCGAAAGATCAGTACGCCCGAGGACGGTGTCCAGGCAGCGAGAGACTTGCAGTCGATCGGTTTCCAGGCAGTCGTGATCACACTGGATCAGGACGGAATGGCGTGGGCGGACGACTCCGGACGCAGCCGATTGTTTCCGGTCCGGCCGCGACAAGTCTACGACATCACCGGGGCGGGCGACATGGTACTGGTCGCATTGGGATACGGGTTGGCGGCCGGCGGCGACTGGCCAGCAGCAATCGAATTGGCCAACCTGGCAGGCGGGCTCGAAGTCGAACGACTCGGCGTGGCGGCGCTAAGCCGTAGCGACCTGGTGGCGGAAATCTCCCACGACGGTTCCACGGCGAAGGAGAAGGTAGTCCCTGTAGAGAAACTGAAGATAGAACTTCAGCGGCGCCGCCGCAACGGGCAACGTGTCGCAATGACGAACGGATGTTTCGACCTCCTACATCCCGGTCACGTCGCCTCGCTCGAGTATGCTCGAAACCAGGGAGATTGCCTGGTGGTAGGGCTGAACAGCGATCGAAGTGTTCAGGAACTCAAAGGCTCGGGCCACCCGATTATCGCCGAACGTGATCGGGCGGCAATGTTAGCCGCGTTGGCGTGTGTCGACTATGTCGTGATATTCGACGACGCAAGCGTGGAAGGGCTGGTCCGGACGGTGACACCCGACGTGCTGGTCAAGTCGGCCGACTATGCGCCGGACGAAGTCGTCGGCCACCAATTCGTGCGTCAAGATGGCGGCACCGTGGCCCTGGCACCCACGGTAGGCGGCTACAGTACCAGCGAGTTGATCAGGAGAATTCGAGGCACGGCTGGTTCTGACGGGGCGGACGACAACTGACGTCCCGACATCGCTGAGTTACGGCTGGTCCAACGTCGGCAGCACTCCTTCGTCGGCGAGTTTGTCGTAGATCCGATCGGCGATATACCGGTGACCAGCTTCGTTTGGATGGACTATGTCTTGGAACAGCTCCCTGTACTGGCCGCCAGACTCTTCGCGCATCGCTGGCAGGTCAACCAGCAGTATGGCGTCTTTTTCTGCCAACCTGACGAGGGTCCGCCGCAACGTCGGCAGCCCTGTGACATACTTCTTGGACAGGTCGGGTGGAAATGGCGTCCGGTAGGCGAAGGAGACCAGCACCAAATGGCAGTGGGCGGCTTCGCATTGTCTCCTGAGTTCGAGAACATTGCGCACGTAGCCTTCCACACCGACTCGCGGAACGGGCTCTTTCGGCACCGCGGGCGGTGGTTCGACCACAGCCGAACGTAGCGACCGATAACAGTGCAAGTGCGAAAACGCTTGATTCATCGCCATGATTGCCTTGGGTGCCGCGCGCGCAGCGATCTGTTCGTCTGCCATCGGACACGGCTTGATGTCGTTCGGGCCGACGTAAAGAACCACGAGGTCCGGCTGCAACTGCGCGCCGCGATGCTCGTACAACCTCAGGCATTGAAACGATGTGTAGCCATGCACGCCCGCATTAGTCACTTCGAATCGCTTGTCGCCGTAAGCATCGCTCGCGTTCAGTCGGCTCTCCAGCAGACTGGGGTAGGCGCATCCGACTGGCACAGAGAATCCGAATGTACTGGAGTCTCCCAAACACAAGATTCGATACACGCCGGACGGCTTCTCGATTTGGCACTCGCGGCCTCGAAAGCCCAAGGAATTGATGCGCACTTGCGGTACGAATTCTCCGTGCGAATCGTAGTTCGGCATCAGTGCCCAAAGGCGGTGCGAGTCGTACCTCATGTACGGGTATTCGACATCATTTTCTTGTTGCCGGACGTAGAATTTGAATCCGGGGTCCCTGGGAGGTGCCACGCCGGAAATGCGGCAAACAGTCTCGCAAATGCCAAAGAAGACAAGCACGCTGACTAGGGAAAGCCACAACTTGCGTTTCCGCGATCGACCAGGCTGGCGTGTGGGCATAGGTTCCAGAACCCAGCGTGGGCCCATTCCGAACCGGCAAGTAACGGTAGATGACGCAGTATCGGCCTCGCGGGCTCCGGGAAACCACTGCCACGAATGTGCATCCTAGCGAGTCATACGGAACGTGCCAACGTGGCTCTGAAAATGTCCAATAATGCTAACGACCTAGAGCCACGTCGCGGATTACGTCGCACTATCATGGCGGGGCACGTTTCCAACCATGCCAGGCACGATGGAATCGCGCCCCACTGGCCGTCTGGGTAACCTCCCGCCTTTGGCCGCTAACCAATCGCAGTTAGAATGGACGCGTGCCAAATTGCATGGCCGTTCCCAAAACGGACGGTGATGCCGACCGACTGCACAATGCGAACGTTGGGTTGTGTCCCGGCCCAACCGTGTGCGCTGCCTAAGGGCCCCTCATGGATTCGATGACAGAAGCGTCCAAATTGCACCGTTGGTCCATAGTTCTTGGCATGGTCGTCCTGGCCGGGTTAGTCGTCGCGGTTTTTCATCCCGTCGTTGGCTTCGAGTTCATCAATGCTGATACCCCTGAGCAGGTCGTCGAAAACAGCCACATCCGCGGCTTGACGCTGGAGAACGTGCAGCACATCTTCACCTCGCGTTGTACGTTCAGTTACTACCCCTTCCGTACGCTGACTTATGCTGTGGACTATCAAATCTGGGGGCTCGATTCCGGTCGATTCAAACTCACTAACGCCCTTATTCACTTGGTCAACGTGTGGCTGTGCTTTTGGCTCGTGTTGCGCGTATTCCGGAAAACGCTGGTGGGCCCCGCCAATAGCGCCGCCTGGGACATTTCCATGGCGACAACTGCTGCTGCTTGCCTGGCGATCCATCCAGTGGTGGTCGAGCCCGTCGTTTGGGTACCTGGCCGAGAAGAGCTACTGATGACGTTGGGCGCGCTCGGTTGCCTGCACTTTCATTTGTCGGCACTACGTACGGCTGATCGCGGCGCACAACGATTCAAGGTTATCGGTTTGCATGCGGCGGCTGCGTTGGCGGCGGCTATGGCCTGCCTGTGCAATGCCGTGGCAGCCGTGATCCCCTTACTGATCGTAGCCTGGGATCTGTTGTTGGTCAGTCGGCCGAAACGGTGGGCCGCAATCGCAGGAACGGTTCCGCTGTGGGCGATCGGCATTGCGACCGTCGTGATCAAACGCATGACGGAAGTGGATCACAACGTGAGTTACTCCCGCGTTTTTTCGGAGCCGTGGCTAGCGTACATAATCAGCATCTACGGACTGAATCTGAAAACCGTCGTTTGGCCAACGGGATTGGTGATGTACTACGACTGGCCCACGCCCACCGGCCTGCTGGATCCGGCCGTGTTGTTGGGAGTGTTGGCCGTTGCTCTGACGGGTACCGTGTTATGGCTGGCACGAAGGAATCGAGCGCTTCTGTTCGGGTTGTGTTGGTTTCTGCTGGCGCTGGCTCCCGTTTCGCAGATCATGCCGCACCACATATCCCGGGCGGACCGGTTCTTATACTTGCCAATGGTGGGTCTGGTGGTGGCCGTTGCCGTGGTGCTGCGCGGCTTGCCTAGGCTGCGGACGTTTAGTATGGCGAAAGTGGGCGTTGCGGCGGTCGCTCTAGGAGTTCTGGGCGCGCTCAGCAGTGGTCAAGTCCACTTTTGGAAAAACAGCACGACGTGGTGGGCGCACTGTGTGCGCACGGAGCCAAACAATGGGTACGCCCACGCACGGCTTGCCGGCCAGTTGGCCGCGGCGGATCAATTTGACCAGGCGGTGTGGCATTACCGAGTGGCCCTTCGATTCTGTCCGAACCATGCCGACACCCTGGCGAAATTCGCCTGGACACTGGCCACCTGCCGCGATCCGGCGCGTCGCGATTACGATCTAGCCATCAGACTGGCTCGGCAGGCGTGTCAGATCACCGGTTGGAAGGAACCAAGGATCCAGCGTAAACTCTCCATCGTCTGTACGAACCTTGCCGACGAGCTGGTTGCCCGCGGCGAGTACGAGTTGGCCATCCTCGAATACCGCAGAGCCATCCAAGCGGATCCGGACTACGACGTGCCGTTGTTCAATTCTGCCTTGTTATTGACTACCTGTCCGGACAAGGCACTGCGAAGGGCGGATGAAGCAACCCGGCATGCCGAGCGGGCGCGCCGGCTGACTGACAGTATCGACTCGCACCGACTGGCAATCCTCGCCGCGGCCTACGCTGAGGGAGGTCAGTTTGGAAACGCAGTTGCCACGATCAAGGAAGCCATCCAGGCGTCTCGCCATGAGGGCGACCAGGCAATGACAGAGGAACTCGAGTACATGCAACATCTCTATCGGAACGATATGACCGTCGAAACGGATGGCGGCTGATGAAGAGGCATCAATGACGAAAGAAGACGGAGGCAACTGGCGACCGATCGCGCTGGCCATCTTTGGGCTTGTGCTGCTCGTGTTTGTGGTCTTTCGCCCCGTCTCACGCTTCGAGTTCACGAATTTGGACGTCGTTGGCCAAGTGGTTAGTAACCCTCATGTGCATGGTCTTACCGCCGAGAATCTGAAGCACATTTTCAGCTCGTGGTCTTACACCAGCTACTATCCAGTCCGCTCGGTGAGCCACGCCTTGGACTTCGAGCTATGGGGGACGAATCCCGGAGGGTACAAAACCTCGAACCTCCTCATGCACTTGGTGAACACGCTGCTGGTCTTCTGGTTGATCAAGCGTCTGTTTCGTGATCCTCTTTTCGCGGAACGGCCAGTTCGGCCCTGGTGGGACGCCGGCGTGGCGGCTTTCGCTTCTGCGATCTTTGCCGTTCATCCCGTGGTGGTGGAAGCGGTGGCCTGGGTGCCGGCGCGGGAGGAGTTATTGACCACCCTTGGAGCCTTGGGCTGTATGCACTGCCATCTCACGGCCAGGCGGTCGCAGCAATCCGGAGGCACGAAGACTTGGGGGTTGTGGCATGTCTTGGCGGCGTTCTTCTGCACGTTAGCCTGCCTGAGCAATGCGGTAGCGGCAGTGATCCCGTTTCTAATCACCGCGTGGGATGTTCTTACTATCAAGGGCCCTAAATTCCAACGTATCGCGGGCGGCACGTTCGTCCTGTGGGTCGTTGCCATCGCGGCGATCGTCCTCAAGAGAATCGGCGCCGGCAATGATCCCACCGAGTTGCGGTTCGCCGCCTTCTCGTTCGAGCAGATAATCGCGATGGTCAAAGTGTATGGGCTGAACCTCAAAACGCTTGTGTGGCCAAACCCGCTGTCGATCGAATATTACAACGTGGATCACCGCGTATTGTTTGATTTCGAATTCCTGCTGGGTCTGAGTTCGCTCCTGCTGACCGGCCTGGTCCTGTGGAAAATTAGGCGGCGCAAACTACTTCTTTTCTGCTTGTTGTGGTTTGGTTTGGCACTCGGACCGGTTTCTCAGGCAATCCCCCATCATATCCACCGCGCGGACCGATTCCTCTACTTGCCGCTGGTGGGGCTGGTAGCGGCGCTGGCATTTACCTTGCGACCGTTGTACGAAAGGCTGAAGAGTCGCGATCATTTCATCGCCATGGTCGCCGCGGGACTGGCCAGTGTTTTTCTTCTTGGCGTCGTTTCCGCGCGGCAACTCCAATTCTGGCGAAATAGCATTACGCTGTGGGAACACGCTCTAACGCTGACGCCTTTCAGTGCGCTTGCCCACCAATGCTTGGCAGATGCGTTTTCCGACGAGGGGCAGTTCCAGCGGGCCATTCCCCATTACGAGGCGGCACTTCGTATCGCCCCTGAAGATCGAGCCACGTTGAACAACTATTCTATCCGGCTCTCGCTGTGCCACAAAACCGAACTGCGCGACTATCAGCTCGCGATTCAGCTTGCCCACAAGGGGTGTGAGATCGAGCAGTGGAAGGACCCCAAGTTGCGACGAACGCTGGCGATCGCTTACATGAATTATGCAACCGATCTCAAGGCGAAGGGCGAAATCGCGCTGGCGATTGCGAATTATGACAAGGCGATATCGGCCGATCCAACATACGAAGTGGCGATGTTCAACCAAGCCCTCCTGTTGGCTAGTTGCAGCGACCAATCGCTCCGTCGCCCCAAGGAGGCGATGCGGATTGCAGAAGCGGCCGTGGGCATGCTCGCCGAGCCTGATGCGGTTCAGTTATCCATCCTCGCCAAGGTGTATGCTCATGCTAACCGTGTGGACAAGGCAGTGACCACGATGCGGGTAGCCATCCAAAAGGCGGAAGCGCAAGGCGATGGAAAATGGATCGCCCAATTGCAGAACGAACTGAGTGTCCTGCAATCCCTAGGACGAGGGAAAAGGGCCGACGGTCCGAGGAACCCATAGCACGCGACCAACAAACAGCAAGCGAGTCGAAGTGAACGACAGCATGGTCCGGCAATCCGACGATCCGGCAGCTTCGACCGGTGGACGCAGCCGCCGCGATTGGTCCATCTTCATTCCGCCTGTGCTCTTGGGCATTCTGGTGGTGTCTGTGTTCCTGCCCATGCTGGGCTTCGAGTTCATCAATTACGACGTCGGGGAACAGGTCATCGACAATCCGCATATTCGCGCCCTGACAGTGGAAAACCTCTGGCACATTTTCTCGTCCAGGTGCATCACCAGCTACTATCCGGTGAGGACACTCACTTTCGCCATCGACTATCAAGTCTGGGGCCTGGATCCCTTCGGATTCAAGCTCACCAACGGCTTGATCCACTTGGCCAACGTTGGCCTATTGTTCTGGTTTACGCTGCGGCTTCTCGATAGGGACACGACGACTGAGCGCAGCAAACGAGCGGACGTACGCCGGCGGGATATCGTAGTGGCGGCGTTTGCCGCAGGAGTCTTCGGCGTGCATCCGCTAGTCGTCGAACCCGTATGCTGGGTGCCCGGTAGAGAAGAACTGTTGATGACTCTCGGACTGCTCGGATGTCTGCATCTGCATTTGACCGCGCGGCGGCAGGGCAGTCGCGAAGCCAGTCCCCGAGTTGTATGGGGGCTCCATCTTGCAGCAGCGTTCTGCTGCCTACTGGCTTGCTTGAGCAATGTCGTCGGAGCCGTCGCGCCGCTACTGATCTTGGCATACGACGTGGTCGTTGAGCGTCCGTCAAGTTACCGCAAAATGCTTCTGGGCACATTGCTATTTTGGGTCATCAGCTCGGCAATGATTGCTGTCAAGGTCTCTGGTTATGTGGCCCATCCCGGCGTCCAAGAAGCAGAAATGCTCTCACACGCGATTGCCGAACTCGGCTACGGCGATACCGGTGGTCCCTACGATCCAGGCATGTTCGATGTCGAACGGGTCAAGTTGGTCCTGGGGGGCTATTGGCTCAACCTAAGAAGCCTGGCATGGCCGAAGGATCTTGTGCTGGCCTACTTGCCAGCCAAACCGATCGGTTTCTTCCATCCCGAGGTGGTGTTGGGTGGGATTTCGACGGTTTTGACGTGCGTCGTTCTATGGACGGTGCGGAGGCGAAAGCGAGCCCTGTTCGGTTTCCTATGGTTCTTGATCGCGTTAGGACCAGTGGCCCAGATTGTACCGCACCACGTGATTCGCGCGGACCGGCATCTGTACCTGCCGTTAGCGGGCTTGGTGATCGGCTTGGCCATTGCAGCGTGCCCAATTGGCGATCTGACACGTCGCCGGACGACGCGTATATTGGCGACACTCGTGCCGGCGTTTCTTGTGCTACTGCTGGCCGGACTCGCGGTACGCCAGGTGCGAGTGTGGCAAGACGATCGGAGCCTGTGGACGCATGCCGTACAGGCCGTCCCGGAGAGCCCGATCGCACATCGCGCTCTAGCAGACGCGTTGGTAAAAGAGAAGAAGTTTGCTCAGGCGATCGCACATTACGATGCGGCTCTGAAATTGGACGGTTTCGATGCTGGAACGGCCAGCCATTTCGCCCGGTTGTTGGCTACGTGCGACGACCGGAATCGACGCGATTACGCCTCGGCCATTCGACTGGCCGAATGGGCCAACCGGCTGACCAAGGGAAGGGACCGGAGCGTCGGACGTATCCTAGCAATCGTGTACAACAATGCCGCCGAGCCCTATTGTGAGCAGGGCGATTGGCAACGGGCGGCGCGTCGCTACGGGCAGGCAATTGCTGCAGACCCGACTTACGCAGACCCAATCTTGAATTTGGCATTGCTACTATCCGCCAGTGAGGACCACGGACTGTGGGATCTCGAGAAAGCCGCTCGGTTGGCTCACCAAGCAGCAAGCCTGGACGAACAGCTAGACGTGAACAAACTGATGGCCGTAGCTGCCATATATTCCGAGGCCGGACTCGCCGAGCGAGTGATCGATACTATCACACGTGCGATTCGGCTGGCCGATTCCCAGGGAGATATCGATTTAGCTTCGCAACTTCGAGGCCGTTTGCGACGATATCGCGAGGAGATCCAAAACTAGCCCCGTCAAGAGAACGAAGGAGGCCGCGGCATCGGTTCGGTCAGTGGGGGACTTGGTATGGGCATCCCAGGCGTAGCCTCCCCTTGTCATTTGACAAATACTGCTGAGAAGAGCAGAAAACAAGGAACTAATTCGCCCATTTGTCCGTAATTATTAAGGAGAACCTGCACACACACTCCGACCGCCCCCAATACAAGACAAACGCGAGGGGCCTGCCACAACCGCTTCCTTCGTTATTTTAGCTGCTTCAAGCCTGGCCTATGGGACGGGTTCCCTCTTGAGAGGACAACAAGGCACCACGATCGACCTAGTTGGAAGCGGCTCATAATTGCGAATGTCTACACACGGGGAGATTGGGCCGAGTTTAGCGGAGGGGATGCGATCAGGAATTAAGTGTAGTTGTCGCTGCAGTATGAATAGCGCATCATACGCTCACGTAAATTCGGTTTTCCGGATGAAGATATAGGTGGAGCGAGATAAGAAGTCCCGAGTCAAGCTCCACGGCATGACGTTTGACTAGTATTCGTTTGGATAGTTCATTTCAGTCAAAGGAGATGTGATGATTGTCCGTCATAGACATCGAGGTTTCACGCTTGTGGAACTGCTGGTCGTAATTGCCATCATCGGCATTTTGGTTGCGCTGCTGTTGCCAGCCATCCAGGCCGCGCGCGAAGCGGCTCGAAGAAGTGAGTGCCTCAACAACATGAAGCAGTTGGGGTTGGCGTTGCACAATTACCATGACACACATGGGACTTTGTGCAACAGCTATTTCAATTGGGGTGGCGAACCGCGGTGGGGATGGGGCACCACGATTCTGCCATTCATCGAGGAGTCCGGGCTGTATGACGAACTCTCGCCTACGAGATTGCAGGGGTCACAGGTCCGCACCGCGAACCTCGCCCTCTTGCAGACGCCCATCGATGCTTACTTGTGCCCATCTGACATGCATCGTTCTGGCAATAAAACCAATTCCCATTTCCGATGGACCAATCCGACACGGCAGATTGGGAAAAGCAACTACGTGGTCAATGAAGGAGTCATGGCTTACTCCGTCAACCACGGCTCACATCCGTTGGCGGATATTCGAGACGGTACGAGTACCACAATCTTGGTGGCAGAACGCGACGAGGTATATCGGGCTGCAGCGAACTGGCCCGGTCGTCGTCGAAGTACCTCGTCGGTGGCCTACCGGGCGTTGAACCCCATCGGAACGCCGTGCATGAAGCCGAACAATGCCGGCCCCACTGCCTACCCTCCGGGGAGCATGTTAAACGTTAACGGACAGTGCTCGCGCTACAATGTCGGCAGTAACCATCCCGGCGGCGCGAACTTTACGATGGCTGATGGGTCAGTCCACTTCTTCAGCAATGACACCGAGTCCGCCATCGCCAACAGTTGTGGTGATACCTTGAGTTGTGCCGTTGTACACAAATGGTATCCGAGAAACCCAGAAGTGTTTCAGAGATTGCACAACCGGGAGGATGGTGAGGTTGTGGATATGCCGTAAGTTTGCTTGTGGACGAACGTCTGGGCGGCCGGGGAGAGGTCGCCTGGGTGTTTTTTGGGGTTAGTCGAAGTGCTCGCGCGGTACGCGGTCCGCGTGCCATCGTGACAAATGGTCTGTTTCATGCCGATCGTACGAAAGCAAGGAGAGTGGGGGAATGATCTATAGGAATCGACGGATTCACAATTGGGAAATGGCGATTTGCTGTGCTGTGGTTCTGTTGCTGTTTGCAGGTTGCGGCGGAGCCAGCTATGAAGGCGACCCGCGTGCCGAGGTCACTGGCACTGTCACGCTTGATGGTAATCCCCTGCCTAGCGGCATCATCACTTTCGTCCCTGTTGCAGAAGGTCGTAGGGCCAACGGGTTGATTACTGACGGCACCTACACGATCACCGAGGAGATGGGCCCGAATCTGGGCAAGTACAAAGTGCAAATCCTTGGATATGCCAAAGGCGGGTCCTCAGGCGAGGGCGCCGAGCCAGAAGATCGCGGCGATCAGCTGGCAGGAAATGAAGAAGAAGACGAAGAAGGGGGAGAGGTGGACCTTGGACCCCAAATATTGCCAGCAAACTACAACACAAACACGACGCTGGAAGTCGAGATCACCGCGGACAAGAAACCTCACGACTTCCCGCTGACATCCGAATAGGACGCGATAACTCGTTGTCACGTTCAGTCACCTGAGAAACCCGGTTTCCATCGAGAAACCGGGTTTCTCTTTTCTACGCCGACGTCTGCTCGTAATGGTTAATCACGGACTGAGACGTCGGCCAGAACGGCACGACGGGCAGCACGCCCGCGTGGGGCAAATGAACGTATCCACGATGCGACGAGTCGATCGATGGCTGGGCGTGCCGGCTTGCGCTCTGCTGACGGGGTGCCGGCGCGTCGGCGATCTCTGGCGTCTGGTGTTTCGACGTAGTCCCGTCAGTGTCCGGCGAATCGTGATCGTCAAGTTGGCCGAACAGGGCGCAACGGTCTTGGCCTACCCCGCAATTTCGAGCGCGGTCGCGATGGTCGGACGCGAGAATGTCTATTTCCTGCTGTTTGCTGAGAACCGCTTCATCCTTGACGTTATGGAGGTTGTTCCTCCGGAAAACGTCATCACGATTCCCACTCGTGGCATCTGGTCCGTGTCTGTCGGCGCGCTGAAGGCTCTGAGGCAATTGAGACGCCTCCGAGCGGACGCGACGATCGACTGGGAATTCTTCGCCCGCGGCTCCGCAGCTCTAACGTACATGAGCGGCGCACCGATTCGGGTCGGGCTGCACACGTTCGCCGACGGAGCGCCCTACCGCGGGCGTCTGATGACTCACGAGCTTCGCTATGACCCGACGGAGCACACCAGTGACCTCTACTTTCGCATGGTCGAAGCACTCGACGCGCCACCTGGGCAATTGCACTGCTCGCCGCCTGAACCAACAAGTGCCGCACCAGATCGAAGCGCAAGCGAGGGAGCGGTGTGCGACCCTCGCTCGCACGGCGAGCTAGCGTCGAATAGCGGTAGCGGAAGTCCCAAGACTTCCGACGATTTCGATCCGACCGCCCATCGGAATTCTTGCGAATTCCGCTACGAGGACGAGTTGCCGGAATTCCGCCCCGAGCCAAGTGAACTCGCGAAGATGAAAACTGCGATCGAGCGGGAGGCAGGAACGGAGCGGTCGGGGCCGTTGGTGCTGTTGAACGCGAATGCATCGGACCTTATGCCACTTCGCCGCTGGCCATCGGACCGGTACGTGGAATTGGCGAAACGACTGCTCGACCAAGGGGCCAACATCCACATAGCGTTTACCGGGGCACCGGACGAAGCGCAGGCCGCCGGTGGCTTGGTCCAGGCCATTGGGTCCGATCGGTGCTTTTCAATGGCAGGCAAGACGACGCTTCGCGAGCTACTAGTCCTGTATTGTCTGGCCGACGTGCTGGTAACGAATGACAGCGGCCCCGCCCATTTTGCGGCGCTCGCGTCTATCCAGGTGGTAACGCTATTCGGCCCAGAGACCCCGGCCCGTTTCGCATCGAGAAGCCCCCGGTCCCATGTGATCTGGAAGGATATCCACTGCAGCCCCTGCGTCGACGCCTACAACAACCGGCTTTCGACATGCCGGAACAACAAATGTATGCAGGAAATCACGGTGGACGAGGTACTCACCGCCGTCGTCGCATTGCTCGATCAAGGTCGCGTTTGACATCGGCCTTCTTTATTGCGTCGCGTTTGTCGTGCAACTTGCGGCCCCGGCAAAGCCCCATTTGGATTTTGGCAATGCCTCGTTCGTTGAAGTAGGCCTTCAACGGCACCAACGTCAGGCCCTTCTCGTGTGCCTGGTTAGCGAACTTCTTAATTTGACGCTTCTGCAACAGCAGCTTCCTGGGGCGTTTCGGATCGTGATTCCACACCGTGGCCTGTGCATATTCGGGGATGTCACAGCCGATTAACCACACCTCGTCATCTCGGACGCGTCCGTAAGACTCGTTCAGCGACATCTTGCCGGTGCGCAAGCTCTTCACCTCGCTACCCGCAAGGACCAGTCCGCATTCAAGGGTCTCGAGGACCTCGAACTTGTGCCGTGCCTTGCGGTTTTCGGCCAACACGCGATATCGGCTCTTCGGAGATTTGTCGGCTTTTTTTGTTCGTTTTGCCATTTAGGGGGATCCAGTCTGAAGGCATGCATGAGTTTACACAAATTCCACAGATTCTCCACGGTCGTAAATGTGTATTTGCGGTTGCAAAAACTCTCAGTGCCGCTAAATTGGTCTGCTTACGATAGTGGGAAATAGTAGTTAGTGTGTTGGAACCGCCGCCAGCCGCGCCGTTGTCGGCTCGCGGCATGATGTAGGAGATTTGGCGCGACGAGGTTGAGCTAGGGCGGAGCTCGCCAAGGCTAAGGGAATTACGGTAGCAAATGACAATCACGAAAGAGCGGAAGCAGGAATTAATCCAGGAATTCAAGCAGGACGAGAAGGATACCGGTTCGCCGGAAGTGCAAATCGCCATCCTGACCACGCGGGTTAATAACCTGACCGAACACATGCGAACGCACAAGAAAGACTACGCCACAAGGCGTGGCCTGTTGGCGCTGGTTAGTCGCCGACGACGGTTGTTGGATTATCTCAGACGAGTCAATCCCCAGCGTTATCTTGATATCATCGGGCGGCTTGGCATTCGGAAGTAATTGCCGCTTGCTGTCTGCTATCGCCTTTCCGGCGCATCATCTACAGAGTCCAGGCCGGACGTCTTGGCTGCCGACTTCGCTTTTCTTCTCATTGCAGCGATCGGGCACGATGCGCTTTGCGCCGCGCCTGCTGCGCTCTCGTCGCAAGGTATTTCTGTCACATGTAGTAGGTAGGGAAATAGCAAGTGAAAGTACGTGTAGAAAAACAGTTCGGAGATTGCACTCTCGCATTCGAGACAGGTCAACTCGCAAAACAAGCCACCGCCGCCGTAATGGCGCAATACGGCGACACCGTCGTTCTGAATGCCATCACCACCGGTCCGCCTCGCGTAGGAATCGATTTCTTCCCGCTGACATGCGATTACCGCGAAAGGAAGTCGGCCGCAGGCAAATTTCCCGGCGGATTCCTCAAACGCGAGGGCCGGCCGGGACTCAAGGAAACGTTGACGGCCCGTCTAATGGATCGGCCCATCCGACCGTTGTTCGCCAAAGGCTTCAACGACGAAGTCCAATGTCAGGCCATCGTTCTCTCGGCCGACATGCAAAACGACCCGGATCTCCTGGCCATGAATGGAACGGCTGCTGCTCTGTTCATTTCGCCGATGCCGTTCAACGGGCCGGTAGCCTCGGCTCGCATCGGGCGCGTCGACGGTCAGTTTGTGCCGTTCCCTTCGCAAGACCAGTTGGAAGAAAGCGATTTGGATCTGATCATGTCTGGCTCGGAAGAGGCAGTGGCGATGATCGAGGGTTTCGCTCGCGAGATGCCGGAAGATGACATGGTCGAAGCGATCCAGTTCGGTCATGGCGTGATCAAGGAAGTGTGTGCTCTGCAGCGGGAACTGTACGAGAAGGTCGGTGTGGAAAAGGCACCGTTCGAACCACCGGAAGACGATGGCCTTTTCGACCAACTCAAGGACAAATACTACGACGAATTCAAGGCGGCCAAGCAGACCGGGGGCAAGCTGGAGCGAGCCGGTGCCGTTGCGGCTTTGAAAGAACGCGCCGTGGCCGAAGTGATTCCCGACCCGGATGCCGAAGATGCCGTGCAACCGGGGGCCTTCTCGCATGCTTGGCACGACCTGGAGGGCCGAGTCGTTCGCGATCTGATTCTGTCCGGGACGCGGGCGGACGGTCGCGATGCAACAACACTCCGGCCCATCGAATGCCATATCGACGTTCTGCCCCGCCCGCACGGATCGGCTGTATTCCAGCGAGGCGAGACGCAGGCCATGATCAGCGTCACACTCGGTACGTCACGGGACGAACAGCGAGTGGAAGGGCTGATGGAGGAGTATTCCAAGAAGTTCATGCTGGACTACAACTTCCCACATTTTTCGGTCGGCGAGTGTCGGCCAATTCGTGGCCCCGGCCGAAGAGAGTTTGGCCACGGAGCCCTGGCCGAACGCAGCGTCAATCCGATCCTGCCAAGTCCGGACGACTTTCCGTACACGGTGCGAGTCATATCCGACATTCTGGAATCGAACGGATCGTCGTCGATGGCCTCCGTTTGCGGGGCTACGCTGGGTTTGATGGCGGCCGGTGTGCCGATTACGAATCCGGTGGCCGGCATCTCCATCGGGTTGGTGAAGGAATCGGATGACAAGTGGACCTTGCTGACCGACATCCTCGGCGACGAAGACCACTTTGGCGATATGGACTTCAAAATCGCGGGGACGCAGAAGGGCATCACGGGAATCCAACTCGATCTGAAAATCGAAGGCATCAGCGAGGAGATGATTCGCGCCACGCTGACGCAGGCGCGAGAGGCCCGTATCGAGATTCTGCGGAATATGCTAACCGCAATTTCGCGTCCTCGAACCGAACTTTCCCGCTACGCTCCGCGGCTGTTGAAGACGAAAATCGACCCCGAGAAGATTGGCATGCTGATTGGCCCGGGCGGAAAGAATATTCGTGCGATTCAAGAGACCACCGGCACCGTGATCGAGGTCGACGACGAAGGTTCAGTCCTAGTCGCAAGTAGCGATGGGGACCAAGCCAAAGCCGCAATGGCCCAGATCGAAGCTTGCACGGCCACCGTGCAGATCGGCAAGATCTACGACGGCCGCGTGAGTAGCGTCAAGGATTTTGGCGTATTCGTCGAGATTCTGCCGGGCCGCGACGGGCTGTGCCACATCAGCGAGTTGTCCGT
Source organism: uncultured Pirellulaceae bacterium (assembly GCA_964617665.1). Lineage (GTDB taxonomy): Bacteria > Planctomycetota > Planctomycetia > Pirellulales > Pirellulaceae > JADHUC01. The sequence continues at coordinate 24,612 of CAZUAH010000111.1, forward strand.
GGGATTTGTCAGCCGCGTGTCGGACGTGTGCAGCGAAGGCGACGAAATGAAAGTCCAAGTGATCGACGTCGACGATCACGATCGTGTCAAGCTGAGTCGCCGTCGGGCCTTGGAGGAGTTGGGGCTGGAAGACGAACTGGCCAACGCAAGCCCGGACGAGGGCGGTGACCGCGACCGAGATAGGGACCGGGGCGACCGTGACAGGGACCGCGGCGGACGCCCACGCCGTGGCGGCGGAGGTGGACGAGGTCGCCGTTAATCCAGGCAATCACGGTTCGCCAATATCGACTTCGTCGGTCAGCCACTGCAAATATCCCTTGCTACCCGATGTAATCGGCGTAGCAAGGATTTCCGGCTCGTCGTACGGATGCAGTTCGCGAATCGCTTGTTCGACGCGTTCGTATGCCTGCGCTGTGGTCTTGATGGTGCAGCACCATTCCTCGGTTGTTTCGAAGTCGCCTTTCCAGCGGTAGCAACTCGTGATAGGGCCGCTGACCTGGACGCATGCGGCCAAATGCTGATCGACAAGCCAGGACGCGATTCGATCGGCGTCCGCGCGTTTCTCCGTCGTCGTCGTCACTTGAATCGCTTCTAGCATGCTTTTCTCCCCGTTCGCGCCGCCATCCGGTCTGTGTGGTGGTATATTGTGTCTGTTTTCCATTAGCGGGCATAGACTGGGGAGATTGAAACATGTTCTGTCGAACGAACGATCGGCGTTCTGCTACTGCAACCTCCATCCTCACCACGGCCGTAATCCTCGCCACTGCCTGCCTGGACGCTGGCGAGCGAACGAAGGTCTCGATCAAGAGCACCGCAGACGGGTCGGAGCAACCGTGCTACGTAATCCTGCCGGATGGATTTGACGCGACGGGCGAGCCGGTTCCGCTTTTGGTGTCGCTGCACACTTGGAGCGGTAACGTCGAGCAGCGAAACAAGCCGTTGGAACAATTGGCAGACGAGCGTGGCTGGATCTACGTGTTCCCGCACTTCCGAGGCCCGAATTCACATCCCGACGCCTGCGGCTCGGCGAAAGCCCAACAGGACATACTGGATGCCGTCGCGTGGGCCAAAGCGAAATATCCAGTCGATCCGAAGCGGGTGTACTTGACTGGCGTTTCCGGCGGCGGGCACATGACGATGTTGATGGTGGGCTGCCATCCGGACATCTGGACCGCGGCTAGCGCATGGGTGGGTATTGGCGACCTGGCGGCGTGGCACAATCGACATGCCAAGAGTCGGTATGGGGCCATGGCACGCGAATCGTGTGGCGGCGCGCCGGGCGACAGTGATGAAGTGGATCGTCAGTATCGCGATCGTTCGCCAGTGACGCATCTGCACCGTGCGAAGGATATGCCGCTGGAGATTGCCGCCGGCGTTCATGACGGTCACAGAGGATCGGTGCCCATTCGTCATTCCCTGGGAGCATTCAACACGATCGCCCGCGCGGCGGGAGCTACGCCGATTGGCGAAGAAGAGATTGTCCAACTCAGCCGCAAAGATGGTCGTCTGGACAATCCGCTTGCGTCCGACCAAGTGGAAGATCCCACGTTCGGCCGGAAGATCTATCTCCACCGCCACGCCGGCCCTGCGCGAGTCACCATTTTCGAGGGCGGCCACGAGGGTATCGCTGCGGCAGCGGTCGAATGGCTGGCACGACACACGAAGCCGTGAGGAGCGATCCGCACGCCAGAATTGTTACGTTCTCTCGTTGAACCGGTAATTGGAGGATGCTGTGATGCAGACAAAGATGACACGACGGGGATTCGTGAAAGCCGGAGCGACAGTGTCTTTGGGTTTGGCCGCTACTCGGAGTCTGGCGGCATTGGGTGCCAACGAACGGATTCGGCTGGGCTTCATCGGAGTCGGCGGACGTGGTAAAGGATTGCTGAAGACGTTCCTCCGGCACGGCGACGCCGAAGTCGTTGCGGTGTGCGACGTCTACGAACCGCATGCCCGCCAAGCCAGCGAGCTGACCGAAGGCAAAGCGGACCAGTACGCCGACTTTCGCCGAGTGATTGATCGCAAAGACGTCGATGCGGTGGTGATCGCAACGCCTGATCATTGGCACGCCATCCAGACGACTATCGCATGCAAGGCAGGCAAGGATGTGTATTGCGAGAAGCCGGTTTCGATCACCATCCGCGAAGGACGACGAATGGTTGAAGCCGCTCGGCGGCACGATCGTGTGGTTCAGATTGGCACGCAACGCCGATCTTCGCCGGCTTTCGCGCGAATCGCCGAATTGGTCCGTGCTGGCACGATCGGCAAAGTAACGGTCAGCCGAACGTACTTGCTGAAAAATCACTTTCCGAACGGCATCGGCAAGCAGCCAGGGACCGATCCGCCCGAAGGGTTGGACTGGGACATGTGGCTGGGCCCGCGACCGGCGCGGTCCTATCAGAAGAATATCACCCCGTACTTCTTCCGCTATTGGAAGCAGTACTCCTCGCAGTTGTCCAACATGGGATCGCATTACTTGGACGTCATTCGTTGGTGTCTGGACGAGCGGGCTCCGGCATCGGTATGTGCCCTGGGCGGTCGATTCGCAGTGAACGACGATCGCACGATTCCCGATACGATGGAGGTCGTCTGGCAGATGGGGTCGGGATCGCTTGCCACTTTCGGCCAGTACGAGGCATGTAAGAACCCGGTGCTCTCGCGAGGTGCCATGGAAATGCGAGGGGCAGACGGAACGCTATGCATCGACAATGCCGGTAGCTTCAAGATCATTCCCGAGCACGGTGGGCAATTTCAGGAGCCTGGGCCACGAATGGAAGCGATGGAGGAGAAAGAGCCTGATCGCCAGATGGACTTGCGCCACACGCGGAACTTCCTGGATTGCGTCAAATCGCGCAAGCATCCGACCGCTGATGTGGAAATCGGGCACCGCTCGACAACGTTTTGCCTACTGGCCAACATATCATTGGCAACACGCTCGCGTCTGGAATGGGACGCCGAGCGAGAGGTCGTCGTTGGCAACGACGAAGCCAATAAATTGCTGGACTACGAGTATCGCGAACCGTGGACGCGAGGGGATGACTCGTGAGTCGGCAGCGGGAGCCATGTCTTCGCGCTGCGGTTGCCAGGAAAGGCCAACAGCGTTGACGAAAGTCGAGGTCAGTGTTAGAGTTAAGCCCTTCCAGTCATTTGATGGGCCGTGCCCATCCTACCGCAAGCCACTTGCCGTGGAGTCAGGACAAAGTTGACCAAGCCCTCCAAATCCAAACGCGCGAAGACTTTCAAAGACCTTGGCCTTTCTGAAACCACGCTGACCGCGCTTCAGCGGGCAGGATACCTGGAACCGACGCCAATTCAGGCTGGGATGATCCCGCCGGCTTTGGAAGGCGTCGACGTCGTCGGTCAAGCCCGCACCGGAACCGGCAAGACCGCCGCTTTTGCGATCCCCATCCTGGAAGGGCTGAAGCCCAGAACTGAGGCGCGCGGCCCGCAGGCACTGATCCTAACGCCAACACGCGAGCTGGCCGTTCAGGTTCGCGATGAAACGGTCAAGTTGGCTCACGGTCGGAAAGCAAACTGTGTGGCCGTCTATGGCGGCAAGCCGATACGTGGGCAAATCGAGAAAATACGGCGGGGTGCCCAAGTCATCGTCGGTACGCCGGGGCGAGTCCTGGACCACATGTCGCGAGGCACGTTGGTGTGGAACGATCTGTGGTGCGCTGTGTTGGACGAAGCCGATCGCATGTTGGATATCGGCTTCCGCCCCGATATCGAGAAGATCCTTCGGCGATGCCCCAGGGATCGCCAGACATTTTTGCTCAGCGCTACCGTGCCGCCGCCCATCGCCAGGCTGGCCCGACGCTACATGCACGATCCGCAAACGCTGAATTTCTCGCCAAAGAGCATCGGCGTGGACACGATCGAGCAATACTACTTCACGGTCGAACACGAGAAGAAATTCGAGTTGCTGGTGCGGCTGTTGATTCGCGAAAAACCACAACAGGCGCTGATCTTCTGCCGCACCAAACGCGGCACGGATCGGTTGTATCGACGGCTGAGCAAACTGACCAAGAACGTCGACTGTATTCACGGCGATATGCAGCAAGGATCGCGCGACCGAGTGATGAAACGGTTTCGTGAAGGCAAGATTCGCGTCATGGTCGCCACCGATGTGGTCGGACGCGGAATCGACGTGACCGGCATATCCCACATCATCAACTTTGACATTCCACAGTTCTGCGACGACTACATACACCGGGTCGGACGCACGGGGCGCATGGGACGAGAAGGCGTGGCGTTCACTTTTGTTACGCCGGAACAGGGCATCGAACTGACGCGCATCGAACAGCGGATCAATCTGCAGCTGAAACGTGACGAAATCCGTGGCGTTGGGACGACGCGACGCGTGGATCCGGATTCGCCGAGCGTGGAGAAGGAATCTCAAGAAGAGGCCAAGCCTAGTCCACCGCCATTTTCGCGGCGTCGACCACGGCATCGTCGAGCGCTGTAGCTTCTAAGAACGGCCTGATTCCTCCCACTGGGTCATCGACCTATGCGCGGCGGAAGCGCGAATGTCGGGATGGGTACCAGTTCGCCATCATCTGCAGCCCATGCGGTTTCGTTGCTCTTGTCCGCGGAACGTCCAATGGGCTGATCAGATTCTGAATCCTTGGCGGCTGGGATAGCGATCTCTGTCCCAATGGGAAGGAGACGTGGATCGGAGAGGACATCGCGGTTCGCGTGGAAGATATCCAGGTATTGGTCTCGATCCCCAAGGTAGGCTACGGCCAATTTCGGAAGCGTATCACCATCCACGATCCGGTGCCGCTTGGGCTTGTCAGCGGTCCTTAGCCTTTCCGCGTCTCTCGGGGGCGGCACCCGATTTTCGGGTTTCTCAGGCTTTTCTCTATCGCGAACAGCCTCATCCTTGTCGTCGTTCCACCGGTACTCGTTCTCGCTATCGTCGTCGCGATCGTGCTCGAACGGTGAAATAGTGCGACTTGCGGTATCGGGTCTATCTTCCCATGACCTTTGCTTTTCTTTTTCGGGTTGCTCGGCAAACGGTGACGTTGAGGAAGACGCCACTCTATCCCCGAGCGGCCAATTCGGCGTATTGGATTCGGACTCTGTCTGTCGTGACGGGTCGTCGTTCGACCACATCCCTTTGTCTGCATGCGTCGATTCTACCGGTCGTCTCGTCCGTTTGGCCTTGTTTGACTTACCGCCCGTTTGACGCCTGGCCGAGTCTTGGGCCTTCTTACCGCTTCGTGAGTCCTTGGCAACGGTGGGTCTCTTCGCGCCGTTCGGTTTCTCCGACATGTAAGGCTTGTCACTATCCTTGGTTTCCTCTTCCGAAGTCTCATTCTGCCACCAAGGCGATTCTTCGTTCGACCAGTTTTCGGCCATGCCAAATGGGTCGCTATCCGCGGCTTTCTCGATGGTGGGTTGTTTCTTGAGCGTCGATCGCTTGAAGGCGTCTTCTGATTCTTCCTCTGTCGAGGCTACCGCCAATCGTTCCGTGTCACTCAAGGCGGCAACGGGAGCTTGCCATTCTGAAACTGACGTGGTTTGAGCGTCGGGATGTGAAGACAGGGCGGCCGTTTCGGATTCTGCGACATTCGCAGTCGACTGATGTGGCGTGGAAGCCTTGTATTTGGACGCCGCGTGGAAGCCAAAGAATAGGACGGCGATGACAAGCACGTACTTGATGAAATGTCGCATGAGATATCTCCGTAAATCCCCAAGCTTATGTCAATTCGTATCGGGACTCGGCACAAAGTCAATCCATTGTCAAAACAGGAAGACGAGGCAAGGCAGCGAAAAACACTGCGAACACAAGAAAGATGCCGATTAGTCTCGTGTGTACCTTTGTGGGCGATGTCGGGACACTTTCGTCTACGCGGGTGATGCGAATGTGACGTGCAAATCAGTCGTTGTTGAAATGGCGACTTGAGCGTCTCGTAACGGGTCGCGCGTTTGCGCCGCAAAGTGGAATTTCGCACGCTAGCGACAAACGTGCGGCATGGTTCCCCTTTCATGTAGTTTGTGTATGGCGGGGCAAGATTTCCTCCAGATTGCCCGCAAGCATTTCTTCCATGTCACGAACCACACTTTCGGCAGACGCTGCAAGATGTGGTGCAGCAATTGAAATGCGTGCTGGTGCGTCCCATGGCGATTGCGATTTTTCGGGTAGCCCCAGTCTCACCAAACGTGGATAATCTCCCTCACCTTTGGGCCGACTTCGTCGAATGTTGGCTACGGACACCATTTGCGAGGCATGGAATGTCGAATCCGATTCGGAGGCCTCCGTTGCGAGGCGTGATTATTCGCGGTAACCACATTGTCGGTGGCGTTGATCTAC
>CAZUAH010000112.1:0-30843 GCA_964617665.1 uncultured Pirellulaceae bacterium
GCCACCGGTGTACGCGGGGTCGATGGTGAAACGTGGGATCTTGCCTGTGGCCGCCGCTTGAATGTCGACATGGAGTGCCGTGGCGATGATCGGATGTTGGTCAGTCATCACTTTTCTCTTGAGACTCGAAGACTTCTTCGATCGCCGACACGGCTCGAGTATCGAAATGGGCCGTGCCGTTGATCAACGCTGCGGGCTTCAGGTCCAGAGACTTGATAACGGTCCAGATTTCTGGGACTGGGCGTTCAAGATCCGCGGCGATGAACGCAGGCGACTTCCAATTGATCATCAGGCAGTTCCTTTCCGTGTGTGAGTTTTGATGATCATAGCCACCTGCAATTCGGTGTTTTCCAGAATCTGGTATGAAAGTTATTCGACGATCAGAATCACCCTCGCCTGGCAGTCAGCACATCGGACGTAGCGTGTAAGGCTTCCGTCGCCGTTCTTCGAGGTGCGATAGGCCAACAGCTTGACGCCGCCGCAGTCGGGACACCTCGGCCGTTGGACGTACACATACCGCGGGCCCTTTCGGGTCTCGAGTCTGTCGTCAGTCGGTGCCGTGGTGTCTGGCATTGGTCAAGTCAGTCAGTGCACTTTGGGCACATGTCGTGAGTGACTTTGTGCTCTGGCGGCACGTTGGTCATGATCCACTTGCGACCGCGTCTTACGCGACCACAGTCGCACTGCACGACAATCCGCAGCTCACTTTCAGCTTCTTGATCTTGGGCAACTTGTCGTGCGTATTCAGCGGCGCGGCGTTCGGCGTCCGGATCCACCGCGAAGTCGTCTTCGAATTCAACCGCGGTCCGCCACTCTTGCATGATCAGGTCAACGAAACACACGAACGCGGCATCCCCGTGCTTGTTGCGTAGTTCTTCAAGGACCTTCAATGCGGCAGTTTGCTGCGAGTCACATTCCAGGCGAAGCGCCCCGCAGAGAACGAGTAGTTTCTCGTACTCGGAATTCGAGAGCGTTACGTGCTCGCCTACGCGCCGGGAAGCCCATTCGATGAGACTTTGCACGCTGTACGATCCATCCTCATTGCGGTCCAGACCAACCGCGTCGCGAAGGGCTCTTGGTGAGATTCCGCAGGCCCATGCCGCCGGAGATTGCGATATTTCCTCCATGAACCCGATCTGTTGCGCGGTTGTCATTTTTGCCATTGGTCAGAATCTCCATGGGGGGAGGGGAGGCAGAAAAACGCCATTTTGCCGAGCAGCCCGGACGAAAAAGTGCCGCAAAGCTGTCTCTAAGGGGGGCAGCCAAATAGGCCCACAGGACCCAAAGGGGTCTAGGCTTCTGCTAATTGTGAGGGCCATTGGCTGGGCACCTCCTCGGGCTCTGCATACGCTCACGCACACACCCTCGGGGCCAGTGACACACACACACCGGTCCCGCCTACTACGTAGGGCGGGACCGGTGTGTGTGTCACGCCACTGGTCTTGACTGGACTGGCCAGTGTCGGGACCAGTGGGACCAGTGATGGCGGACCTATGTGTCCGAAACTGCTGTGTCATCCTCGTAGACCCTCTTGAATCCTGGATACTTCTGCCGGTTGGACTTGGTCACCTCACATTCGGTCAACTTGCCACTATTGGTGAGAGACAACCAAGCCGCCTCAAACGCCTTGCCCTTGCCAACCCGTCCCCGTACGTCTCGTTGTGTTGCTCCATCGGGAAAGTGGTTGAACGTGTCGAGTATGTCCGTTTCCATGGCCGCAACGTCTGCCGATCGGTCGGCCGTCTGTTGTCTATCGCGGTCGGTCTTCAGCGCCGTCGGGTCCAGATCGCTGTCAGGCGTCCATAGTGGCCACTCCCAACGTAGGGCCATCGGCTTGACAGGTGGCCAAGATCTCACAGCCGCGTCCAATACAACGGCGTCAGTCTCGACATGGGGACGTAAGACAAGGTGGCTGTCAGTCGCGCGGGATTGCGAACCAGCTCCAGCACCTACGTCAGTCACCGATTTGCCGGCCTGGTTGCCTTTGGTGGAGTGATGGACGCAAGCGAAGCCACATTCCAACTGCAATGCGTATGCGTCGATCTGGTTGTAGACTTGGGCGATGGCGGAATTGTCGTTTTCACTAACGCCTGAGGGGATGAACCGATACAAGGCGTCCAGAACGATAAGGCGATACGTGCCGGGTTCAATACGATTTAGCACCCGCGGTCCTAAGTCGTAGATGTCCGTCAAGCAGCCCCGTAGGTTGATGACGTGTAGCGAATCTGCGTAGTCGCTTTGGACAAGCCCCATCGCCTCGGCAACCTTGCCGACACGATACGCGATGGTCTCACCATGTAGTTCGTTGTCGACAATCAGCACCTTGCCGGCTTCCACCTCGTACAGGCCAAGCCACTTGCGGCCGGTGACGATCGACAGCGCCAAATCGGCCACGAGCCAAGATTTGCCCACCTTGGGCGATGCGATGACATTTAGGGTCTCGCCTTGCCGTAGCAAACCATGGATGACGGGCGGGCGTAGGTTCGGATGTATCCCAATCAGTTCGCCGATGGCGCGGGGCGTTAGCTCTGGCTTGGTCGCAAGTCCGGAGCCATTGGCCCACTGCTCTACGTCGTTCGCTTGCGACTGGACAAAGTCGAGCAGCTCGCCCGTGGCCTGTCCGTTGTGCGATCGTCCGATCAGCTCATGCCCGAAATCAGCCAGCCGTCGACGAAGGGACTTTTCTCGGAGCAGGCTGGCGTAATGTTGGGCGTTACATACAACAGTCGATCGAGTATCAGCGGATAACTTGAGAATGCCGTGTAGCGTCGCCACACCACCGATTCGGTCAAATGCCGTCTCGCTGCCGAATTCAACGCGCTGAAGCTCTTTCTTCAGAAACGTCGGTTCGAACGGTATCCCTTCGTTGTGGAGTTGATACATGGCTCCGTAAATGAGACGGTGCGCCTCGTCGTAGAAGTCCGATGGTGCAAGCGACAGCCGCTCAATAGCACTCGGGTCCACCATCAGCGCCGCGAGCGTGAGTTGTTCGGCCTCGGGGTCGGATGGCATGCCGCCTTGCGTAGGCGGGACGTCGACTTTCCTGCTCGGCTCCGCTGCTGTCATCCCGACCGCTCCCGTTTTCCCTAGCCGTTTGCCTGCGCGGCTGCAGCCCGTTCGATCATTGCAATAACCGCCGAACCTCGGATGAACTTTTTTTCCCCGACGTTCAATGTGTCGATCGAGTGTTGCTCTTTCAGTCTCCGCAGCGTGGCCGCGCCGATTCCAGTGAAGGCACTCACACCAGCCGGCCAGCGGTAGATTGCTTCCGGGAAGATCACGCATTGATCAGCAGGCGCGACGGACCGTTTATTGCCACGGGAGCGATTCTTAGGGATCACAATCGGCGCCCTCCTGATCGTCTCCAGTCACAACGCTAATTACGTCATCCCCCAACACGTAACTCTTGGTGCCGACCTTCCGAATCTGCAAACCGAGTGCACGGAACTTGGCCCAGGTCGTGTCCCCAACGCTAAGTCGTTCACGTGCCTCTGCCACCGTGTACAGTTTGCCGGCTTCGATGACGCCTGGCGTGTCTGTCGAGGCCATAAGAAAACCCCCGTCAAAACTCGATCATTCAGTCTGATCGAATTATGGCGGGGGTAATGGCGGAACGGTCTAGGTCAGTCGATGGCGGAAAACAGGGCGAAAAAGGTGGAATGTTCTAAGTTTCCGTCTCTTTCTCGCGATCCTCTAGTGCGGCCCCTATGCCCTTTCGGACGCGGTCGTAACCAGTTTTGCCTTTAGGAATCTTCCCATGAAATGGCTCGCTGGGTGCCCTAACATCGTCGGAACTTTCGTTCCATTTGTCGCGTACTTGTCCCTCGACATTTGGCGTGTCTAATCCGATCTCTTCGGCCCACTCCAGCCAAAGGCTATTACGGACGTATGATGGTCGTCTTTTGCCTGTTGGGGCAGGTGGCGTCGATTCGATCGTTTCCACCGACTCGGTAGCCGTGCTGTCTTGATCATCCACAACCACAAGTTCCGGTTTCAAGGAACGTCTCGACGAATCAGCAGGCGGGTCAATCGCTTGACGCAACTTCCTTATCAGTGCCGACTCGACGTCGGCGGGGGTCCACTTGAGTGACATGATGTAGTTGATGTCAATCCCTGCATCGACCATCGCCCCTTTCAGTTCGTCCAGAGTCTTCGGTCGCTCACGTCCACTCTGCCGCAACCATTCTTCGGGCGTTACGTGGAAGAGCATATCGTGCAGGTCGGATGCCGCCTGCACTTCGCGCGGTGTTCGTATTCTCGCATCCCCCATATCATCAAGTATCTGATTCAGCTCGGCTGTCCTCCGCGCAGTTTCGGACTCATTCGCGGTGGGGTCGTGTAGGTACTCGTGAGCCGGTCCATGAGCCGACTCAAATTTAATCAGCCGTTTCGCGGCTTGCAGCTGCTTCGGCGTCCACCTCCCGTACAGGACGTTTTCTTCCCGTATCGCCTCAAGGAGCGAGTCTACTGCTACCGCCACCGCCGGGATTGCGGCGAAGGGATATGCCTGCCTAATCATCGAGCCGGCCGGATGGCCCGCGGGAATTGATACCGGGCCGGACTGTCGCTCCGCAGTGTCTTTAGTCTTCGGCGCACTCTTGGGTTTGGCGGGCTTCCCCCCGCGCGCTGCAGCCTTCTTTGCCATGAGTGCGACTCCCGTAATCGGCTCCCGATCTGGAGAAAAAGACGCGGGCGCGCCGCTCGGGAAAACGGCTTCGGATGTACGGTCCTAGCCCGCGTCTTGATTCTACGAGAAGTGGGTACAGTGTGAAAACCTGTACCCACTTTTTGCCGCGTCCCGTGTTTTTTGGGACGAGATGCTTGTTCAAACCTCGCTGTTTCCCAGGCCTTTTCGTGCTTGTCGCTCGCTTGTGAGCGGGAGTTGTGATTTAAAATCCTGTGAGGGTAATCCCTCGTGCGGGTTCAAATCCCGCTCCGGCTACTCTTGTCACGCGTTGGATCGTGTCGCACTTTTTCGCCTAAGTTGGCAAACGGTAAGACCTTGGGTTTTGCCTCTTCGGTCGGAGCGTGACTAGCCAGACAGCGGTACGGCAATCTATCATCAAGACGGTAATGCCTGCCCGGTGGCGAGTAACGCCCCCCAAGAACCGCATTCCACTTCAGCATTCGACACGATGGCTTCGATCTATGGCGAATAGGTCATACACTTCGAATGTTCGAGTCCCGGTTGGCCAGTGGCGAAGGAGTGAGCATCGGTCGGCCTGTGTTTCCAGTGGAGCCCCACCCGAAAACCCAAATCGAAGAAGTGAGAGATGATAGGCATTCTTCACGGTTATCTACTCGAAGGGTCTGGCAGTAATCTCTGGACTCGCTCGGTTGTTACATCTCTGTGCCGACAGCGCGAGACGGTTCATTTATTCTGTCAAGAGAACCACGGCGATCTATACGAGTTCATTAGCGAGATGAGGCGGTACAACCTCGATGGTTCGGTAGAAACCATCTGGAAATGCCAATCCCCCTTTCCTGGCCAATGCATTCTTCATAAACCCGTCCTAGGTGATACGCTTCCGGTCTATGTTGGCGATCGTTACGAGGAGTTTTCCAACGTAGTCCCCATGATCGAACTCGCCGACGACGACATTGAACGGTACATCGAGACGAACGTTCGCGTCGTTGCTCGCGTGGTGATGGAAGAGCGCATACAGGTCTTGCATGCCAACCACATCGTATTGATGCCGGAGGTAGCCCGGCGGGTAAAGGCAAAATGTGGCACTCCCTATGTGATCATGCCGCACGGCAGTGCCATTGAATATGCGGTCAAGAAAGACCGCCGCTTTTTCCACTTTGCCGAACGCTCGATCAACGAGACTGCCGGCCTTTTCGTGATCGGGACAGAGATACGGCAGCGGATGAACACCCTTTTCCCGAATTCTCCCGGCTTGGATCAGAAGATGACAGACCTGAACCTGGGGGTGGATACTTCCTTGTTCACGACGGAAGGACCCGAGATGCGAGGTGCCCGCGTTCAGGAACTGAAGAACGCGATTTCCGGAACGAAACGCGGAAGGAAAGCATCTGACTTGGAGGAATTCCGGAACTCACTCACCCCCGACGTTTCCAAAGAAAACCTGATCGGAGTCTTGAGGGAATACTCGGAATACGATCACAAAGCCCCGGATGAAGACGTGGAGGACAAGTTGGATTCCTTGGACTGGTCCAGTGAATCGACCGTCCTGTTCGTCGGTCGTTTTATTGCAAGCAAAGGGCTCCAAGCAGTGGTGTGTGCTCTTCCTGATATCCTACGGGCTCGTCCCGCGACTCGCCTTCTTGCAGTTGGTCACGGACCTCAGCGGGAAGTGCTGGAGGCTCTGCTTTGGGCCTTGGAGAACGGACATCGCCATCTTGCCGAGAGAATCGTCGAATGGGGACGTGAGTTGGAAGATGGGACGGTTGGCTCCTATGCCGAGATTCAAGCGTATTGGAATGGGCTTGGAGCGAAACGTCTGGAGGAGTGGTTTGCGACCGCTCAGGAATATCTTCGTGCGGATACGGTTGTATTCACAGGGTATCTGACGCATCCCTTGCTGCAGCACCTGTTTCCATGTACCGATGTCTCCGTTTTTCCCTCGGTCGTTCCGGAAGCGGGCCCTCTGGTCTTCCTGGAGGCGTTGGCTTCTGGCTCGTTTCCTTTGGGCACGTATTTCGCCGGCATGGCGGCGAGCATCGATTCCACGGTCGAGCTTCTGGGACAAGAGCCTGCAGATGCCATGAAGCTGCGCCCTGACCCGGATTTTCTCGTCAGAGATATTGGCGCGGGCGTTCTACAGGCCCTTAGTTTCGATGGCAGATACAGAGAATCGCTGAGAGAAATTGCGGTGACTCGATACGATTGGCAAGCCGTCGGCCAGAGCATGTTGGCCAAACTGAGTGAGTTTTCCAGAGCGAGCTAGTGCGAGTCGCACCTGCGTGTGGCGTCTCCGACGCTGTAATCCATGGGGCCAGACGGCGATAAACCCGCTACAGTTACGATACACGCGCTCTAGCTGAGAGTTCTTGGTGAGACGCTGCGACTCCTTCGGATGGTAGTGTGTTCTCCGGAAACACGCAGAATGGTAATCAAGTATTCACGATAATTCGCGTCATTCGCGGGCGGCTGTCGTCTAACCGACTGGGGCCCAACCTCCAAACGTTCGAGAAGTCGCCGATTCCCTAAGTCGCGTGAGGACGCGAGAGAGTCCCCATTTGAGTTCGGTAGGTGAGTTGACGCCATGCATAAGTGCGTCTTAATATGAATGGCCGCTGTTGAGCCGGAAATTCGGACTTACCCACTTCTCCTTGTGACACATGCGGAGGATCCTTATGCCTACCAGCGCTCGCAAATGCCCGAATTGCGAACGAGACGCCCTCGACCGGCGTGAGTTTTTCAGAATCACTGCTGCTGGCGCCGCCGCAGTTGCCGCATCCAGCGTCTTGCCAGAGGTGGTTGCTGCGGAAGGGGCGGCGAGCGATGCGTCCGAGACACTGGTCAAACGGCTTTGCGACTCGCTTTCAGCTGAGCAGAAGAGAACCGTCTGTTTCGACTGGGACCACCAGGACGCTCGTCGTGGTTTGCTGCGGACGCGCGTCGGCGCTAATTGGCACATTACGGAACCTGCGATCAGCAGCGAGTTCTTCACGGTCGAACAACAGCGGATCATTCGCGGCGTATTCGATGGCATTATTGCCCCCGAATGGCGTGCCAAGTTCGACAAGCAGTTGCAGGATGATACGGGGGGATTCGGCAACGGGCAGAACATCGCGATCTTCGGTAAGCCCGGCGACGGCAAGTTCGAATTCGTTCTGACCGGCCGGCACATGACCATTCGCTGCGACGGCAATTCGGCTGAGCACGTGGCATTTGGTGGTCCGATTTTCTACGGGCATGCAGCGAGCGGGGCCACCGAAAAGCCAGACCATCCGGGAAATGTGTTCTGGGAACAGGCAATCGTCGCCAACGCCGTTTACAAAATGCTGGACGGCAAACAGCGAAAGCTCGCCCAGGTCGCAAAGTCTCCAAGAGAGAGCCAAGTCGCGTTTCGTGGTACGAAAGGCGAACTGGCAGGTATTCCAGTCGCTGAATTGTCGAGCGACCAGAGGGATCAAGTTCAGAAAACGCTGCAAAAACTGATCGCACCGTATCGCCAGTCAGATCGGGACGAGGTAATGGCCTGCCTGAAAGCTCAGGGAGGTTTGGACAAATGCCATTTGGCGTTCTACACCGACAAAGACCTAGGCGACGACGGTGTGTGGGACAACTGGCGTTTGGAAGGCCCGGCCTTTGTGTGGTACTTCCGCGGCTCGCCCCACGTTCACGTCTGGGTGAATGTGGCAGATGATCCGTCGGTGAAGCTGAACGCCTGAATAACCGATGACCAAAGCTCAATGACCCACGGGCTATCTTGGGGCGACCGTGGGTTCTTTGGGCGGTGGTTTGATTTCCTCGAGTGGCGGTTCGGGTAGCGGTTTGCTCGGCGACTCCTTCTTCTTGCCGCCGCCAAAGAGGTCGAGATTGAAGAACGGCAGTTCGATCTTCTTCTCGCTCGGCTTTCGCTGCATGTCCAACACCGCGTGTACGACGACACGGTCTTGGTACATCGTCAGTTCGGCCTGCATTCCACGAAACCAATCCAATAGCGGTGCACGATACTCCGCGGCTGACGCTCCGGTGACCGGGTCAGGCCAATGGCTTGACTGCCACAGGGCCACTCGACCTGGCTGCTGGTTCAATTTGTATTCGCCGCCCAACGTACAGACCAGTTTCGTATCAAGCAACTGTTCCGCCACCGACCGGGCCTCGTCGCGTGGCACGCCTAGCTGTTGGGACAGGGCGTGCAGCAATTTGGCGTTCCCGAGCGATGCTTGATACGATCGGGTGTGTGCCAGTGAGTTCACCCACGTTTGCAGCTTCGCCGTTGACAGGTCGCCGACTCGGATACGGATTTGGGCATCGGTTTCCGCTTCTTCTGGGATCAAATGTGGTGTCACGTGGGCCAGTAGATGCGGGTCGAAAGAAAGGGCCGAGAACATATCCCACTGGCGCCGCCACAAACCGAAAGGCAACTGCGAATATCCGTGAGCGTCCGGCGCTCCTCCGCCCAGGCCAAGGGGCAACAAATCCAAGAAACCAGACTTTGGCCATGCGCCCAAGTACCCGGGAGTCGTCTGCATAGTCATCAGCATCTCCAGGAAGCCGCCCATTCCCATATTGCTTAGCGGTTCGTTGTCCTGGATGCCTACGAACAGGTGGTGCGGCGCGATGAGGTTTGACAGCATGCCACCCTCCACGACGGCCTGTGCTGTGACGATGTCCCCGGGCGCCGGCTGGATGCGAACTTTGGTCGGAGGCCCCAGTAGCGATGCTATCCGGCCGTATTTGTCTTCACTAAAGGGCGCAACATGCGCGTCGATGGCGATACGCTCCATGCGTTCGCCTTCCAAAGCGTAACGCTTGATACCCACCATCAGCGGATCCATACTCTGCCACCGATCACGATAGAAGGCAGCTTGTGCGGCCAGTTGCGAAGCTTCGCTCTGTGTTACGAACTTCAGTGGCACGTCAGGGATCGGCGTAAAAGTGCCGCGTGCACCCCGCATGGAATCCAGCATCTCGTCATCGGTTACGATCGGTGCGCTACCGTCCGGACGGCGTCCGAAGCCAGCAGGCAATAGGCCGCCGTTCACCAAGTCTTCGATCGTATTCCCCGGCTTCCCCTCGACACTTGCCGCCCATCGAGCCAATGCAAGCAGCTCCATCTCGGTCACCGCACGAAGCCGCCGATTCAATTCGATCTGGTACTGGGGGCTTATGAGACCCTGAAAGAACGCCGACGAGAAGTAGACGAACACCGTGTCCTCTCTAGTCGTCGGCATGATCGTTCGCGCGTTGCGGAACTCGGGAGCGGCGCCCAACGAGCCGGCACCTCCCGCCTGGGCCACTTCCAGGAAACGCTCGACGATAGCTCGCGACGTTGTCACCAAGTGGTAATTGCCGTCGACGACATAGAACGAGCGTATCCGGTTGTCCGGTGTGGACAGGAACGACACATCGCGCCCGGCGATCTGGACGGTTTGTTCGGTGGCACCGTTGTCTTTCTCGGCGGCCAGTATTTCGGCTCGCTGCTCCTTGAGGTCGACGCCCAAAAGCGGATTTCGGGCCTGAAACAGCGTGCCCACGGCTGCACCGTCGCGCATATAGATGTCGCGGCCAATCAGCGCCAAATCGGATATCACCGCGGGGCCCATTACGTCGGCGAGCGCGGATTGGTGCAGAACGATCTGATCCTGCATGCGCTTACTCAATTGTGCATCGTGGCCGCGCAGGGTAATCATGCCTCCCAGGTCGCCGCCGTATTCCTTCAGAAATCGTTCTTGCCACAGATAGTTAGGAAAGTTGCCGAATCGGATGTAGAAGCACTCGTGCGGGACGCGCATGGCGATCGGTTCGATCTCCACATCCGATTGTTCTACGGGCGATGGCAGCGGTGTCCACTGGATGTCTGCGGGTGCGGGGATGTTCGCCATTTCATCGATGGGAAGCTGGCCAAGGTTGGCTTTCCGAAGCGTCGCCATGTGGAGGCTCTCCAAGCCCATCAGCAACTGCAGCGTTTTTGCTGGTTCGTCCCGCGTGGGATCTTCGACGCGACTGAGCAGTGGTGTCTCAAGTCCAAGTCGACGCGAAAGCATGGACGTTAAGTAGGTTTCCACGAGCGGCGGGTAGTCGCCATCACTCACTCGGTCGCGTACCGTGGCGTTGTATTCGCGCCACCAACGCATCAACAGGCGATTCGCGAATCGTGGATTCCGTTCGATCTGTGGTGTGATAGTAACTCGCCGGGCCGTGGGCGTGTACAGCGTCACGTCCAGGGGGCCTTCGCCGGTGAAAAGGAAAAGGACATTGATTGCGGCGGGCACAGACGTATCGTCGCCGCCCAGGATTTCGCCAAGAAACCTGAGCACTCGGCCCTCGGTGAACACAGGATAAACCGCCCGGCCATTACGCTCGTGTATCGCAAAACCGCCACTTTTCAGAGCTAGCTTGGCGTCCCCAGGTGCCAGCGGAAGGCTTATCCGGCCGACACCGAAAGGATGGCCGGGGTATGCCTCGACATCCGCCTTTGTGGTCGCCGGGCAAGCTAGCAGCAGGCATATGAGTGAGGCCGCTATGGTATAGCGGGTCGCAGCGGGCGTAGACATCGTGGGGGTTCTCCTTACTTCCACTTGTGTCTTTGGATGGGCAATATCGGAGGTCTGGGCTCCCGTCGCCCTCAGACTTTTCGTGCTGGTGGGCAACTCAGCCGGACTGCCACCCTCCTGGCACACCGCGTGTCACGGTAATTGAAGAAACACAGTCCGCTTGGCGCTCCGATTGCATTAGACCATTTGACGGTCTTGTGTTCTAGTGTGCTAGCGTCAGCAAGTTACGTGCCTATTTCTCTTTACGCCGATGCCCCCATAACGCTACTATAGGCAGGCTATTCTAGACGCCATACGTCGAGGAGCACCCTTCATGAATGGATTCGCGTTGCTGGTCGCTACTGCAGTGATGGGCGTTGACTACGGTTGGCAGCCGGATGCGTCCGGCGAGCTTGAATACATCATCCAGATCGAGCCCATGACGTTGATCGCTCTTCGAGAAGGGCACGACATCGTCAGCCAGATCGATCCGTACGTCCGAAATGTGAAACGTTTCCGTATCCGCGTTGGGACCGATCCCGTCCAACGCCGCGGTTTTCCTCCGACGAAACCGGCAGAAGGTGCATCTGCTCCCGCCCCGCCAGGTATCGCGTATGGTTGGCAGCCGGTGGATCAGAATCAGATCGAGTTCGTCGTGCAGATCTTGAACGATCGGCTTATAAAGCTGCATGGTGGCGAAGAGATCAGCGGAGAGATGCCAACTGGCTTGGGCGAGGTCGTACGTTTGCGAATCCAGGCCAAGACCGACGCGGAAGCAGGGCAAGAACAGCCGGGTGGTGCACGCGCTGCTTCGGTGACGGACGGAGAGGCGCCAGCGCCGTGGGTAGCCGAGCAATCGCACGAGTGGAGCCAACTATGGGCAATCGCGCCCGACGATGTGGCTGCCGTACCGAACACCGTCGCTGAAGCGCGACCGAACGCCGCCACTTTGCCAGAGCGCGCAATGGTGCCTCCGGGCTCCGGTGCGGCTTCGCGTTACGGACAACTCGACCCGCGTTATCAGTCTCTGCCTGACGGGGGAACAGATAATGGCCTTTCTCAGGCCGCTCCTCGTAATGAGGTTCCGCTATCCTCACTTCCAGTGCCAGGGATCAGCAGCGGCCAGGGCGGTGGGACCTTCCAACCTCGCACGACTGAACGCGACGGATCGGTATACGGTCAACGTGGTTACAGTTGGGATCCTCCGAATCAAGGACCGACTATGGCAACGGATGCGCCAAGGCGAATCGATCCTGGCCAGCCCACCGGCCCTCGCCCCACAATCCCTCCAGATTCTCGCATGGAGTATTCGCCCTACGCGTCGTACCCGAATACCTCCACACCATCTCCTCAAACGGCCCCGAGCCACCCGGCATCCAATGCCCGGCCATTCACCGGCCAAAACCAATCGTTGATATCCAACTCCAACGCGATTGCGGAAGACCGCCAGTATTTCGGCGTCCCGGATTCGCTGGCGTCGGTCCTGGGGTACGAACCGTGGCCCAATCGTGTCGTGAGCTACGACGTGGACGTTACGCCCAGCAGTCCGGATCCCAAGGACTTTTGGTCCAATCTGTCCGAGACGGCCAGTGATCGGTCCTTGGACTATTTGAGAGGGACAGGCGAAGTGGACGGTGAGAAACCATGGTGGCCGTTCACTCTGGCCGCGCTAGGCCTGTTCGCGTCGCTGGGCGCCAACCTGTACATGGGATGGATCGTAGCCGGGACCTATCGGAAATACCTTGATCTGGCCGACGACTTCGATGAAGGAGATCGCCCCGACTATGGGGCGGATGACCGCGAAGAAGACTCGTGGTCGCCTAGGCGACACCGGCGTGAACGCAGAACGGTCGATGTTTGACTAGTGCGAGTCGCACGTACATATGGCCTCTCCGGCGCCGTGAACCGTTGATCCATACGCCAAAAATCCCGCTACGTTTATCCCTCCCTCGCTCGCTCTACTCCGGTGGCGGCTTGTCTGACCGCTCGCTCTTCTTTTTCTTCTTCTCTTTCTTGTCCGCTGCCGCAAGAAACGGCCCAGCGTAGGCGTCGCAGATAATCAAGATGTTCAGCAGGCCGGCAATCATCGTATAGAGCGTGCCCATTTCGAAGTTGGCGTCCATAGTGTTGTGCCAATGGGCCAGTTCGTCTTCGCTTTCGGGCCTAACGGGTTGCTCTGGAGGGGCCATGATGCCGCCAAACAGCGGCTCCTTGTTGTCGCGGATCACACGCTTGTACTCCACCAACGCCGGCAAAGCCGGTAATCCGACGCCGACTTGGCAGAAATAGTGCCATCGCTTATCCGTCTCGGTCCACGACGCATATACCACATGGCCCTTGCCCATAGACAAGCCGCAGAAGTACAGGGTCAAGACCGACAGCATGAACAAACCGCCTTTGAAGTATCGCCGCTGGTAGATGTGGCCTGCACCGGGCCACACCCAAGCAAGAAAGGCGGCCAGAGTGGGATTGCGTAGATCGATTTCGATCGTTTCTGGCTTGGGTTGCGAACTGTCTTCTTTGGCCATCGCGGAGACCT
Source organism: uncultured Pirellulaceae bacterium (assembly GCA_964617665.1). Lineage (GTDB taxonomy): Bacteria > Planctomycetota > Planctomycetia > Pirellulales > Pirellulaceae > JADHUC01. The sequence continues at coordinate 13,712 of CAZUAH010000112.1, forward strand.
TCATGGGGGCGTACGGTTAGCTCAGTCTAGATTCTAGCCGAGTTTCGCCGCGACGCCAGAGCAGGTCAATACGCGGCATGTGTGGCCGGCTCGCGATACGTGGGGCTCAGTTCCTGATAAATGCAGTCGATCGTCTCGGCATCGACGTTGCCCCGCCCCTGGCCGATGGCCGCTAGAAGGGCTAGTTCGGCGAGCTGACTTACAGAGCGTGGAATTCCACCGCTAAATTCGTGTATCCGCATCACCGCCGATTCGTCGAATGTGACCGAACTGCATTCTGATCGTGCCAGACTACTATTTAGGTAGTCGCGCACGTCGGTGTGATCCCAGTGATCCAGATGGATACGTAGTTGGGCGAGCTGCAACAGGTCGCCGCCAAGCCGGGCCACTCGCGACGATTCGACCGCCAGAATGACAGTGAGCTGGTCTTGCTGTGTCTTCAGCAGCCGCAGCACTTGAATCAGCACGTCGTGCGAAGCGCCGTCCGCCTCATCTAGGAAAAGAACAGTGCATATACCCTGTAACGCATTTTCTTTCAGCCGATCACTGATCCGACGCCAAAGTAGCACGACATCTTCATCTTGTGGCGGATTGGCCCCAAGCCCAGCAGCAAGCGACCATAGAAAGCCACGTACGTCGACTCCCAGCAGGTTTATCGTGCACACCGCTCGACCAGTTCGCCGCAATTCCCGGGAAAAGAGGTCGACGACAGTCGACTTTCCGGCACCTTCACACCCCGACAAAATCCCAAGCGAATGCCGCTGTTCGACGAGAAAACCCAGCCGCGCCAGGGCTTCCTCATGAGTAGGACTCGGAAAGAAAGACGCCATATCCGTCGATCTACGAAATGGCGACGACTGCATATCTGACTGAGATTCGCGCATAATTTAGCACCGTTCGCTAGAGATTCCACACAGTCTTCCTAATCGGTAGAATCGATATTCGCCTTAACCAAAAAGACGGCCATTGAGATGAGCAAGAGATTTTTTGTCGACACTCCGATCCACGGAAACAAAGCGGAACTCGCTGGAGCGGAAGCGCAACACCTGATCAAAGTGATGCGAGCCAAGCCGGGCGACCACGTGACGCTTTTCGATGGCAGTGGCCTCGAGTATTCAGCCTGCGTCAGGGGCATCTCCCGTTCGGCAGTCGAGCTGGAAGTGCTAGCACGAGAAGCAGTAGATCGGGAGTTGTCTTTTTCGCTAAGCCTTGGAGTTGCGCTGCCGAAAGGGGATCGTCAGCGCTGGCTGATCGAGAAGGCGGTGGAATTGGGTGTGACGCGCATTGTTCCGCTGCGCACGGCCCGAGGCGTTGCACAGCCGGCTGATCGGACACTTGGCCGACTTCGACGTACGGTGGTGGAAGCCTCGAAGCAGTGCGGACGCAACCGATTGATGGAAATCGGGAAGCCGCTGTCAATCGTGGAGTTCGGTGCGAAGGCGTCTACTGACGCTATCCGCTTACTGGCGCATCCTGACCGCAACGCAACGTCATTAGCTTCCGCGTTGTCGGGCGACGCCCTGCGAGACGTCTGGTTGGCGGTCGGTCCGGAAGGCGGATTCAACGAAGGTGAGCTTGCCGATCTGCGCGATGGTTGGCAGATCGTGAGTTTGGGCCCGCGCATATTGCGGATCGAAACATCCGCGATTGCATTGGTTGCGGCCCTATCGCTGCTTGGTGTCGCTCAGGAGGATACGACGAACTGAATATGGGAGCTGCGCCGGCCTATTTGGCGTCTTTGCTCCAATCTCGTCGTTGTCGCGAACTGGGGATTCCCATCTTCTGGCGATACTTGGTGATGGTGCGGCGGGCCACCTTGAGCCCACGTTTCTGTAGCTCCTTGACCAGTTCGTCGTCGCTGAACGGGTGTGTCTTGTCCTCGTTGTCCACGACCTCTTGCAGCTTCAGTCGGATCTTGTCCCAAGCCACGTCTTCGCCGGCTTCGCTGCGCGTACCGCCGACGAAAAACCTCCGGAGCGGAAGGATGCCGCGTGGTGTCTGAACCCATTTGTCATCCACCGCGCGGCTGACCGTTGTCACGTGTACTCCGACTTGATCGGCGATTTGCTGCATCTTCAACGGCTCGATGAATTCGGGGCCGTCGTCCAGGAAACGTTGCTGGTAGTCGACGATAGCCTGAGCAACTTTCGTTAGCGTGCCGCGTCGCTGCTGAATCGAATCGATAAGCCACTGGGCCGCGTTCAGCTTTCGTTTGATGAACTCCCTTTCCTCGGCGGTCGCCGTACCATTTGCAAGACGTTGCCGGTAGTAGGGGCTGATACGCAGACTTGGCGTCCGACTGTCGTCTACCTGAACGTAGTAACGACCGTCCTCGCCCTTTTCGACGACCACATCCGGCGTGACCGCGGCGACGTGCGATTCGGCGAATCGCGATGCCGGCTTGGGGTTCAGCTTGCGCAATTCCTCCCATGTGTCCTGAATCAGTTCGATCGAATAGCCGGTCTTCCTTTTGATGGCCGGCAATCGGTTGTCGCGAAGATCTTCCAGGTGTCCAGAGATCAGCGTTTTCAACTCGTCGTAATACGGTATCGCCGGCGTCAATTGAAGAAGCAGACACTCGCGCAAATCCCGTGCGGCAATACCTGGCGGATCCAGTGATTGGACGATCTCCAATGCGCGCTGGGCCAGCACCAACTGCTCGCGGTCGGCGTGGGGCGGCAGCAAATCTTCAAGGCTTGTGCGAAGGTAGCCACCGTCCTTGGCATCCAAGCAGGAGACAATGCGCTCGGCCATCCTCGCAAGCTCCGGATCCAAGTCCAACTCGCCCAACTGGTGCAGCAGATGATCGTGAAGCGATTCGGGACGATCCGCAATGTTCGCTATCGCGTCGTGTTTGCGATCGGCATCTTCCGCCATCCGGTTGGCTGACACACGAGGCATCTCGTCAAAATAATCCGGCACCTCGCGGTCCATCTCGACCAGACGTTCGAAATCGTCGGCGTTGTCCTTCTGTTCGTCGACGACCAGTTCTTTCTCGTTTTCGGTCGGAGCGTCCGGAGGCTCGACTTCCACCGGTTGCTCGCCCGGCGAATCGGGCTCCTGCTCCTGGATCTCCAGCAGCGGGTTCTCGTTCATCTCTTGCTCGATCTTCTCCTGCAGCGCCATCACCGGCAACTGCAAAATCTCCATGGACTGGATCATTCGCGGCGCCAGCTTCTGGACCTGGACCTGTCGAGCTTCGAGACCGAGTGAAAGTCGCATATTCCGACCTTTTGGGATACCTTACTACGTCTCCCTTAATGTACCTCTTCTTTTGGGTTTCGTCGAACCATCTAGAATTTCTGGCGGCCCGTCATTGCGTCCGCCAGGACCTCCTTGTTCGTGTACTCCAGGATACTGCCAGACGTTACGCCGCGAGCTAGTCGGGTGATTTGGACCGGATATTCCGCCAACAAGTTGGATATGTGCAATGCGGTGCCGTCGCCCTCGACCGTGGGATTCGTGGCCATGATCACTTCGTCGAATCCGCCTTCGCGTACCCGTTCGACCAGCGATTCGATCGTCAATTGATCCGGACCGATGCCTTCCAGTGGGGCAATTCGGCCCAACAACACGTGGTATAGCCCTTGGAAAACTGCTGACTGCTCAAGCGACATCAAGTCTCGAGGCTGTTCCACCACACACATTAGCGTCTGGTCGCGTTTCGGGTCCGCGCAAATTGGGCAGACACTCTCCTCGGACAGGTTGAAGCACTTGTCACAATAGCGCACGTTCTCGCGAACGTTTCGTATCGCATCTGCCAGGGCGATGGCCTCGGACATATGGACACGAAGAACGTGGTAGGCCAACCGCTCCGCCGATTTCTTGCCGATCCCCGGTAGCTTGGCGAATTCCTCGATCACCTTTGCAACTGACTCCGCCAATTGCGCCATGACACTATCCTTCGTCGCTGTCGCCGCCGCCAGTGATCTGCGATATCGCCTCTCCCAACCCCGGCACGTTCATGTCCTCGGTCATCGAACGCATGGCGTCCGCGTGAAGCTGCTTCGACTTGACCACCGCCTGATTCACCGCAGCGGGCAACAGATCCTCGATCATCTCACGATCGCCTTGGTCGACCAACGATTGGTCGATTTTGACGCGCAGGACTTCGCCTAATCCGTTGACCTCCACTTCGACCATGCCAGCACCGGTGCTGGCCGTGACGCGTTCGTTCTTCAGCTTCTCGTTCAGAGCCTGCAACTTGCCACCCATCTGCTGCGCTTGCCGCATCAGTGAGGCGATATTACCTAGTCCTTTGAACATAAAATCCATTCCATTTCTTGATGATCGGCCATTTTCCGAATTGCGGTTCTTCGTCGCGGCCGTAGCCGGTTCGTGCCTTGCGGTCCACCTGGAGGTGGGGCTGCGAAACTCACGTATTCCGCTTCTCGTCCACTCCCGTCACCTCGGCGTCGAACAACTGGACTACCTCTTGAACCAAAGGGTGTTGTTCTACTTCTCGCATCTTCTGCCAACGGGCCTGAGCGGCTTGTCGCCGGTCAGGCCGCTTCGGCGCCTTTTCGCGAGGTGCCGTGAAACTCACACAGATCGGCTGCCCCGTCAGTCGAGACAACGCCTCTTCGATGTTGCGTTTCGCGTCCTGGCGCTCACACCGTTCTTTGTTGTACGCGTCTCTCAGGTTGACGACCAGCGAATTTGGCCCCGAAATTGCTAGAGAGTCGAAGCTGCCCCCCATGCCTGCGGTGACACCGCCTATTTCATCCATAGCGAGCCTCCAAATTCGCTCCGCGGACTGGGCGGTCAATTCCATGCGGGTAACAGATGTCGCTGCGGGCTGTACAGCGGACTGCGCGGGTTCCTGCCGACTAGGAGCCTCCTGGCCTAGTTCCGTTTTTTTTTGCGCAGGCCTTGCTGGGCCACTCGGGGCCTGAGCGTTGCCGGAGGATGCTTTCGGTGAGGAGTAGTTCACAGCCCCGCCCTGTTGGAGTTGTGCGATGAGCTGTGGAAGTTGATCTAGATCGTCCAGGCTGCATATGCGAACTAGGGCGATCTCCACCAACGTGCGCACGTGAGGACTCTGGCGCATTCGAGCTACCGCCTGATCCAAGATCTGAACGATGGCCAGAATCGTCTCCAACCCCAGTTTCGAACCGGCCTCTTTCAACCCGTCCTGATCCGCGGATGCGGTGTTCAGCATCAGATCGGCGGGGCACCCCACAACGGCCGCCATCATATCACGGAAGTATCCCACAAGTTGTTCAGCCAGCTGGCCTACGTCTACTCCATCATTCACGGCCGAGTCCAACTCGGCAAGGGCGCCCGACGCGTCGCGGGCGACCAGACTTTCCGTGATCGAGGACAGTCTGCCGCCTTGGGCGGTACCAAGCATGGCGTGGACATCGTCCTCGGCGATCTTCTCGCCACAGAAAGACAGCAGTTGCTCCAGCAGAGATTGACTATCGCGCATCGAGCCTGCGGCACGCCGTGCCAACAGCCCCAACGCGGCGTCATCGGCGTCGATCCCTTCAGAATCGACGATGAACCGCAGGCGATCAACGATCGCATCCGTGCCGACTGGAGCAAAGTCAAAACGCTGGCAGCGCGACAGCACGGTAATGGGAATCTTCTCGGCATCAGTGGTACAGAAGATGAACTTGACGTGTTCGGGTGGCTCTTCCAGCGTTTTCAGCAACGCGTTGAAGGCGGGAACCGTCAGCATGTGCACTTCGTCGATGATGTAGATCTTGGATCGCGATCTGCTGGGCCGGACGTTGACGTTCGAACGCAACTGGCGGATCTCGTCGATCCCACGGTTGCTGGCTCCGTCGATTTCCAGAACGTCGACATCGTCGCCTCCGGCGATGCTCTCGCATTGATCGCACTGCCCGCAGGGAGTCGAAGTTGGTCCATCAACGCAATTCAAGCACTTGGCGAGTATGCGAGCCGTCGATGTCTTTCCCACACCGCGAGCACCGGTGAACAAGTAGGCGTGGCCCACGCGTTTCGTGGCGATGGCGTTTCGCAGAGCCTGGGAGACCTGCCTTTGGCCTACCAGCTCCTGGAACGTCTGGGGGCGATATCGCCTAGCAACGACAACATACTCGCCGCTTCGTTCAGCGTCGTGGGAACTGTCATCGTTGCTGGGTGAATCTGCGGTCATTGGGACACGGCAAGCGGAGAGGTGGCTGGAAAAAGAGACTGGCCCCTCCCACTCGAAGAAGGATCTTGTGGCTTGACGCAGATCAGCCGCATCCCAATTTCGCAGCGACAACGAAAAAACGTCTCCCGAAGCGCGCCCCCCGCACAAGAGTACCCCGCTTATGGCTGCTCCTGTTACGGCCTGACCAAGTTCACGGATCCCCCTCGCAAGGGGCGCACTTCGACAGACGCGAGTTACGTCCATTCAGCGTAATTTTTACGCGACGCGACGCTGCGCGTCAAAGGGGTGAACCGAAGTCGCGGCGAGCTAGAGCTACCTGGGAGCGATCGTACAGATCATCCGGCGAGCGTGCTGTCTCGGCGGAGACTCGACCTTGCCGACCTCCAGCAACTCCTCCACCACTTCGTCCATTACGCGACGGCCTTCCTCGATGTGAGCCATTTCCCGCCCGCGGAAAATGACAGTGACCTGCACTTTGTCCTTGTGTTGCAGGAATTTCTTGGCTCGCTTGACCTTGAAGTCGATGTCATGCTCGCCGGTCTTCGGGCGAAGGCGAATCTCTTTCGTCTTCACGTGGTGAGTACTCTGCCCCGTCCGCTTCTTCTTGTCGTACTTGTACTTGCCGAAATCCATGATTCGGCAAACGGGAGGTTTTTCGTCTGGGGCTACTTCCACCAGATCGAGCCCAGCCTCACGCGATTGGCTCAAGGCGTCGTCGGTGGACATGATTCCGAGCTGTTCACCACTTACGGAGATGACCCGCACTGGAGAGACGCGAATCTTCTCGTTGACCCTGATTTGGTTACGTTCGATCGTTTTTGCCCTTTCATGTGAAGGAGTGACGCATTGCGGTACCAGCACCGCGCTGGCAAAGCCTCGAACGCGTCAGAATCGGAAAAAACCGCATTCTTCAACTCAAGAGTATCGGACAGTTTATGCATAGCAGTCAACCAGTATTTGCCACTTTTTGAGCAAGTAGTGGGGGTGTTTCTTGGCTTCGGTCCTTTTCCCGAATTGCCGCCCCGTGTAGGCTGGTAACTTCTGGAACTGATGGCCTTGCGCCAGGCAAACGTCAGCCACGGCTGGCGGGCAGGTCTTCAGTGCGGACGCGGAACAGGATGGTTGGAATGCCATCAGGCGGCTGCTTCCCCTGCGCGAAACATGATTTCGTCATAGGGCGGGTAGTGTTTGATGTGTAAATACAACCATTTGATGCGTGTTTTCTTTGCCCCAATTCTCTTGCTTTTCTTTGCTGCGGGGCTCCAAGCTCAGGATCCCAAATCGGATGGTAGCGGCGATACAGATGTCGGCGCTGCGATCGAGTTGGTGGAAGCCAAGGCCGATCAAGCGGACGCCAAAGCCGACGAGGCCGCGTTGGCAGGCCACAATGCCTGGATGCTCACCTGCTGTGCACTTGTGCTCTTCATGACGGCCCCAGGGCTTGCCATGTTCTACAGCGGTTTGGTGCGCAAGAAAAACGTGTTGGGCGTCATGATGCAGTGCATTTTCTTGATGGGCCTGATGTCAATAATCTGGGCTCTCTGGGGCTATTCGCTCTCATTCGGCGGCGACAACCCGTGGATAGGGAATGGCGATTACCTAGCCATGAACAACGTGGCACGTACTTGGGACGCAGAAGCCGGCGCACCACATACACCGATGTTTAACGAGGACGAGAATTACCGTATTCCTATGCTAACTCACATGCTTTTCCAGGGCATGTTCTTCATCATCACACCCGCGTTGATCTGCGGTGCCTTTGCCGAACGAATGAAGTTCAGCACCATGGTTGTCTTCATGATTTTGTGGGGCTCGCTCGTCTACTGTCCGTTGTGCCACTGGGTCTGGGGCGGCGGTATCCTGGGCTTCGTGGCAACTGGTGATGAAGGGGCGGGGATCGCGGGTGGCGCCCTCGACTTCGCCGGCGGTACGGTTGTGCACATCAGTTCGGGTATTTCCGCGTTGATTGTTGCTTTGCTGATCGGAAAGCGGTTGGGCTACGGGCGGGATCCCATGCCACCACACAACCTGACCTACACGGCCATGGGTGCCGCGATGCTGTGGGTAGGTTGGTTTGGGTTCAACGCCGGTAGCGAATTGGCCTCGGATAATCTGACGTCCAGCGCATTTGCCGTAACCCACTTGTCGGCGGCGGCTGGAGCTGTGGCATGGGCTGCCATGGAATGGATCACACGCGGCAAACCGAGTATCCTGGGAACCTGTTCGGGCGCGGTCGCCGGTCTGGTGTGCATTACGCCGGCGGCTGGCTTTGTCAATCCCATGCCGGCTCTGCTGTTCGGCGCCGCCGCTGGGATCGTTTGCTTCCTGGCCTGTACAACAATCAAGTCCAAATTCGGTTATGATGATTCGCTAGACGCATTCGGTGTTCACGGTGTCGGAGGTACACTGGGTGCCGTGCTCACGGGAGTTTTTGCAACGCGGGCCTGCGCGGACATAGACAACGGCAACCCGCTGGGTTTGATCGAAGGTAACACGAGGATTCTGGTCGGCCAGATCGTGGCTGTACTGATCACTTACGTCTTCGCGGCCGTGGTGGCCTTTGTCTTGTTGAAGATTCTGGACGCGACCATGGGTTTACGCGTCTCGCAAGAAGAGGAGACTCAGGGATTGGATCTGAGTCAACACGGCGAAGAAGGATACATCCAAATCTAACGTGAACGGCACTGACAGCATGCAGGCCATAGAGAGGATAAGAACCATGAAAAAGGTCGAAGCCATCATCCGCCATTTCAAGCTCGAAGATGTGAAAAAAGCACTGACCGATAACGAGATTCACGGGATGACCGTCACAGAAGTGCGTGGGTTTGGGAGGCAAAAGGGGCAGACGGAACGATACCGTGGAACGGAGTACGCCGTGGATTTCGTGCCCAAAGTCAAAATCGAGGTGACCTGCTCAGACGACACTTACCAAAAGGTCATCGACACGATCTTGAACGCCGCCCAGACGGGGCAAATTGGGGACGGCAAGATCTTCGTGGCCGACTTGCAGAATGTCATTCGTATTCGCACCGGTGAAACGGGGCAGGATGCTTTGTGATCCATGTCCGGCCCTAACTTCCGTCCCGTTGTTCTAGCCGCCCGAAAGCGTTTGGAGGCGGGACGGGAAGACATGGAGCAGCTACACCAAGGCCGTGCCACCGGTACTGAGGTCAGTCGCGCACTCACTGACCTGATCGACGAGGTGGTACTGGACGTCTTCCAGACGGCGATTGCTGAAGTCGGTGACGACCTCAACTCGCTAGTCGGCCTCGTGGCACACGGTGGATATGGCCGCAGGGACGTTGCGCCTTTCTCCGACGTCGACCTAATGCTGCTCTACGCTCCCGCTCCGGGCGCGGAACGCCGCGTCCAGCCGCTGGCCCAGCGCCTTGTGCAGGATATCTGCGACTCGGGGCTTCGCCTCGGCTTCAGCCTGCGTGATCCGAAAGAGGCGTGCTCGCTGTCGTTGTCGGACGCCACCATCTTCACGTCGCTTGCCGAATCACGGCGTTTGGGCGGCAGCGAAGAACTGTTCACCGCGTTCGTGAAGCGACTGCGCCAAACGGCAATGCGTCATTCTCGCACGCTGATCTCGTCAATCGAGCGTGCGCGATTTCAAGAGCGGATGAAATATGGCGAAACGGTATACCTCCTGACGCCAAACATCAAACGCACTCGCGGCGGGCTGCGGGATATTCAGCTGGTTCGATGGATCGGCTTTGCACGATACGGGGAAACAGATTTCGAGGCTCTCGAGAAGCTGGATGTTATCGGCGCTGACGATCGACAAGACTTGTTGGAATCGCACGATTTTCTGCTGAAGTTGCGGAACGAACTGCATTTCCAGACGGGCAGGAGTCACGACGTGCTGGACGCGGACGAACAACTGCGCATGGCCGACATGTACGGTCACTCGGGTGACGAGGGGCAGATGCCCGTCGAGCAGTTCATGCGCGAGTACTATCGGCATACGAGCAACGTTCGGTATTCGTCAGCCCACTTCGTGGCAACAGCCAAAATGCGCAAGGGGCTGCCCGCGTTTCTAAATGCAGTAGCAAGCCACAACGTAGAAGGCGACTTTCGAGCGGGGCCAGGAGGAATCTACGCGACGCGCCGCGGCCTGAAGAAGGTTGCCAGCGACGTGGGAGAGGTCCTTCGGCTGATGGACTTGGCGAATCTCTACAACAAACGGATCGACCACCGTACTTGGCGAACGATCCGAGATGGAATGGCGCAACTTCCCCGCGTGGAGCTCACGACAGAGGTGAGTAAGCGATTTCTGTCGCTCATGTCCCAGCCCGGTCGATTGGCCAGTTTGCTGCGTCGTCTGCACGAGTTGGGTGTGCTGGAAAAAATCGTGGAAGGCATGAGCCATGCTCGCTTTCTGATGCAATTCAATGCGTATCACAAATACACCGTCGACGAGCACTCGCTCCGCACGGTGGATCAAACCATCAGATTTCTCGCTAACGGAGGCCCGCTTGGTGACGCCTATCGCGCCGTGAAGAACAAACGCGTGCTCCATCTAGCGGCGCTCGTTCACGATTTGGGAAAAGGCCATGCGGAGGACCACTGCAAATTGGGTGTTCGGCTGGCGGAAGAAACCGCAACACGGCTCGGATTGTCGAATCGAGAGAAGGAGTCGTTGTGTTTTCTCGTACAAGAGCATCTGACCTTCTCGCAATTGGCACGATTTCGCGATGTCGACGATCCCGAGGTCATCGTAGAATTGGCCGTACAGGTCGGTTCGCCAGAGTTGCTTCAGATGCTGTACGTTTTGACCTGCGCAGATCTAGCGGCGGTTGGGCCGGGCGTGCTGACGCAATGGAGGCTGGAGTTGCTGACGCAGTTGTACTTCAACGTACGTGGACAGCTCACGGGCGAAGCTTATGCGGGCACACTTCAGGATCGCGAGGCGAGACGCAGCGAGTTGCATGCGATGGCGGCCCGCAGTGAAGAAGATGCGTGGTGGGACAAACAGGTTGAAGCGTTGCCGCCAGCCTATCTTTGCAGAGTACCAACAGATCGTCTCGCGGATGAATTGACTCGGATGAAGGAGTTACCGCTTGACGACGCGGTTGCTTGGGGGCGGTACCTACAGGATACCGAGACTGTCGAGTACACGGTGGGGACGTTCGAAGGTATTACCCCCGGGATTTTTCACCGACTGACCGGCGCGTTGACTAGCCAACGATTGGAGATCCTCTCTGCCGAGATCCATACCCTGGACGATGCCGTGGTTTTGGATCGCTTCTATGTGCAAGACCGAGACTTCGACGGCGAGCCGCCGGAACATCGCTTGACAGATGTCTGCAAATGCCTGACGACAGCCCTGAAACAGCCGACTGACGAGCCGCCCAGATTCCCGCAAATTTGGGACAGCAAATCGACCACCGCCAAAGCGGACGTGCCGAAACCGCCGGTGCGAGTGCGCGTGGACAATAGTACTTCGGATCGTTGCACCATTCTGGATATCTTCGCCCTCGATTGCATGGGGCTGTTGTACGCAATCACTCGCATGCTTTTCGAACTTGGCCTGTCCGTCCACAGGGCGAAAGTAGGAAGCTACGTGGACCAAGTGGTCGACGTCTTCTACGTCACCGACAGCGAAGGAAACAAGATTCTGGACGACACGCGGCTGGAGGAGATTCGCACACGTCTGCTAAACAAGATCACCGAGTTCGAAGATTCGACTCCTAGTTGATTCGAGCTCTCGATCGCAGTATGCTCGATTTGCACGTGCTCGCCGCAGGATGAATTTCCACGTCCGTCCGTGACTGGTCCGAGCATCCGTCCCACCCTCGACTGCGGCATGGCCGCTTTAGGACACCACCATGCGTCGTTGCCAACTCGCCGTAGCATTCACCTTGTTGATGTTCCCAACCAGCCTGCTTGCTGCCGTGCCACGCGCACGAGAGTACTTCAAGATCACCGTGGTGGACGATGCCACGGGGCGGGGCGTTCCGCTCATCGAACTGCGAACGGTCAATAATATCCAGTACTTCACGGACAGCAATGGAGTGATCGCCTTCTACGAACCCGGGCTAATGGGCGAGAATATCTTCTTCCATGTCGAAGGACATGGATACGAATTCGCCAAAGACGGTTTCGGATATCGTGGAAAACGCTTGAAAGTGATGCAGGGCGGTGAAGCTACATTGAAGGTCAAAAGGAACAATATCGCCGAACGCTTGTATCGAATGACTGGGGCCGGCATATATCGCGACACGGTGCTGACCGGTGGCAGTCCGCCTACCAGGCAGCCATTACTGAACGGCCTAGTCTTCGGATCGGACAGCGTCGTCAATACAGTCTACCGAGAAAATGTCTATTGGTTCTGGGGCGACACGAATCGACCGTCGTACCCGCTCGGAAACTTTCACGTCCCGGGGGCAACGTCACTGCTACCTGACAAAGGAGGACTCGATCCTGATGTCGGCGTGAATCTGAACTACTTCGTCGGCGAGAACGGATTCGCAAAACCGACGTGTCAGATGCCTGGCCAAGGTCCGACTTGGATCAATGGGCTAGTCACGTTGAAAGGCGACGACGGTCAAGAGCGACTGTTTGCCTATTATGTGAAAGTCGCTAAACCGATGCGTGTCTACGAGCGAGGGCTGGTCGAATTCAACGACGAGAAGCAGCAGTTCGAACATCGCATCAAGATCGACATGGACGCGCCAGCATATCCTGGCGGCCATCCGTTTGTGCATGCGGCGGACGGAGTGGAATACGTTTATTTCGTCAATCCGTATCCGCTGGTCCGAGTCCGGGCGACGCCGGGGGACCTGCTCGACCTGAGCAAGTACGAAGCGTTCACATGTTTCAAAGAGGGCAGTCGGCCTGAAAGACTTGAGCTTGACCGGGACGACGATGGTCGATTGCGCTATACCTGGAAACGGAACGCGATTCCGCTTTCTCGGGACCTTCAGAACAAGCTGACAAAGGACGGCCGCCTAAAGGCGGGTGAAGGTATCTTTCATTTCCAGGACGCAGACACAGGCAAATCGGTAGCCGTCCACGGCGGTTCGGTGTATTGGAATGCCTATCGCAACCGTTGGGTAATGGTGGCTCTGGAGGTATTCGGCACGTCGATGCTGGGCGAGATGTGGTTTGCCGAGGCGGATACGCCGCTGGGGCCGTGGACATACGCCAGGAAAATCGTAACGCACGAGAAGTACAGTTTCTACAATCCGAAGCAACATCCGATGTTCGACAAGGAAGGTGGCAGGATCATTTTCTTCGAGGGAACGTACACCAGTATGTTCTCCGGCAATCCAGAGCAGACTCCTCGGTACAACTACAATCAGATTATGTGCAAACTTGACTTGGCCGATCCGCGTCTGAACTTGCCCGTCCCTTTGTACCGATGGGAGACTGCAGGCGGTGATGTCCGGTATGCAACACGCGGCACAAGTGATTTGAGGGGTAGCAAGGGAACAATTGCCTTCTACGCCGTCGCACGCCCGGCAGCTCAGGCGATCCCCATCGTGGCCACGGAGACACCAAACGCGGGTCTCCAACTGACGTCGGGCGAACCGGCCGGATCGGACGACGGACAGTCTAGCCAGCCAGTCTTCTACGCCCTGGAGGCCGATATTGAGGAGCCACCCGCGACTAGTGTTCCGCTCTACGAATGCACCCGCCAGAGCGATGGCCGACGAGCCTACTTGCTCGAAACCGAACCGGTACCGCCGGGATTCAAACAATCGGACAAGCCGCTCTGCCGCGTCTGGAAGAACCCGGCCACATATGTAACGGTACAGTAGCGGCGCGTTGTCTGACCGCTCCGGAACAGTGTACCATAGGCAATGTAAATACACCCATCCAAGGAGAAACCTATGACGAAGAAACATCGAGTCTCCCGACGTGAATTCCTGGCTGCCGGAGCTGCGGCTGCTGGCGCATTGGCCGTTCCTGCCGTACTGACCGGCCGCGCTTGGGGCAAGCCCGATCTGAAACCCGTCCCGGAAGCAGAACTTGAGAAGATCGAAGCAGCGTCGCCGAAGACTGCGACGGTCAAACCCAAGAAGCCTCGCAAGCTACTGGCCTTCTACCGGTGCGAAGGTTTCGTGCACGGTGGTGCGATCGACCGCGGCACCGCAGCGTTGGACATCATGGGCGCAAGAACCGGAGCCTTCGAAACGGTGGTCAGCAAGGACTACGCGATGTTCGACGCCGCGACGTTGAAGGAATTCGACGCCGTCCTGTTCAACAACACGACGCGACTGAAGTTCGACGACGAGGAACGACGGGCGGCCTTGATGGACTTCGTTAAGAGCGGCAAAGGTGTATGTGGTATCCACGCAGCCACCGACAATTTCTACGACTGGTCCGAGGCGGCAGCGATGATGGGCGGTCTGTTCGCCGGACATCCTTGGGGCGGCGGCGGTACCTGGGCGATGCAGGTCGAAGAACCGGATCACCCGATCAACAAAGGATTCGCGGGCACAGGCTTCTGGGCGAAGGACGAGATCTACAAGATGAAGGATCCGTACTCGCGCGACAACCTTCGCATTCTGGTCGGCCTGGACATGACCAAGAAAGAGAACAAGCCTGGCCGGCCGGACAATGATAACGCCATATCCTGGATCCGCGATTTCGGCGAAGGACGTGTCTTCTACTGTTCGTTGGGCCACAACAGCCAAATTTTCTGGACTCCGTCGATTCTCCAGCATTACTTGGACGGCATTCAGTTCGCCATGGGCGACCTCAAGGCGGATGCGACACCCAGCGCAAAGCTGAGCCAACAGCCAAAGATCTGCCCGGCTCCGGAAAAGCCCTCGGCGTAGGACAGAAGAAGTCTAATCCAGCCGCGTCTTCGTCTTATCAGGAATCCTGATGTCAGATCGCGACCGTCTAACGGCTGCCTACGAGAAGGCGCGGTCGACGTTGCTGGCGGAGCGGACGTCTGCCGGCCATTGGATTGGCGAATTGTCCGCTTCGGCCTTGTCTACGGCCACGGCCGTCAGCGCTTTGTCCGTGGTGCGCAGAAACGGCTGGTCCGACGCGAGGTTCGACGACGCAATCGAAAGCGGCGTACAGTGGCTGGCGGCCCATCAGAACGACGACGGCGGTTTCGGCGATACGGACAAAAGTTACTCGAACATCGCCACGACAATGTTGGTATCGGCGGCGTTTCACTTGGCGGACAAGGCCGACCAGCATGAAACGCTGCTGAGTCAAGCTGAAGCATACATCCAGTCCAAGGGCGGCGTAACCGGGCTGCGCGAACGGTATGGCAAAGACAAGACCTTCGCCGTCCCTATCCTTACCAACTGCGCCTTGGCGGGACTCGCGCCGTGGAAGGATGTGTCGCCGCTTCCATTTGAACTTGCATGTGTGCCCCAGCGGTTCTATCGCTTCGTTCGCATGCCGGTAGTCAGCTATGCGGTTCCCGCCTTAGTCGCAATCGGACAGGCACGCTACTTCCATCGAAAGCCGCTGCTGCCGTGGATGCGATTCATTCGTTGGGCTGCGATCAAACCCAGCTTGCGTGTATTGCGAAGCATGCAACCGGACAGCGGCGGTTACCTCGAAGCAACGCCCCTGACCAGTTTCGTGGTCATGAGCCTGGCGTCCGCAGGACGAGTGGATCATCCAGTAACGCAGGAAGGTGTCAAGTTTCTGCTCGATTCGGTTCGCCCCGATGGCAGTTGGCCGATCGACACGGATTTGGCTACGTGGACCACGACACTTGCGATCAACGCAATGGCCGGGGCTGGTGAGGACGCGACGGAACTCAGTTGCCTGGACTGGTTGTTGTCCTGCCAGCATCGCCGCAGGCATCCATTCACTGGGGCCGACCCTGGTGGCTGGGGATGGACCGACCTGAGCGGAGCCGTACCGGACGCCGACGATACGCCGGGGGCTCTATTGGCCTTGGCCGCCTGGCGCGATTCGCCGTCATGCGGCGAACGTGATCGAACGCGGGTCAAAGAAGCTGCCACCGCAGGTGTCCAGTGGCTGTTAGATCTACAGAACTCGAACGGTGGTTGGCCAACATTCTGTCGCGGTTGGGGCAAACTGCCGTTTGACCGTAGCGGCGCCGACATAACGGCGCACGCTCTTCGGGCTTTGAAGAATTGGCGGGACCTGCCGTCTGGAAGACGGGTTCGACATGCTGTCGAAGCGGGTTTTCGCTTTCTGGCCCGGTCTCAACGCGAAGAAGGAAGCTGGCTTCCTCTGTGGTTCGGTAATCAGAATCGTCCGGAGGAGGATAATCCTGTGTACGGAACAGCCAAGGTGCTGTTGGCCTACCGGGACTGGGAACGGCTAGACTCGGAACAAGCTCGGACGGCTCTGGCTTGGCTTTGCACCGCCCAAAACGACGATGGTGGCTGGGGTGGCGGAGCGGCGGTGGCGAATGCCTCCCCGGACGGGCGACAAAGCAGCGCCGAAGAAACGGCACTGGCCGTCGAGACATTGGCATCTGTCCCCCTAGCGGATGCTCAAATGGCGCATTTGCAGCGAGGGATCGACTGGCTGGCACATGCTGTCGAGTCGGACACGTATCTGCAATCGTCGCCCATTGGGTTCTATTTCGCCAAGCTGTGGTACTACGAGAGACTCTATCCTTTGACGTTCACCGTGGCGGCACTGGGCCAAGCCAAGCGGCATGCCGGTTGTTGACGGCCCGCGAAGTGATACAACCGCCCGAGCCAGCCAGGCCGCTATTCACTTCTATTCCGCTCGCCCCATCTTGTGACTCGAAGCATGGAAAAGGGTGACCGTCTCGCGTAGAATCGAATTTGTCGGACAAACTGATCTCTTTCGCGACAAACGCCATGAAAAAGCTCTTCAAGCGTCTTCTCAAGTTGTTCCTGGTGCTGCTGGTTCTGGGCGGCATTGGTGCCGCATCGTACAGACCGGCAAAGAACTACTGGAAGGAGCGGAACCGACCCAAGTGGCGGCAGGCCGAAGTCACTCACGGCGACATCATCGCTGTCCGCAATGCGACCGGCCAGGTAAAGCCGATTCGGTCGGTGGAAGTCGGCTGCGTTGTTTC
>CAZUAH010000113.1:0-30645 GCA_964617665.1 uncultured Pirellulaceae bacterium
CAGGAAATCCAACGAAAAGCAGTGTTTGAGTTTCAAGGTGGCGCTGTCCAATTAGGCTGCGAAGAGCCATCGCTCGGGGACATACGGGCCAAGCTGAGCAGCTTGGCCGCGAAGGAACAAATGGAATTCGCTTGTGACGCCGAGCGTGGGGCAGCAAGCGAGATTCGGGCCCAGGCTGCTGTCGCCGCTACGCGGCTAATTGTCGCATGATGACACCTGTTTCCATGGGCTGACACCCATGGCTATGTGCTATCGCCGCTCCGCGGCTGCTTTTCCGCTCCCCGGAATTCCCGGATGAACTAAAAAAGAGCGGACGAGAAAAGAGGCAACGAAACGGGACTGGTTAGGATGTCCCCTTCTCCTTTTCTTCCTCGTCTGTGCCAACTGATCCCAGTTCGGCCGTCATGTCAACCGCGCGAATCCGCTGTGGCGGATTGGCCCGCCGATGCGATCCTCGCCATCGCCTTGACTGATCGCCTCGGCCAATTCGGGCATAACCTCTCTTGCAGCGGCCAAGTAGGTGTCCACGTGCTGGTCCGTGTGGGCCAGTGAGGCATAGAACCCACCGCCCGTGAGGATATCGCGGGCAAGCATGCGTACGGTCAGCAACGTACCCAGTGCGGCGGCCTGCGGATGTTCGAACTGAATCGTGGTGAGCGCCGGATGTCCATGTGTTTTGAGCGGAACGTCATTCTGGCGAGCGATTTCCTGCAGGCCTTCCTGGAATCGTTTTCCGATGGTTTCGACGTGACGCGGCACATCGACCGTTTGCATTTTGCGAATGGTTGCCAATGCAGCGGTGGGCCCAATGCCTTCGGTCCAATAGGTGCTGGAGATGAACGACTCCTGCGCCGCCTGCATCGCCGCCTCTCGACCGATGATTGCGGCGATCGGATGACCGTTACCCAGCGCCTTCGCAAACACAGCGATATCCGGCTCGATGCCGTAACGCAGATGAGCACCTCCTAACGCGAACCGCCATCCTGCAGTGATTTCGTCAAAGACCATTACGGCACCGCTTCGGTCGCACAGTTCTCGTACGCCTTCGAGAAACTCCGGATTCGGATCGTCATGTCGCGTGGGCTCCATCACTACGGCGGCCAATTCATCGCGGTGTTGTGAGACGATGTCGGCCAACGCGTCGAGATCGTTGTAACGAAACGGGAGAGCCGTCTCCGCCAGTTTCGACGGGACGCCCAGCGGTTTCATCCCAGGCAGAAGGTGACCGTCCAAGCGATCCGTTTCGCCATCGGGTGCAAGATTCGCCGCCAAGTACCAGTCGTGCCAGCCGTGGTAACCGCAAAATGCGATCCGGTCGCGCCGAGTTGCCGCCCGAGCAATGCGCACCGCCACGGCCATCGCCTCGCCACCAGTCCGCGCATAACGGACTCGCTCGGCCCAAGGGTGAAGCTCCACCAGCAGACGCGCCAGTTCGACGTCTTCGGGATTGTTCAGCGTACACATCGAGCCCGCCTGCACGCGGTCGACCACCGCCGTGGTCACATCCGGGTCGTTGTATCCCAGGAGGCAAGCTCCGATGCCCATCGTGGACATGTCGAGGTATCGCCGACCGTCAATGTCCTCGATTTTGCAACCTGTTGCTTCGCGATAGTACGCCGGCCACTGCTCCGGTGCGTACATCTCGGGCCGCTTGCTGAGAAGCTGAGTGCCGCCGGGAATCAGCGTTTTGGCTTGCCGGTACAGATCCCGGTTCGTGACGGCGGGGTGTTTCGAAGACGCAGACTGCGGTTGCATTGGAATCACTCCGCTGCGGAAATGCGTTGTCTAGCCGAGCACTCTACCACGCCGTCCAACCTCCGTCGATCACCACGTTTTGGCCGGTCACATAGCTGCTGGCATCGCTGGCCAGGAAGACGACGGCTCCCTTCAACTCGTGCGGCAGTCCCATGCGTTTCATGGGACTGCGGTCGCAGAGTCGGCTTACCAATTCGGACGAAACTCTAGGCGGCGGAAACGGTCCGGGACTCAGGCAGTTCACTCGCACTTTGTCTCTAGCCCAGTAGACCGCCAGATGCCGGGTCAGATGTACAATGCCACCCTTCAACGTGTGATACGCCACGGGGCTGGCCGGACAGACGTCTTCGTAGGCTTCGGGATAGGAGCCAACCAGTCCATACATGGATCCCAACATGATCACGCTCGCCTGGGTACCACGCTCAAGGGCATGGCTGCGCATTCGGCGAGCTAACAGGAAGTAGCCGGTGGCGTTGGCCAACTGCTGTGTAAACTGCTGGCCGGTCACGTCGGTCCAGTCATTGGCCAAAGGCTCGTGGCCGTTGTTCACTAGCACATCCAGCGAGCCCACCGCTTCGATGGCTTGCGTGAAGCCCTCGTCAAGCGACGCTTCATCTATGTGATCCAGTTGCACTGCCTGATGTACGGCGCCACCAATTGTGGGCAGCGAGGCCGCGACGGCTTCTGCGCGGGACAGTTCGCGGCTGCTCACCACTACCGTCGCACCGGCTTCGGCCAGTGCCCTGGCCAGGGCTCCGCCAAGGTACCCGCTGGCTCCCGTGACCAGCGCTTTCTTGCCGGTCAAATCAAACAGTTGTCCGACGGTCGGCTCTTTCGGTTCGTCTCGTGTCATTCGACGTCTGTCCCTTTCCACGTGCCGTCCTCGACGGAGGCCAACACGGCCAGATTCGTGCGAAGCGTCTGGACGGCTTCCTCGAATGTGCAGGCCGGCTCCGCCTGGCCCTCGATCACGTCAAGAAACGCGTTAGCCTGCGCGATGAACAGATCGTCTCGCTCGATTCCGGTGATGGCCTCCTCCTGCCACGGCGTGTCTGGCCGAGTCATCCAAGCCCAACGGTGGTGATGCAGCTCGAACCGGCACGTGCCCTCTTCGCAGGCGACCGTGATCACCAGTTCGTTAGGAGCCTGATGTTGATTCAGGCTGTACGACGCCATCAAATCACCGTGACGCGCGAGCACGTGCACCGTATCCTCCACCTCGACGCCATCCAGAACCTGATGTGCGGCGTCGGCGACAACGCGATCGACGGGACCGACCAGCCATTGGCCCGCGTTCATCGAGTGGGTTAACGCATCCTGGATGGCACCGCCGCCGGTGGCTCGGTCCGTGTAATAGATCTCGCGATATGCGGGCCGATAGGTAGGGAAATGCTGGCCACACACAGACACCAGTTCAACGGGCCGCCCAAATCGACCGCTGCGAATTGCATCCCTCATCGCCCGCAACGCCGGATGGTGCCGCAAGACGTACGCCACTGCCGTCCGCAGATGTTGCTGTCCAAGTTTTTGCCCGAGAGAATCGACGCCTTCAAGGCTGATGCTCAGCGGTTTTTCGATCAGCAAATGCGTGCCGGTTTTGGTCAGGCTGGTGGCCATCGAAATGTGCAGATGGGCGGGTGTGGCGATGACGGCCGCGTCGTGCGAATCAGCAAACGCCGTCTCCAAATCCGCATATGCCTTCGTGACGTTGTATCGCTTGGCGACCTGTTCCCTCAGTTCGCGGTTGATCTCACAAATCGACGGGTTCGCCCGACCGGTCCCCTGAAAGCACCGCAAGTGACGCTCACCAATCGAGCCAACGCCAACAATTAGCACGTCCTTCACCTCGGACATCACGCGGCTCCTTCTATTCCGGCGGGCCAACTTGGTTGTCGAACGTGAACCCCAGCGGCGCCATCTCACGCTGGACTTGCTCGAAGCCATTCTTGATCATCACTATGTCGGCCTGGTAGCAGATCAGGCGGGCGCCCATTTCCATCATCTCTTCCGCCTGTTCGACGGACATGGCTGGACATCCCCAATCTTTGCCGGCGCGTCGTGCGGCTTCCGCAACCTTCCGTTTCGCCTCCGCGACCCGCTCGTCGTACATACGACCGGGGATACCGCTCAGGATGCTGAAATCTCCGGGCCCCAACAACAGGATGTCCACTCCGTCGACGGCGGCAATTTCGTCGACCCGGTCAAGCGCCTCGGGCGATTCGATCTGTACGACAACGAATGTCTGCCGATTGGCTTCGGCAACGTATTCGTCTATGGGCATGGTCAAGTACGGCATGTCGGGATTGGCGCCATCGCATCCCCGGCGGCCCATGGGAGCAAATTTGGCCCAGCCGACCACTTCCGCAGCCTCTTCTGCATCGTCGCAACGAGGATACATAATTCCGTGCGCGCCGGCTTCCAGCATTCGCTGCATCCGCATGAACTCGCCCTTGGCAGGCCGAGCGATGATGTCGGCCACGCCCACTCGCGCAGCTCGCATCAAATCGGCCCCCGTCTGAAGAGTGTACGAATGGTGCTCCATGTCCATCCAGATACCGTCAAATCCCATCAGGCTTACCAGCTCATAGATGGACGGGTCGATCAGATGCAGCGTGGTGACTAGCACCGGCTCGCCGCGTTGCAGTTTTGTCTTAATTCGGCTTGGTCTCATGTGCCGCTCCTAAGAGTATCCAGGCCAGTCGTCGCAGAAGTGCAAGCTGGCGCTGTGAGCATTATAGCCTTGTCGCCAGCAGTCCGCACGGAGGGCCACTCACTTGATGCGGATCGAATAGAGATCCGCGTCCTTCATCACGAGACGGAGCCGGACGGGTCGGCTGGCCAGTTTGCCGAGATTGGAATCGGCGTTCCAACTGACGGCTCGCTCGATTGCATCTCCAAAAATCTCTTGACAGTCGGCCAGCCTGAAGCCTTCGATTGGCTCGCCGTCGGCCGTTTGCAGCTCGATGCGAATGCTGCCCGCAGCCGAGGTGGAAAAGTTGAGCGTCAGTTGTTGCCCGGTGAAGACGATCGGTTTGGTCACCAACTCCCCGCCAGCCATTGGTGCCTGGACGGAGACAAATCCGTCGACTCTGGTCGTGTATCGGCGCATCTGGCAATCATTACCTTGGTAGTAGCCTTCGATCGAGTACAGCGAAAGCTCGTTCGGGGCACCGGGAATCGACGACTCGGTTTCCAGCATGCCCCAAGCGATCTCGTTATTGCGGCACACCCAGCGTTCTTTCTGAGGGCCGGGGCGGATAAATGCCTGTGTCCAACGGTTAAACTTCAGCCCATCTCGGCTGGTCATGAACACGCCGTCGGAAATACCGGGCAGGCGGTGGTCGGTCCCACGCCGTGTCGGAAGGAACCGCTTGGGAAACCCCATGAAGATGTGCGGCGCCCGGTAGTATGGCGTGATCTGGTTGGTGTAAAGGTGTTCCTTCGGGACTCCAGGGTATTCCAGCCAAACTGGATCTGTCCAATGCAGAAAGTCTTCCGACGTACAGGTCATAATGTCACGCACTCCGTTGTGAAACCCGCGATGGAAGTCGACGTATCGCCCTCGCTCTATGTCCCAGAAAGCGAGATTCTGCGAATCGAAGGCTCCTTTCGTGATCACCGCCTCGTCGCCCATCAGCGACCAGTGGATACCATCGGGCGATTTGAATGCAACCAGCCCACCGTGGCCGCCACCCAGAGCCTTGTACAACTCGTCCGGTTTGCAGTTCGGATTGGGGTCCTTGAACGGGGCGAAGTTGTGCGAACCGACGCCGTTCCAGATAATGCTATTCTTCTTCGATTCGTTGAACTCGACGATTCCCAATTCCGGCTTCCTCCAGTGGACGCCGTCGTCGCTCTCGGCGTAGCAGACCACTTGATGACTAACCTTGCCGACCGAGTAGTCATGGTGGGCACCGCGATAGTACATGCGGAACAGGTCGCCATCGCGGAACACTGTGTGGTAGAAACAGACGTTGCCCTCCCACGGCGCGTCGTGCACGATGGCCACCTCGCGAGGCACGGGCCTGTGCAGCACAAGCCGCGTGTCCGTCATCTTTTCGATCAGATGATCGTCGACGAACAATTCCAGGCGTGAGCCGACGTTGATCGGCTCGTCTGCCGCACCGACGCCCGCGCACGAGATAAAAGTCAGTATGAACGTTAGACATCTCACGGCGTTTCCTTTCCCTTTGTTCCAGACGGGAATCGGCATACAGGGTCGACCATTCATTTGACGCTCCACTCTGCTACGTGTTCACGAGACAAAGCAGGCTGAAAACGGCACAGCGTCGTGCGTCTGCGAGGGAAATGGGTGGCGCAACATTGGGAGCGTCCACTCACAGGACTCGCGTGAGGCGGGGGTTACATGACTTCGCGCATTGGCCTTATTCTGGGCGCCGGAAGAGAACGGCCCTCCGACTCGAAATGCCGAATCACATCGTCAACGACTTCACATAGGTCCCCATAAAGCCGTAGCGGATCATCGCCGTGGATTCCCGTAATGAGATCAGGACACTTGCCAATGTACACCTGATCCTCCTCGCTCCACTCCACCCACTTGTGGTATCGGTCACTGGTATTCACTCCTGGACCTCCTCGATAGCTCGTCGGACCTGCTTCTCCTGATAAGGCTTTGCATCGTCGTTTGGCTTGCCACTGAGCGTGACAGCGCCGGAATACCGAACGTGCGTAAACTTGCGATGTGATCCCTTCCCACCGCCACTGATCTCACCGAATCCAGCTTGGTTGAGTTCTTGAATCAACTCTCGGATCTTCTTTGGCATCAGTCCATCATACCATGCTTCAAAGACGGCCGCACCATGAGCACCACCGGGCTCTCAGGCCAGCTGCGGCGATGGATCAGTTCGCTCTGCCTGCTCGGCTCATCGACGGCGGCGCGTCCTCGGGCCGGCTTCCCCAAGCTTTGTTTGGCTCGGGCCCCAATTGCAGTTCCAGCGTACCCCCGTCGACCAGTTCGCGGTGGTAGAACCACGGCCGTTCCAGCGGCTGGCCGTCGAGGGTCGCGGACTGGATGTACTTGTCTTGTGCCGAGTTGTTCCGAGCGATGATCACGAACTTGCCGCCTGAATAGTAACGCGAATCGAGGTGAATGGTCACTCGGTCGAATATCGGGCTGGTGACCTCGTAGATAGGATCGGCCGCTGCCCCACCGCGCATTTGAAACAGGCCCAAGGCCATCATGACTCCCAAGCCACCGGCCTGCCCTTGGTCTTCGTCGCCGCGGTAACCAGTATCGGGAGTGATGCCGCCGAACGTCTGCTCTTTCACTTCGCGGACCCATTTCTGCGTGAGCCACGGAGCGCCGGAGTAGTTGAACAGGTGTGCCATCTGGATCGATGGCTGATTGCCGTAGTTGACGTAGCCGGAGCGAAATGCCTTGTCGATCGACCGCTCGAACCCTTCGTTGAGCTTCTGGCTAAACGCATCGCGACCACCCATCAAATCCGCGAGACCTTGAACATCATGAGGCACAAACCAGGTGTATTGCCACGCAGTACCTTCGCACCACGCCCGGTCTTTGTGGGCCAAAGGATCGAACGGTGTCTTCCATGAACCGTCTCGGTTGCGCGGTCGCATGAAGCCGGTTTCCGAGTCGAACTGATTGCGGTAGTTACCGGCACGGCGCATGAACAACTCGTAGTCGTCGGTCTTGCCCAACACTTTGGCCATTTGCGCAAGGCACCAGTCGTCGTAGGCGTATTCCAACGTGCCGGCGGCTGCCTCGGTTATCCAGCCTTTGGGCCGGCCGTCGACGGGTATGTAGCCGAACCGGATGTAATCCTCGATCCCGCCGCCCACGGCGCTATTGTGTTCGTAGTGCCCGTGGCCCATCGCCCCGCCGGGAAACGCATTCTTGCGCATTCCATCGTAGGCGGCCTCGACGTCGAAATCGCGAATGCCCTTCATGTAGGCGCCGACGATGAACGGGGTCGAGTGAGAGGCAATCATCACCCACGAGTAATTGTGTCCCGAAGGCCCGCGGGGAATCAGGCCGCCGTCGTGATACATGTCGACCATGAAATTGACGTACTGGCGCGTTACGTCCGGATACGCCAGTCCCCACACTTGGTTGATGTTCCAGAACGTATTCCAGAAAGCATCGGAGTTGTAGTGATGATGCTTCGGTCGACCATCCGGCCCCAACGGGATCTGGCGAATCTCAGGCTTGGGGCCCGTTCGGTCGCAATACTTGCCGTCCACGTCGCTCGTCAGTCGCCGCCCCAACAGCACGTGCCACAGATCCGTGTAGAACTTGGTTCGTTGGGCCTCGGTACCGCCTTCGACCTCGATTTTGCCGAGCCACTCGTTCCATACGTTCCGCGAATCGTGGCGAACCTTGTCGAAGTCCCAGTGAGGCAACTCGGCCTGGAGGTTCAAGCGGGCCTGGTCGATGCTGACACAGGACAACGCGAGCTTCATTTGAACGATCTGCTTGTCCTTGGTCGAAAATCGAACCAGTGCCTTCGTGTCCTTACCGGATACCTGCTGGGCTTGGCCAAGGTCCTTGCCGTCAGCCCATCCGGCAAACGCCTGAAACGCCGTGTCGAACTCGGCAACAAAGTAGTAAGTGCACGGCTTCGGTCGTCGGCCGGTAGGACCATTGGTTATGTGGCCTTCGATGCAGCGGTCGTCCACGCGGCGTGCCATCCCTTCGGCGATCGGCGAAGGGCCAGATCCCGTACCGAGATTGAACAACACGCCGCTCTGATCCGACTCTAGAAACGTATAGCGATGCATGCCCACGCGATCGGTCGAGGTCAGTTCGACGCGAATGCCATAATCATCCAGCGTCACGGCGTGGTAGCCAGCCTGTGCAATCTCCGACTCGTGGCTGTACTTCGAGCGGCAGAAATCCGAGCCTGCGGCAAACTCGACCGGTCCGGTCAGCGGCATCACGGAAGGGCCGGATAACTGCCAGGCGTGTACGTGATTGAAACCGCATATGGTATCGGTATGGTAGCAATAGCTGGAATTCCACCAGCCCTTGGTATCCGTATCGGGACTGAGGTTGACCATGCCGAAAGGCCGGCAGGCCGAACTGAAAAAAATCCAACGCGAGTTGGCCGAATCAATCAACGGATCGACATAGTCGACCGGCTGCTTCTTCTCGCCCGCAACGGCAACACACGGCAGGGCGAACCAAACCAGGAACAGGCTCCACCGCATAGAGCGAATAGACGGTCGGGCAAGACGCATTGGCGTGCACTCCAAGGTTGTGTCTTTCCACGGCGTGGGCATCGACTATCGGAGAAGATCGGTCCGCGTCGGCAATCATTCTGACATATTGCCACCGAGTTGCCCACCGTGTCGTCGATCGACTTGGGAACTGGTACCATGGACTCAACTTGTGTTGCGTTGTGCTGTTCAATCCGCCGGGCGCCGAGGCTTCTTTGATGAAACGCCTTGCTGTTCTATCGTTCCGGATTTGCGCGGCACTCTTGCTGTTGGGCTTGGGTGTTCGCCTGCTGTGGGTCGCCTCACGGCCGGAGACCGGATTCGAAACGTTGGGGTTGCAGTGGCGAGACGCTACACTCGGATGGGTACTGGGAGGCTACGAGCCCGTCCATAAACGCGAACCGCTGGAGCAGGCTGAGTTTTGGCTACCTGAGGTGGATCGTGTGCTACGTGCTCATCCAGACGATTCTCGGTTGGCGATGGGCGCCGCACTGACGCTGGACAACGCGAGTACTGGATTTCTAGCCAAGTACATGAAGAGAATCGAAACAGTACCGGGATTCGGCCCGTTTCCCCGTCTGGACAAGGAAGGAATCAGGCGGGCCGAAGACGCTTTCGAGAAGCGGTGCAGCAAGCGCTGCCTGGAACTCGCAGCCAGGGCCACTGAACTCGACCCCGCGAATGTGGAGTGGTGGCGATTACGAGCCTTGCTTCTATGGCGCTACTCCTTGTACTCATACGACGGAATACCTCGCGATCCGAACTGGCTGAACATCCTGGAGCAGTGTGCATGTCACGATCCCGGCAATGCACTCTACGACTATTTGGCTACGTTCTTCCACTGGGAAGCGAGCTTGGACATGGATATCGTCGGCGGGAATGAGCGGTTGGTGGTCAAGGACGACGAAGGACTCCAACGAGGGGTTGATTGTTACTTGATCGGACAATCCAAGCCGTACGTCGCAGTCGGTGATGCGGGCTTCACGGCTGCTGCCGAGTTTCTTTCGCATACCCGGTTTTCGCCTTTCGTACACATCGACGTTGTCAATAGTCGTGGCATTCACTTTCGCCGCAGTGTGCTCCTGCGGCACGTCTGGGATTGGCAGGGCCTCCGGGCGAACGAAAGGGCATCGGCCGGTGATGTGGAGGGGTCGCTTGCACTGCAACGCCAGAATCTGCACCTGATCTCCCAATTCGCCAACGCCGGCCCCTCGCAGGTTCACGACCAAGTAGCGCTGGCATCCAAGGTCACCACGGCTGGAATGATGAAGACACTGGCTCAGGAGCACAAGGATGGCCTGATCGCTCCTGAGATCCAAGAAATCGTCGGTTTGTACGAAACCGCAATGCTTGAGTTGAAAGTGCTTGAGCAAGCATCGCGCGAGTTGGCAAAGAGCAAGAACAGGTCGAGGGCTGGCTTGTCATTCAGACCCACTGGCCCGACCCTGGCAGCCTGGGTCATCGTCAACGTCGCACCTGCATCGGTCGTCCTGCTTTTGCTGACGGGCCTCACCGCCGCCATTCTGTCGCGAGTTGCGACTGACAACGTCGCTCCCGTTGTTGGGCCGATTGGGCATACTGTCGCGTTGGTGGCTGCGATTGCGGTCACGGTCGTTGCCGTTGGACTGGCTCCGGCAAGAATCATCAGCGTCGAAGTTCAGGCGTGGATTCTGACGATCCTTGTGATACTGACCCCAATTGCCCTTGCTTTGTGGATCGGTTGGCAATGGCTGCGACGGCGCGCCTTCAAGTACAGCCTGCGGGCTATGCTAATCTCCGTCTCCCTTCTCTGCATGCTGTTCGGATTCGTGTCGCTTGCTCGGCCTGACGCCGAATCCTTCCGCGGTCTTCCATTCGATCTCTCGATTCCGGTACGCGACTGGGAGGGATTAGACGGCAAGAGTTTTGGCAACGCGATACCGCCAGACAAGAGATGGTTTTGGGCGATGCTTCAATGGCCCGCCTACCACGGACACCACTTGACCGTCGCAGTGTGGGCGGGATTTGTCATGGTGTTGTACAGTCTCAAAATCAGGAAGAGGCAATGGCAGGCCGCTGCCACCGCCTGGAACCTGCGGAAACGACTGGGCGGATTGTTACGGTCTCTCGGCAAGCCTGCACTTGTGTTGTCGGCCGTGATGCTGATGACGTACTTCGCTCTGGCACCAACGGTCGTGAGGCATGTTGAGCAAGAGTTTCAGCAGAAGATTGCGTTCGCCCGTGATCCGGACAGCCATTGGACCAAAGTTGAGAATGCTGTTCGGAAGATACGATCCAACAACGAACTGATGACTCAACTCTGGGAAGATGCCCGGGCGGAGGCACGGCAGTCAACAGATTCTGCTTCGGAAATATGATGACCGCCTCGCGCTACGCGTGATTTACTTCTTCGCGGACTCTTGCATCTTCTGGATGAAGATCTTGAAGTACTGCGTGCCGTAGTCGTGCCAGGTTGCGGCGCTGACGACGTTGCCGTCCACCACGCACGGCTCGTTCACGTAGACGCCGCCGGTTTGGGTGATGTCAAGGGCACATTTGCCAACGGTCGTGGCGCGGCGGCCGCCTTCGAGTCCGCCTGCGGCTGCGATGATCTCGATGCCGTGGCAGACGACGGCGATTGGCTTCTTCTCCTTGACAAAGTGCTTTGTGATCCGCATCAGGTCCTTGTCGTAGCGGATGTATTCCGGTGCACGACCTCCTGACAAGAAAAGGCCGACATATTCTTCGGGCTTCACGTCCTTGAAGGCGATCTTGGCGTTGATGTGATAGCCGGGCGTTTCTTGGGTCAGGTCCCACTTCACATCACTATTAGGCGGCACTTCGTGAAGGACCATGTGGTACAGTCTCGCTTCCGGGCCGGCCACCACGACTTCGTATCCCTCCTCGGCAAGCCGGAAGAACGGGTACAGTGTGTCCATTGCCTCGGTCGCGTCGCCGATTGGCATCAGCACCTTGCCGAGCTTTTTCGTTTTTTTCTTCCCCTCGGCGTGGGCACCGGAAGCGATCAAGCCAAACGCTGCAAACCCAGCGACCAGCAGACCACACAATTGTCGACGGCACATTCTCTCGTTGCTCATTTGCTTCTCCTTACTTTGTCTCAATCTGTCAACTTGTCGTTTGTGGCCTTGACGATGCGAAACTTGTATTGCTTCAACACCGCCTCGGAGTGATTCCCACAATAGAGGATTGCCACATACTTCTGACTCTCGTCATCGTAAACCATTCCGCCGTACCCCGCATCCTCCGTCTCGTTATCCAGATCGAATACTTGCCAGTTGTTTCCGCGATCAGGAGACAGCCAAAGGCAGTTGCGCCGTGGAAAGCTGCTGCCCGGCTTGGTGCGTTCGTCGCCCGTGCCCAGGATGAGCTGGTCCTGCCACCAATCCGGTTCATCTCGCAGGTGGGCCGCGGTGAAGATTCGAGGCCGGTCCCAGATGCGGACTTGGGCGGCGATATCGCGCAGTGGCTCCCATGTCTGGCCCATGTCGTGGCTACGCGTCAGCCAGGTGTGGCGTCTGTCGACGGAATTCAACACACAGAGGATCGTGTTGTCGCCGAGGTACTCGATTCCTTGCTCGGTAGTGATGCCCTTCTTTGCTGTGACGTAGGAGACCAGTTGCCATGTGAGGCCGTTATCGGTCGATTTGACCAGCAAGTTACGCATGCCCTTCCAGAATTCCGGCATGGGAATCTCTCGCGCCCCCATGTAGACGACGCCGTCAACGACGAAATGGTCGTCGATGGCCCAAATGCACTCGTCACGTTCGATGCCCACGAAGTCGATTTTCGTGAACTTTGTCCAGGTCCTCCCGCCGTCGGACGACCGCATCTGCCATGTCCCATCCCACTTGCGCGTGTTGAAGTTGTCCTTCAACGAATGCACGACCAGATCGCCGTTCGGCGCCAAATAGGCCCACGGTTCGCCTGGTTCATAGTCGGCGTTGTCCGGTTCCGCACCTGGCGGAAATGCGGGGAAGCCGTTGATCGGCGATCCGTCGAGGTAGCGGTCCTCGTCCGACCATGTTGTCCCGTGGTCTGCGGAGAACCGAGCATGGAGAACACCGCTGAGGACAGGCTGCGGTTTCTGCGGCTCGTATTTCCAGTGGTGTCCGCTTTCGTGGTAAACCAGGAACCATGTTCCGTCTTTCAGTTTCTGAACTGCACAACGTCCGAAATACCGATCTGGTTTGGCCGCAAGGACTTTGACTTCAAGATCGGCAATTGTGTATTGGGGCACAAGTTCAGTCGACCCTGAGGTCTCGGCCAGGAAACCGTTTGCCTTCAGGAACTTCTCCGTGTGTTTCATCACCTGTGCACAAAGTTCCAGGTCGAAGATGAAGTAACCGTGGCGGCCGCCGTCGTGACTGACCACTTCGCATGCGTTGCCCACTTTCTGCATTTGTTCAGAAAAACGCTTCGCCCCTTCGTACGGCGTGACCGTATCGCCGGTTCCGTGGAAGAGGATCGTAGGTGGTAGATTGGCCTTGACGTTGTCGACCGGCGATAGTTCTCGCCAACGCTCACCGATCTTCTTCTGACCATATCCGTCCGGCGACGTGTCGATCACGGGATAGTACAGTACAAGTGCGTTCGGCGTGCACGATACCGATGTGTCTTCGCCTTCTTCGTCAATGCCATCGAACAACGCCGTCCCAGCCGCCACATGCCCGCCAGCCGATCCGCCACCAACCACAATCTTCTGCGCGTCGATTCCCAACTCGGGCGCATGTGCGCGGAGGTATCGTACGGCCGAGCGGCCATCCTTCACGCAATCGAACACGGTGGTCCCCTGACGCGCATTTATCAGCCGATACTCCAGGCTGACGCCAACCATTCCCAATCGTGCGAAGTGGTCGGCGAATGGATAGAACTTCCGCGCATTGCCGCCCGTCCATCCACCGCCATGAATTAGGAGGAAAGCCGGGCGACGATCGGTCGCTTGATGCCCCATGGGCCCAAAAACATGGAGATGAAGAGATCGCCCGTTGACGGTCTTGTAGACGATTGTACGAGTGGGTTCGAGTTTCGCGGCAATCGGTTCCAGCGGGCGCGCCAACTCGGCGGAATCAGCCGCATCGACCAGCCCCAACGCTGCCACGGTCAGCCAAATCGGCAATAATAGTCGAGAGAGGCGTCGATGAATCATTGCTAGACCACTTCGAGGAAAATCATGTTGGTAACGCAAATAGCTACGTCCGCCACTGCGGTCATCATGGCCATGGCAGCTAATGATGCACAACCGGAACCCTGGTGGCAAGCCGATTGGACTCATCGGCGCATCGTCAAGTCGAAAGGCGAATGGTGTAGGATCCCCTACGATCCAGCCACGGCCAAGGGCCGGTTTGCGGCCCAGCCGGAACTGTGTCGGTTGCCTCACTGGGCGCAGACGGTCGAGATGAGTAAGCCCAAACTCGTGGCCGCCGATCCTGACGTGCATTATGGTTTTCCGCGGCTCGCGCGGACAGCCGACAACCGTTTGTTGCTCTTCTACCGCGTCGGCCTGTCCCACGCGAGCGATCCAGCGGCGATTGCCATGCGTGCCTCGTCTGACACTGGACAGACGTGGTCTGACGAACGAATCATCCATCGTGATCCCGATGGGTATTGCGCGCACAATCCAGTAGCGGTCGTCGCACCGGATGGCCGAATCATCTTGTTCACGTCCAGCTACAACTGGCGCGAGGGCCGAAAGCTGCCTATGTACTGGTCACACTCGGACGACCACGGAGAATCGTGGGCGACGTTCACGAAGTTCGATACCGACACATCACGCAGCACTTACTACATGACCGATGCGGTGCGTACCGAATGCGGTCTGTTCGGCATGTCGACCGGTTTCGCTCCGGACGCCCGCACCCAGGCACACAATCTGTTCTGGCATTCAACCGACGGCCGCCAATGGCACGTTCGGTCCGTTATGACAGAACCCGAAGACAATCGCGGCGACGAAGTAGATATTCTTCCGACCGGACCGGAGAGTTTTATGGTTCTGCTACGAGATCGGCGACGGCAAAGCACATGGCGAGTGTGGACCGCGGACGAAGGCCGGACGTGGTCCGAACCGGAGGATATCGGATCGCAGGTGGAGATCCTCCAGCGTCCGTACCTGACGCGTTTGACGCAGAGCCTCCTTCTGCTGAGCGGCCGTGACCGCAAACGTGCACTGATCGTCGTCTACGTTTCGCGGGACGGCGGAAGAACGTTTGCCGAACGACACGTGATTGATCGC
The DNA here is from genome assembly GCA_964617665.1 of uncultured Pirellulaceae bacterium. Lineage (GTDB taxonomy): Bacteria > Planctomycetota > Planctomycetia > Pirellulales > Pirellulaceae > JADHUC01. The sequence continues at coordinate 15,182 of CAZUAH010000113.1, forward strand.
TTCTACGGCGATGGAGGATACACTGCCGGCGTGCCGTTGAGCGATTCCAGCGCACTCTTGGTGTACTACGCCGATGGTCCGGAGTTTCGTGGAAAGCCTGATATTAGGCAGGTGACGCTGAACGTGCTGGATGAGCCCCAGAGTATCTGTCTTCGTGCGGCTGCGAAGGGGACGAATTTTCTCTACACGCGGCCAGACGCGACCGAAGCCACCGAAGATCGTACCTATGCCTGGATGCTGCCACCGGGCGGCTGGACCACTGCCTCGCTGAGCCTAGACGCCGAGCCCCGTGGCCAAGTCCCTTTGCTGCCGCCGCGCACGTGGGAGGGTGACTATACGGGCAACGTTATGCCCGACAAAGCCGCCATGCCATGGAAGATCGTCAAGGAAGGACGCGCGAGTGTGTCACTCGACGAAAACGACGCCCTGCGCATCGTTGATGCTGGCGATCACGGCGGCGAAATGATCTACCTGTCACGCGACTGGGAACTGACGCCTACCGGCACCGTCGAAGTGGACGTTTGCCTTCGAGTGTTCTCGTGTACCGGCCCAGGCGGTTGCATGCTCCGCGTGGCAGATGGGCGACATGAAGAGGTTTTCACTTTCTTTCCCGACCGAGTCATTACAAACCGCTCTGGGCGAGACGCACCATTGGACTGCGCGTCCGACTTTGTGACGCTTCGCATCACGGTGGGCGACGAGGACTTCTCCCTAAAACACGGCGACCGCACTCTGATCGACGGCCGCGGCCTTTTCGCGGCACCCGCATTTCAGGGGCGCCGCGCAATCCATTTCGGCAGCGGCAGCAGCGCCGCCAAGGGCGAGGCACTGTGGAGATCAATGCGGTATCGCATCACCGAGATGAGATGACCGGCACAGAGCCCTCGACAGAGACAGCGAACGCGGCGAAGCGGTACGGGATAGTAATATCGTTTTGCAGTTCAACGCTGCCAGGCACGGCGGATGGAAATTCCACGCTCGTCGTGGTAACTTCCTGCGAGGCGGCTTCCCCTCAGAGCAGAGGAACAAGAACCATGCCGCCTTGTGATTCAAAGAAGGCACGGACATGGCAAAACTCTATTTCTACTATTCCGCCATGAATGCTGGAAAATCTACGGTTTTGCTGCAGTCCAGCTACAACTACCGTGAACGCGGGATGAATACGTTGGTGCTGACGCCCGAGGTGGACACGCGATCTGCTGAGGGGATAGTTAGTTCGCGCATCGGGCTCGAAGCCGATGCCCGGTCGTTTTCCCATTTGGACAATATCTTCGAAATTGCCCGACGAGCGCACGAGGAGAAACCGCTCCACTGCGTGCTGGTCGACGAGGCCCAGTTTCTGACGAAGCGACAAGTCCGACAACTGAGCGATGTCGCCGACCGGCTCGATGTCCCCGTGCTTGCGTACGGTCTGCGCACGGATTTCCAGGGCAATTTGTTCGAGGGCAGCATGCACTTGTTGGCATGGGCTGACAACCTCTCGGAAATCAAGACCATCTGCCACTGCGGTCGCAAGGCTACCATGGTTCTGCGGCTGGACGGCCAAGGAAATCCAGTCCATGACGGGGACCAAGTCAAAATCGGCGGCAACGAGCGTTATACCTCGGTCTGTCGCAAACACTTCAAAGAAGGGCTGGCCACGCGAGAATCGTACCCACTGCCGTTTGGGGACGATTTCGAGAGCCCGTGAACCCTCCGCCTACGCAATACAACGAACGATCACATGGAACGCCTGATCAGCTTTGTCGGACTGTTCATAATGATTGGCCTTGCGTGGTTGATGAGTTCGAACAAACGCAAGTTCAGTGTGCGACTTGTGGTTGGCGGGCTGTTGTTGCAGTTCCTGTTGGCCGCCATCCTGCTGCGTGATCCGTTTGCGGACTACTTCTTCCGCTGCGTGGAAGCGTTCTTCTCCGCCATGCTGGGGTTCGTCGACGAGGGCGCTGGATTCCTTTTCGACATAACTCCTCGCGAAGAAGACCCCTCGCTGCCCCCGGCCTTCACGCTGCTCCGCACATTCGCTTGTGGTGTCTTGCCGACGATCATCTTTTTCTCGTCGTTCATGTCCGTGATGTACTACATCGGCGTCATGCAGTGGATCGTCACGATCATGGCTCGCGCGATGCAATGGACGCTGCGTGTGTCCGGTGCCGAAAGCTTGGCGGCCGCCGCGAACGTGTTTGTCGGCCATACGGAAGCACCGCTTGTGGTCAAGCCATACATCGCAGGCATGACCATGTCCGAACTGAATGCGATGATGGTGGGCGGTTTTGCCACCATTTCCGGAGGTTTATTGGCGGCCTACGCCGGCATGGGTATCAGTCCGGGCCACTTGGTGACGGCCTCTGTGATTTCCGCGCCAGCGGCGCTGTTAATCGCGAAGGTAATGCAGCCTGAAACCAGCGATCCGGAAACGCTCGGCAAAGTCAAAGCCAAGATCGAGCGTAAAGGCACGAACGTCTTCGAAGCTGCTGCAATCGGCGCGAGTGACGGACTGAAACTGGCGTTGAACGTGGCCGCCATGTTGATCGCGTTTCTGGCTTTGATCGCAATGGTAAACGCCTTGCTTGGTTGGATCGGCGGCCTGTTCGGATGCGTCGGACCCGCCGGCGAACCACTCTGGTCTTTGGAGGCTGGGCTGGGCTACGTTTTCGCCCCATTGGCCTGGCTGATGGGCATCGAGAGCGGCGATTGCCTGAAAGCCGGTGAACTTCTAGGAATCAAGATGGCCGCCAACGAATTCATTGCCTATCAGCGTTTGGGCGAATGGATCAGCGAAGATTCGACCGTCCAAATCAGCCGCCGCACCGAGTACATTTTGACCTACGCGCTTTCGGGATTTTCCAACTTCGGAGCAATCGGAATCCAGATCGGTGGAATCGGCGGACTAGTGCCGGAACGCCGTTCCGACCTGGCACGTTTAGGCTTGCGAGCGATGATCGGTGGCGCCTTGGCGTGCGCGATGACCGCCTGCATCGCAGGGATGCTGATGTGAATGAAGCCGTCAGCAGTCAGCGATCAGCTTTCAGTTCTGTTCCGCCTGCCGGTTGGAAAGAATCGTGTACGGTTACGTGGATGTTGTCGTAGCGGACTCCGATGTGTACTTGGGGTGTGTCGTCGTGGAAGCCGATGCCGCCTGTGGCAAAGACGGTGCGGGCGTGAGGGTCGCGATCGGTGTGGTTTAGGTCGACGACACCGTCGGCGCCAGCGTCGACTCGAAACACGACGCCTTCCCGCTCGTGGCGAACGCTCACCAAGTAGGTTCGTTTGCCTCGATGGGGAAGTCTTATGGCTGAGGCCGCGGCCAACTCGGTGACTGTCGGCTTGCCGTCGTCGTCGGTCATCAATCGAACGAGCCTTCCAGCGTCCCGTGCAATATCCAGCCAGTAGGCGTTCTGCTCGTCCTGGGCCAGCAGGACGGGGCCGCTGCCTTCGGGCAAGTAGGCGCTGAACGCGTCGAACTTCAGATCGTAATCCCGCCATTCAGCGCCCTGCCGTGAGAACAGCCACGCTACGCGTTGCTTGTCCTGCTGGCCAACCGGCGTGCACAGCATGTTTCGGTCGAGAATCTCCTTCGCATTGGTGATGCAGTAGCGAAACGGCGAATTCTCGTCTTGCCGCCAACTCAGGCCCTCTTGGCCTGGTCGGTTCAGCCATGGGTCGACGTCGCTGTAATGACCGTCCTCGAAGTCATCGACAAAGACAGTCTTCTTGTCCTGCCGAACCGGCGGAGCCTGTTCAGCCGCTGGAGTCTGATCAGGCAGTTCCCAAGCCCCAAGATCCGGTCTGGCATCCCGCCGAGTGCCCTCGCGATCGACGTCAAACAGTGGCGTCGGTGCGAAGCACTTCGTGCCAGCATTGACCGCCGGGCTATCGGGTCGCAGCCGGCCGTCGAATGCCGTCGGGTCGACGAATTGCGGGACAGCATCGGTCAGAGTGAATCGGCCATAAGCCCGAGCCTCGCCCACGCCTTTCGGATTGCCCGGTATCTGGATCAGGTTCCAGTCAAGCAGCATCGTACTCCCGCCTGTGCTGCGATCCCAGCCGACTCGCCCCAGGATGTTGTTGTACACCTGCACGTCCGTCGATCTTCCGCTGATCCGCAGCGAGTAGTTGTCCAGCTTCCACCGATGGAACTGGCGAGGCTCGGGCAAGACGACGATCGTGTTATGGCGGAAGATCAGGCCATCGCACGGGTCGGCATTGTTGAACAGATTGGCGTGGCTCGGCCCGAAGATATTATTCTCGAAGACGATCTGCTCGTTACGAATCGAACTCTTGTAGTAATTGTTGAATTGAACGATCTGCGCTTCGGTATCGTACAATACGTTGTTTCGAAAGACTACGTTGTGGTTCTGCCAACCGGGCAGACCCGGCCCGGGGATGAAGATGTGGATCAAGTCGCAGTGACGCGACCAGCGGCCTCGATCGGCCGTCTCCGCGTCGGTCACACCATCGTCGAAATCGTGGATTCGGTTGCCTTCGATCAGCGAGTTCCAGAACCCGGTCACGCGTATGCCGTCATGCGTACCGCCGTGGATGTGATTGCCCAGGACACGCACTTCGTGCCCCCGGCCAGCGATTCCTGTGCCAGTTCGTGTTATCTCGCAGCCTTGAATGAGGATATCGGTACCACCGCGAAACGATATAGCCGTCTTTTCGATGTTCTCGACCGATCCGATCCAGGGGCCATGCCGCTCGACGCGGCAATCGACCAATGCCCAATGCTTTCCGTCGTCGATCTGCACGCCGTCCGGAATCGTCAGGCCTTCGAGTCGCAGAAAGACATCAAATCCGCCGGTCTGGTCTTGCGGGCCCTTCGGACCACTGATGATGACTCGTTCTATATCGGGCTTGGTGCCGGCGGCCGCCTTGACGGTTACCCATTTCGAGAAGATGGCGTCGCCCGCGGTCAGTCGCTCGCGGATCTCGCCGTATTGGCCATCGTACAACACGATGCCGTCGCCGCCTTTGAGCATGGGCCGCACGCGACCAAACGTCTTCCACGGCCCATTCGCCGAACCGTCGCCCGATTGGTCATCGCCGCGGATCGCATCGACGTGATAGACTTTGGCCGTGGTCTCTTTCGCCGATGCGAGATTCAAGAAAGCGATGCATATGGCCATTGATAACAGAGTATTCGTCATTGATGTTTGCATAGTATTCACTTGGATATCAGAAGCCGTTTTGCCTAGTCATCTTGGGCAAACTTGTCCCAATCCAACTCGACACCCGAGTCGGTCAGCAGGTCTTGAAATTGTCGGAGCAGTTGAGTCTGATTCCGGACTCCGCGCGGCGAGTGTCCGCGGCCGTGACAAAATGCCGCCAGCGCCCCGGCGGCCTCGCCGATGCTCCATTCCGTTGGATGCAAACGATAGGCTCCGTTGGTCAGATGCGTTGTGCCAATGTTCTTGCACCCGGCGATCAAGTTCTCGACGCGGCGCGGAATCAACGCGCCCAGCGAAATCAGGTACGGCAGGCAACTAACGTCAAAGTAATTGTCGCCGCCGCTGGTCGGATGCAGATCCAGACCGTAGTAGCCTAGACCCACCGAATCATCGAATCGGTCGGCCACGGCCTGTTTGCCGATGCGTCGAGGCGACTCTGGGCGGATGTGCTGTTCCAGAATCGTAAATTCGGCTCTGATCCGTCGCGATTCGCGGATGTAGGGAAACTTGGCCAAGCCGTCCTCGGTTCCGACGATGTCTTTCCGCAGCCTTAGACCTTTCCAACCCGTCTTTCCATCGGGGCGCGGCGCTTCGGTCTGCAGCCAGTACAGGAGGGAAAGGCTCAATTGTCGAGCCCCATCAAGATGCTTGTCGCGTTCTTCCGGGCTGACCTCGAACACGTTGCCCAGCATGTAGTCGTTCTGTGGCCAGTTGACGATGGTAACGTCGCTTGAGACCGTCCCCTTCCGGAAATTGGCGTGATTGACGATACGACGGTACAACCACAAGTTCAGCGACTTGGTGGGATGGCTCGGCAACTCGGGCGACAGCGGAATGAATGATAGTTCGCGCGGTTTTCGACTCGACGGACTTGAGTACCAGAGCGACAGGAGCCGATCAGGCCACGGAGGAGTCAGTTGTGGTTCGTGCTGTTGCCAGAAATCGTACATGGCCGGTTTGTCGATCGTGTGATCCTCGCCCGGCAAGTAGTCGATGGCATAGCACCAAGTGAATGCTTGCATGTTAGCCGGCCGGGCCTCGTCCGAAGCATTCGGTTCGCCGGTATCTTTCTTTGATTCCGAGCCCGTGACGTACTCGGTGCCGGTCAGCGGAAGCAAGTCTCCGGTTTCCGATGCGTCGATGAAGTACTTCGCCTCGACGACCGTCTCGTGTTGATCGCTCCGGCCAAAAAGACGAATGGCGCGAACGTGATCGCCATCCACGTCAGCACCAACCGGCTCCGTGTTGAGTAGAATGGTCAGGAGCCCTTTCTCGACGGCCGGTGCCAACATTGCATCCAGCACAGCCAGCGCAACACGCGGTTCGTGGCAAAGACGCGAGACCGAACCGTCGCCCGGGTTCAAATTCACTCGGGCTTTCGCCTCGAGCGTCAGTGGATAGTGGCGGCGGTAGTAGTCGCGGATGCGTTTTCGAAACTTGCGGTAGGTCGCCGTCGAGCCGAACGATTCGATCCAGCGATGCTCGTCGGGCGGAACGGCCTGCTGGGTCAACTGTCCGCCAATCCAATCGGTCGGTTCCGTCATGACCACACGCGCGCCGAGCCGCGTAGCCGCCAACGCCGCAGCACAACCGCCCAGTCCCCCACCGACCACCAACACGTCCGCCGTCAAGCTCCGCGAACGCCCCGTGGCCGCATTCGTTTGGGCTGCGGCCGTCAAGGCAGGATACCAGCACGTCGCTGCCGACAGCCCGCATTGTTCTAGAAAGCGTCGCCGATTCATCATCGTTGCGTTCTCCTGTACTGACTCTCGAATCTACAAAGAGCGAATTCTCACTTACATATCCATCCCTGGCCGGATCGTCGTGCCTCAGCCTTGATTCTCGCCTCTGGTAGGCCCAAAGAACTTGAAGAAGCTGGACTCATGGTGCTCCCGCATCGAGGAACCAAGGCAATCCTCGGCCAAAAAGACTCGCTCGATTTCCGGCACAATACTCCCCGCCTGTTGATCGTCTTTCCGACGCCCAAGGTACAAAGCCAACGATCGCGGCTCGTACTTCTCCAATGCGTTAACGACGAGACCCAAGGTCACGCCGCTAACCACGTCATCCTCGATAATCAGCACGCGTGCATCCCGCAGCACTGACAGGTCATCAAGAAGCTCACATCTTCGCGGCGGATAGTCCACGTGAACGGTAAGAACGCGAGTTCCGAGTTGCTCGAAGAAGTATCCGTAGACGTGCCCTTCTGGTGCGACAGCCAAATAGTGGTCGAATGCCTCTTGCTCGGTGAGGAATCGAGCCATCATAAAGGCCAAGACGCAGTCGCTGGGCGTGAGAGGGTTGACCCATGGGCCCTCCTCATAGCCCTTTGCTCGATGGCAATGCTGCCTGACCCGCAATTCAACTTCACTCAGTAGTTCCTGAGGAATCATAATCGGATGGCTCCTTTCTTCCTCGCGTAGGTCCAAGCACAACGAAAACGGCAACTCCCGAGAATGCCGCGCAGACTCCCCTTCAACGTCTCAACTCATTCAACATCGCAACGGCAGTAGTTCCGTCCGGTTCGTATCGAAGACGGCGCAATATCCTTCGAAAACAGGGGCAATGACTACCAGGCAGCGATCCCAATCTCCCAATCGAATTGGCTCGGCTCCGGACCAGGAGACTTGGCCGCTTGGCGTCATTAGCAGCCAGCGATGGAAATGCCCCAGGAAGAGAAAACGGTTGGGCACTGCCGCAAAGCTACGAATTGCCTTTTCCGCCGCGTCCGGCGGGCCGTCGTAATACCATAGCTGCGATACGTCCCATGGATTGAGCCAGGGCTCGACATGGCTGAAGAAACAGTCATCCAACTCGAGGTGCGGTTGCAGCGTGCTCATGAAATCCAGTACCGCTGGATCGACGCGACACCGCACCTCGTCGCTAACGTCGTAGCAGAGACCAGAATCATGGTTGCCCCAGACGCCGATCGCATCGGCCTCTCTGAGCAATCGGACTACCCGGCCGATATCCGCATCGCCCATACAGGTCAATGTGTCGCCAAGGACAACGATCTGTTCGACGCGCTGTTGTGCCATCCGTGCTAGTGCGGCTGCAAGTCGGTCGGCATCATCGTGAATGTCCGTCAATATGCCGATGCGCACGTAGATCACCTCCGGACAACATGATGTGCATCAACGAATGACCACCGGTGATAGGAGAGCACCATCCAATGGTGTTTCGAAACGTAGTAGACAATATACTCGATTCTCTTGACGGGCGTCTTCAAGTCGGCCCGAATGGCGGATCTTTCATCATAACATCCCTCCCGATGTAAATGCGACCCGCAGGCTATTTCACTCTGGCTCGGACGACTAGACTATGGAGGCCACGTCAACAACGGCTGGATGCTCGAATGACCACAAGAGGTCTTGATTCGATGAAATACAGATGTCTTCTTACAGCAGTCGGCCTTGCTTTGGCAGTGACGCCATTGCTGGCCATTGCCGAAATACAAAAGCGGCCCAACATTGTAATACTCTTTGCGGACGATCTCGGGTACTCGGATATCGGATGCTTTGGAGGCGAAATTGAAACGCCCCATCTGGACCGATTGGCCGCGGGCGGTGTTCGGTTCAGCCAATTCTACAATGCCGGCCGTTGCTGTCCGGCCAGGGCAAGTCTGCTAACCGGTTTGTATCCGCACCAAGCCGGTGTGGGGATGATGGTCTATCGCAACTGGGGCGAAGGTTACCAGGGGTACCTGAACCAGCGGTGCGTGACCTTTGCCGAGGTGTTGGGTGCCACCGGCTACCAGACCATGATGACTGGCAAATGGCACACCGGCCATGTGCCGGAATCACGACCCGAGGTGCGCGGGTTCGAGCGTTTCACGGGTGTCTATCTGCACATCGACAGCTATTGGAAAGTCCTGCGCAACTGCGACGTCTATCGAGACGGGGAGCTCTTGATTCCGGCGCAGGAAGATCCGGTGAACCCATACCATCCCGACCAGGAATTCTACACGACCGATTTCTTCACGGATGCCGCGTTAGACTACGTGGACCAGGCGCTCGAACAGAGGGGCAGTCCGTTCTTGCTGCACGTCTGCTACAACTCGCCCCATTTTCCGCTCGAAGCGCCCGATGAACTGATCGAGAAGTATCGAGGCCGCTACATGGTCGGTTGGGATGTGCTGCGTCAGGAAAAACTAGCACGAATGAAAGAGAAGGGATTGTTGCCGAGGAAACAGCAGTTGCCACAGGTCAAAGGCACAGTCCCGCAAAGGGTGCCCAAACTTCCATTCAGTTTCTTGGCTGATGGCGATCCGCTGCCCAAATGGAAGGAACTGAGCGCTGACGACAGAGAAGAACTCGACTTCCGTCGAGCCATGTACGCCGCGCAGGTGGACCGAATGGACCAGAACATTGGACGTCTCATTCAGCGTCTGGAAGAACGCGGGGTGCTGGACAACACGCTGATCATATTTTTCTCCGATAACGGCTGTTCCGGGGAATTAGGACTGTTTGGCATGAATTGGCAGAAGTACAAACGCGCCAACTACGCCGAATGGCGGAAGGCAGGTGGTTGGAGTATTTCACAAGGCCAGTGTTGGGCCGCCTACTCCAACACGCCGCTCAGGAAATACAAGCAATACGTACACGAAGGCGGAATCGCCTCGCCTTTCATCGCCCATTGGCCTCAAGGCATTCCCCAGGGCGGACGGATCGTCAGCAATCAGGTCTTCCATCTCACCGACATCATGCCGACCCTTTGCGAATTAGCCGGAACGGAATACCCTGACGAGTACAAGGGAAGGCGGATCACGCCGACTTTCGGCATCAGCATGGTGCCGTATTGGAAGGGCAAAGTTGACAAGCCAGAGAAACGGACTCTGTACTGGCAACACATGAACCACTCGGCCGTGCGGGACGGCGACTGGAAACTGGTAACACTGAACGACCGGGATTCGTCTGCCTGGGAATTGTACGATCTGTCCGAAGACCGGAGCGAAACGGAAAACGTCATCGCTCAGCATCCGGACGTTGTGCAAAAGTTGACAGCCAAATGGCGCAACTGGTCCGAGGATGCAAATGTGTTGCCGTTTCCAGAAAAGCGCGCAAAGCCCGCGCAGAATCGCCCGCCCGATACGCGGGAGTAACAGCCTTCACGCCACACAAGGGAATCTACAATGAATCACCTCCCCGATCGTCGTGAGTTTCTTCGTCGAGCATCCGTTGGCACGTTGTGTTGTCTAATCGGCGTCCTGTCGACGGTATCCGTTCAGGCCGCCGAGACGGCCCCAGGCAAGACGCTTCGCGCGGGTACGGCGTGTGTCGACATTACGCCGCAGAAATTCCCCGTGCTGGTTTGTGGCGGATTCTTGAGCCGATCAGCCAATGGCGTCAATGATCCGGTCTCTGCGCGTTGTCTGGTACTGGACGACGGAACTAAGAAACTGGTCTTGTTGGTCGCGGACATCATTGCAATTCGCTACGAGATGCAGGAAGAGGTGAAAGAGGCGGCGTCAAAGGCTACTGGCATACCGACCGAAAACATGATGATCTCAGCGACCCACACACACTCCGGTGGATCTGTCATTAGCGGACTTGGTACCAAGGCTGATCCCGAATACACGAAGTACGTACCGGGCAGACTGGTCGAGTGCATTCAGAAGGCCGCTGCAAACCTTCAACCAGCCAGGATCGGATGGTCATCCGAAGACCATCCCGAAGGCACCTACTGCCGCCGGTTCATCCGACGTCCCGATTGCATCGGCGTCGACCCGACGGGCCGGCGAACGATTCGGGCGATGATGCACCCGGGCTATCAGAATCCCCAGTACATCGGTCCGTGCGGCCCATCCGACCCGGAAGTTTCCGTTCTGGCCGTGCAAGGACTGGACGGAACGCCTATGGCGCTGTTGGCCAATTATTCGATGCACTACTTCGGAGCCGGTCCGATCTCAGCCGATTACTACGGCGATTTTGTGCGGATCGTCTCGAAGCGATTGGCCGACGGCGACGATTCCTTCGTCGCCATGATGTCGCACGGCACCAGCGGCGACCAGCAATGGCAGGACTACGCGAGTCCCCGCAAGTCCATCTCACGTCTTGACTATGCCACCGGCGTTGCCGATGCCGCTTTGCGGGCTTACGAGAGGATCGAATGCCACGATTCGGTGCCGATCGCCATGGCCGAGCGCCGATTGACGGTCAAGCTCGAGCAACCAGACGAAGCACTTGTGACATGGGCCGAGGAGATGTATGCCGAGATGGGAGATCGGGATCCTCGAACGCAATCCGAGGTCTATGCCCGCGAGATCGTCCTTCTCAAGGAAATGGATCAAAAAGAGACGAAGCTACAGGTCATCCGAATCGGCGAGTTGGGCATTGCGACTTTTCCGGCCGAGGTTTACGCCATCACGGGCCTGAAACTCAAGCTGCAATGTCCGCTGGACGCCATGTTCAACATCGAGCTGGCCAACGGTTCGATCGGATATATCCCGCCACCCGAATTGCGCCCACTGGGCGGCTACAACACGTGGCCCGCAAGACACACGTCGACACAAGACGACATCGAGCCAATCATGGTCGATTCGCTGTTGGAGATGTTCGAGGAAGTGACGGGCCGGCAACGTCGCAAGATCGTCCTTTCGCAAGGATCGTTTGCCCAACAGATTCTTGCACAGAAGCCGGTCGCGTATTGGCGTTTGGGCGAAATCGAAGGGACGCGAGCGTTCGACGGATCGGGCAATGATAATCATGGCGTTTACGAGACAGGTTACGCTTTCTACCTAGATGGCCCGGAGCGCGACGACTTGCGCACGGACGGCGAGAAGCCTCGGGCCGTGCAGTTCGTCGGTGGGCGGATGAAATCGCAGATTGACGTCGGCAGCGATTACACGGTCGAGATGTTCTTCTGGAATGGTCTGCCCGATGACAACCGCCCGGTGACGGGCTACCTGTTCTCTCTGGGACCCGATGGCGATGAGAGCTGTCCCGGCGAGCACCTGGGAATCAGCGGAACGGCTTACGAAGGCGACGCTCCCGGACGATTGTTCTTCTTCAACGGCAACGAGAAGAACGAAGCAATATCAGGCGGGCCGGTCATCGAACCGAAGACCTGGAACTACGTCCGCTTGGTTCGTCGAGGCGAAGAGGTAGCCGTTTACTTAAACGAAAACGCTAAGCCCATCATCTCCGGCAAGGTCTCGGTAACACGACCCGACGGTTGTATAGACGTCTTCGTAGGCGGCCGCTCCGACAACTTCGCGAACCTCGAAGGCCGCATGGCCGAGGTGGCCATCTACGGAGGGTAGGGATCGCGGCCGAGATTGATCTTTCGTTTAACGGCAAGCCGAAGGCGACTGCGCGCGCTGACAACACCGTCGCCTTCGGCTTGCCGTTAAACGCGCAGACGCATACCATCAATCGCCGATCTTGAGTCCTTTCACCTCGCCTTTGTCCGTGGCCAGGATAGCCAGTGCACCTGCCGGCGTCTGAAGCGCCCGGATGTGCGTTGGCTGGCCGGTTACCTTGCCGAGGCGGATGAGCGTGCCGTGTTGGTCCAACGCGGCGACGGTCCCGTTCTCGCAACCAACCACGATCCAAGGAAGCTGCTCGCCCGACGGAACGACGCATCGTACAGAAACGGGCGGGCTGTGCAGCCGTGTGGACCAGACTTTCTGGCATTCGTTGCTTAGGGCGACGACCAGCCCTTCGGAGATGCCGACGACGATCTCTTTCTTGCCGTCGCCGTTCAGGTCGGCCACGTCCATGTCGCGCATTTGGGCGCGCGGGGTGTTTCTGGCACCCGGACCGAACTGAGCGTTGTGGAGCGGTCGTCCTTCTTCCGAATACACGGTCACTCGATTCCAAGTCCCGTTGATGGTCGTTGCGACCTCGCGCTTGCCGTCGCCATCAAGGTCTTCACGAAAAAGACCAGTGCGATTCTGAGCCGTCCACCCGCCGACGTACGAGTGTCCGCTTGTGACTCCCGAGTACCCGCTACCGGCGCGAGCCATAGTCTTGCTATTGACGATTGCCAAGTGGTCGTTGCCATTCGGCCACCGGGAAATGAGCAAGTTCCTGCTTCCGTCCCGAGCTGCTACGAGCGAGAACATCCGGCCCGGTCCCCAGAAGACAGGCGTGCGCTTCACCAGCGTCCCGGTTTCGTCCAGAATCTCCAGCGTGCAGGCACTCCCGACGAAACATCGGGGCTTCCCCTCGTCAAAGACGCCGGTGAACAGCCCGTGGACGCCTTCGTGACCCGGCGCGCTCTTGAACCAATAGGTCTTGGCTGCTTGGTACACGGCGGGATCCATCTCCGAAGTGAATTCCCATTTGCGCCCGCCATTGTCATCGAAGGCGATGACCTTTTCGTCCACGCAGCCAGCCAGAAGCAACTCTTGCTCGTCCCACCAGCGGAGGACGCGGATCCTCCCGTCCGTTTGCAGTTGCCGGATTTCTCTGCCTTCAAGGGTCAGAAGATGGATGTTGCTGCCTTCGGCGATGGCGATTTGCGTTTCGTTGACGGCAGGGACTGTAATCATGTCCGCCACTTTGCCGCCGACTTGGGCCGTCATCACCACCGGCAACTCAGGTGCATTCGGCGCGGTTCGTTGACCGGCAGATGCCAATGCCTCAGCGCGCAGCTTCTGTCCCTCCGCCAACAAACGCTTGAGAGCGGCCAGTGTTCCCACGTGAGCTTCCTTGTCTGGCGTGGCGCCGGTCAGGATGTGTCGCCCCTTGGGCATTTCAATGATACTGATTCCGTTCACATGCCGAGCCTTCGCCGTTTCGCTCTCCACCCGCAGATTGTCTGCTGACTTCAGGCCCAGCATTAGAGTCGTTTGCTTTGATGCGACGACGTTCACGACGCCGCTGGCAAAGTCCCAGTCGATGTCGACGGGAGCGTCGGACATCGCAAACTTCTCTTCGATTCCCGCGCTTAGGAACGCGTGCCCATACAAATGATCTTCGGCCAGTATTACCAGTTTTCCATTCGTCTTCCCATATTCCCCGACTACCGCCAGAGCTGCCTGCGGCAGCGCAAGCGTTGCGGCATTGTCGGCCACCCGGTTGCAGGTTAACGGGTTCGGCGAATCGGAATCGGACTGTCCGATCAAGTAGAAGGCGATTCGATGATTGCCCTTCTGAACCGCGCCGTTCCATGCCATTGTTACGACACCGCGTCCACGAACCTCTTGAACGTCACAGGATCGCAACTCGAAACCTGCGGAGGGTATGCGGATTGCCTGTTGCTTCTGGTCCCAGACGCCACCGGTCACCTGCCAAGTAGTCTTCGCCTTCATGTTCTGGCTGTCTGTTCTGAAGGTGAGGTCGTCCGCCACCAGAGCATACTTGCCGGTCCGCTGGGACAGCGTGCGTCGCCAGTTGCAGAAGGCCGCATTCGGCACTTCGCCCACGGCGGTTGCAGTCGGGCCGACTACGTCGGCGTACCGGAGGGCCGAGTTCATGGCAACGGCGGGTTCGACCATTCCATCAGCGCTAGTGAGTACCTGATTGTGATACCCCTGCAAGACCGTTCGACCAGCCAGTCGCAGCTCGAGAATATCGAAAGTGTGATAGGGATTGCGCGAGGCACCGTTAAAGCCGTCCAACAGGATGTAGTCCCCGGCCCCGTCAGACGCACTGCGGTAGCTGCCAAAGTAGAAGGACTGGTCGAAAGGCAAGCTGCTTCCGCGAGAGCCCCAGGCGGGCTCGGGCAAACGGTGGATACTCCATCGACCCACCAAGTCGTCAGGCAATTTGGGCTCGAGCGTTTCATCAGGCCAGAACGATTGACCAAGCCGGAAGATACTTGTGTCCACTCCCGTACGCTCGCGGTACGTAATCCAGCGTCCGTCGCCCGTTATGTAGGTCGCTTTGTTCAAATAGCCCATGGAGGCCGAGTTCAATGCCCAGTCGGGAACTCGCCCAGAGACCAACGTCTCCTGGCCGCGCAGCAACTCATCCAGTACACCATTCTCCAACGGCTTCCGGTCCCCGGTTAGCGCCATGTACGTGAACACGGGAGCGATGCCGGTGTTGTACCAGAATAGATTGTCGCTCTCGCCGGCGACCCAGGCATGTTCGTGCAATGAATGGAAGGCCAGTTCGCCGCCCCGAACGCATTGAGCCCAGACGGGGTTGGGATAGTACTTGTCGAAGTACCGTCCAAGACAATACAACGAAATCGCCGACCATTGTCCGTGCCGGGAACTGACGGCGCCCCGTGGCTTGGTGAGTCCGTAGACTCCCTCGTTCTTTCGATGGTTCAGTTGTCTGGCAAAGGCATTCGTGATCTTCAGCCGCTCCTCGTCGGTGAACGCGGGACTCTCTTCGATAAGAT
>CAZUAH010000114.1:0-30553 GCA_964617665.1 uncultured Pirellulaceae bacterium
AAGGCGCCAACTTCGAGGTGATCGACCTGGGCACAAACGTCGCGCCAGAGAAGTTTGTCGAAGCCGCCAAGGAGCACGGAGCTGACTTGGTGGGCCTGTCGGCCTTGCTGACAACGACCATGCCTGCCATCAAGACAACCGTGGAAGCCGTCAAGGCCGCTGGTTTGGACGTCGCCAAGGTCGTCATTGGCGGCGCTCCGGTCACTCAGGAATACGCCGATCAGATCGGTGCCGACGGGTACGCCCCGGACGCGGCCAGCGCGGTGGAATTGGCACGCTCGCTTTTGGGGGCCTGATCCCAAACGGCGGTGTCTCGCTTCAGTGTCTAGGTTTCAGGAATGACGGGTCTGAATACGTCGTCCTGAAGCCTCACTTCAGCTTTCCCTCACGATAGGCGCCGATAAACTCCATCCCGAACATGTCGTCGCCCGTCAGCACGGCTTTAGCCAGCTTGAACCGTTCGGACTCGGGATCGAGTTGCGACATGGCCGACATAGGCGTGGCTGCCGGGTCGATGATACCGCCGTCGGTGCCCACCTCGGCGCACAAGTGCATGAACACCATGTTCAGCAGTTTCCGAGCGGGCATACCGAACGAAATGTTGCTCAGCCCGCCGTTCAAGTGCACGCCATCAAATTCGTTGGCCGCCTGAGCCGTGGCGTCCATGAAGTGCGTGCCGTACATCGAATCGGTGCTGACCGGCAAAACCAGCGGGTCCAAGTGCATTCTCTCTCGCGGGACCCCTGCATCGTCGAGTTTCCCCACGACTTCTCGGAAATTCGTCATCCTCTGCTCTGCGTCGGCCGGCATACCTTCGCGACCGGCTGCATTGACGACGACGTCCGCGTTGAATTCCTTGATCAAACCGGCGGCCTCCATCCGTTCCAAGCTGACCGAGTTCAGCATCGGCGGTTTGATGTCCTTGCGACATTCCTGTAGACCGATTTGCAGGATGTCGGCGTTGGACGAGTCGATACTCAATGGCGTATCGTAGCGCGACGACAGGAATCGCGCCGTGTGAACCATCACTTCGCTTGCTTCCGCCGGGTCCATCGAGTATTCGTCGACATTCAGATCCAGAAAAGTCGCGCCGCCTGCGATTTGTCGGTCTGCTTGGTAACACAGATAGTCTTCACCCGCGTCCCGATCGTCGTCGTTCCCGTGCAGCGACTGGTAGATGGCCAGAGCGACATGCTTAATTTTGCCCTCGGCAAAGGCCGGCGATCGCTGCTCCCAATCGGCCGGCACCGGCAAGAACCGCTCGGCACCTTCGTGGGTGAATTTCACTGCTTCCCCGCCGTCAGGGAGGGCCGCAGTCTTGATTCCGCCCCGTTTCACAATCCGCGAGCAATGGATGTTCTCGCCAACGACAATGAAGTCCGCCCAATTCATCAGCTCTTTTCTCCTCTAACTGCCTAAAATACCTGACGCCGGTGCGAACCATTATACAATTGTGGACATCGGCGAAAATGACCGATGACCAAATCCCAATGACCAATGGGCTGCACGCTAGTCAGTCGCACGCTAGTCAGTCGCCACTCGTCATTGGTGCTTGGTCATTCCTCCGTGCCGCTGGTGGCGACAGCGGTCGATTGCCTTATACTGGGCGAAAATCACCTTAACGTATTTCCGCTGGTTTCCCCTTCCTTTGGGAGCGCGACGCATGAACTCACGAAACGACAATCATGGTACTGGCACATCCTCGCGACGTGACTTTCTGAAAACTTCATCCGCGGTTGCCGTGGCTGGGGGTCTTTCGCTGGCACGTAGTGCACATGCAGCGGGCAATGATGAAATCAAGATCGCCCTGATCGGGTGCGGCGGACGCGGCAAGGGGGCGGCCGTTCAGGCTTTGAACAATGCCGCGGGTGCCAACGTCAAGTTAGTGGCTTTGGCCGACGCATTTCAGGATTCCGTGGATCAAGCCTACAAACTGATCTCGAAACGAGTTCCTGACAAGGTGGACGTGCCCGAAGACCGCAGGTTTGCCGGGCTTGACGCCTTTCAGAAGGCGGTTGATTGCGGCGTCGACATGGTTTTGCTGTGCTCGCCACCTGGATTCCGTCCGCAGCAGTTCGAGGCGGCGGTCAAGGCGGGTGCCCACGTGTTCATGGAGAAGCCCGTGGCCACCGACGCTCCTGGCGTCAGAAGAGTCATGGCCGCCAACGAGGAAGCGAAGAAAAAGGGGCTGCTGGTTGCCGTTGGCCATCACCTACGTCACGAAGTCAAACACCGTGAAGTAGTCAAGCGGATACATGACGGAGCCATTGGCGACGTGCTATTCCAGCGGGCCTATTTCAATTCCAGCGGTGTGTGGGTCCGGCCCCGCCGACCGGATCAGACTGAAATGCAGCATCAGGTGCGCAACTGGTACTATTTCACTTGGCTCAGCGGAGACCACATCGTCGAACAGCACGTCCACGACTTGGATGTCTGCAATTGGGTCAAGCAGGGGCCGCCGGTCGAGGCGCAAGGCATGGGCGGGCGGCAAGTCCGTATCGGGCCGAGTTACGGCGAGATCTTCGACCACCATGCCGTCGAGTTCACTTACGACGACGGTTCGAAGATGTTCAGCTACTGCCGCCATATCCCCAACTGCTGGGGAAGCTTCTCGGAGCACGCACACGGCACCAAAGGATCGGTCAACATCGAAGGGCACGGCCGTGCCATACTTCGTATCGACGGTGCGGACCCGCTGACTATTGAACGTGGACCGGACGGGCACCAAATCGAACACGATCATCTGTTCGCCGCGCTACTGGAAGGTCGACCGTACAACGAAGGCGATTACGGTGCGACTAGCACCATGACGGCGATTTTGGGGCGCATGGCCAGTTACTCGGGCCAGATCATCCGTTGGGACGATGCTCTGAAGTCCGAAGTCAACCTGTGCCCCAAGGGATCCGCGTGGGACGCCGAAACGTTGATAAAGCCTGGCAAAGACGGTTTGTACGCCTGTGCCACGCCGGGGAAGACGAAAGTGCTGTGAACGGTTAGCAGTCCATTTTCAGCCTATGCCTTCCGGCTGCTCGCTGAAAGTCGATGGCTGCCAACATGGAATCGCAACTCTTGAACGGAATCCAGCTATGCATGCCTTGATTGAACAGTTACTCGCCAACGGGCCTGTCGTCACGGACGGCGCGTGGGGAACGCAACTGCAGGAGCGTGGTTTGGGCATCGGCGCGTGTCCAGACGAATGGAACCTGTCGCACGCAGAGGAAGTCGAAGCGGTGCCACGTGCCTATGTCGAGGCCGGCAGCCAAGTCGTGTTGACCAACACGTTTCGGGCGAACCGCGTGGCGTTGGCCGATTATGGCCTGTCCGAACAGGCGGAAGCGATTACTCGGGCCGGCGCCGAGATTTCCTGCCGGGCCGCGGATGGTCGAGCTCATGTGTTTGCATCGATGGGGCCCAGCGGCAAGATGCTGATGATGGGCGAGGTGAGTGAGGACGAGTTGCAGAACGCGTTTGCAGATCAGGCTCGCGCTTTGGCTGATGGTGGCGCACACGCCCTTGTGCTCGAAACGATGGGAGACTTGGCCGAAACCAAACTGGCCATCGCAGCGGCCAAAACTACCGGTCTACCCGTCGTGGCCAGCATGTGCTTCGACTCGGGCGCCGATTTGGACAGGACATTGATGGGTACCACACCGGAACAAGCGGCCGAGGAACTCACGGCAGCCGGCGTGGACGTGGTGGGCGCGAACTGTGGGCAAGGCATCGCTGGCTATGTCGGCATATGCCGACGTCTCCGCTCGGCAACCGATCGGCCAATCTGGATCAAGGCCAACGCCGGTATCCCGGAAATAGTCGACGGCCAGCCAGTATACACGACCATGCCCGAAGAATTCGCCTCCCACGGTCCGGCACTTGTCGAAGCGGGTGCAAACTTCGTGGGCGGGTGTTGCGGGACCAGGCCGGAGTTTATCGCCGCTTTGTGCGAGCAGGTTCGCTCTTGAGCTTGCGCGTGAACACCTCACCGATGTGATGCGGGAAAACGTGATCGCCATGCTCAACGTGGCGATGGGATTCGAAAGAGGTCAGGACATTTGCCATGAACGGTCGTGAACGAGTTTTTGCGATGATGGAAGGTCGGCCGGTGGATCGCGTGCCGCTAATGCCGATCACAATGATGTTTGCCGGCGACCACGCGGGCGTGAAGTACGGCAAGTACGCCGCCGATTGCCAGGCTCTCGTCGACAGCCAGATCCAGACGGCCGACGCGTACGACTTCGACTACGTTTCATGTATTTCGGATCCGGCTCGCGAAGCGACCGATTGTGGTGCTCGCGTCGAGTTGTTTGACGACCAACCGCCCGCGATAGTCGAATCCGATGCATTCCTGGCTGACAAGACGACGTTGGCTTCGCTGGATATTCCCGATCCGCTGGGCGAAAACCGGATGCACGATCGTGTACGCGGGGCGGCGTTGTTCAAGGAACGAGTCGGCGGCGAGAAGCTGATCGAAGGCTGGATCGAAGGACCGTGTGCCGAGGCAGCCGATTTGCGCGGCATAAATACGCTGATGCTGGATTTCTATGACGATCCTGATTTCGTGCGCGATTTGTTCGAATTTACCCTGGAGATGGGACTGCGATTTGCTCGCGCTCAAGTCGAAGCAGGCATCGAGTTGATGGGAGTGGGCGACGCCGCCGCATCGCTGATCGGCCCGCAGCTATACGAGGAATTCGTTTGGCCCTACGAAAAGAGACTTGTCGACGGCTTGCACGAGATGGGGGCCAAGGTCCGGTTGCACATCTGCGGCAACATCAACGCGATCCTTGAACCCATCGGTCGCCTGGGCTGCGACATCGTCGATTTGGACTTCATGGTCCCCGTAGCCGATGCCCGGCAAGCCATGGGACCGGATCAGGTCCTGCTCGGTAATATCGACCCAGTGCGAGTCCTGCGCAATGGTTCACGCGAATCCATCACCGAAGCAATCGCCCGATGCCATAGCGAAGCTGGCGACCGCTACATCGTCAGTGCAGGCTGCGAAGTGCCGCGCGGCACGCCTCGTGAGAATGTGCTAGCGCTGACCGAATACGCTCGTACGACCGGCAGCCACGCCTGACCGGGCGAACCGCCCTCTTGGTCAGATGCGTAGCCATTGGAGAAAAGCGGTGCACTATTCTTGCCCGCTATATTCTTGCCACCCTCTTCCTGGCTCCGAGATCGGGCAAGAACATGAATCATCGTTCAACCCGCGTCGCCAGTTCCGGCGCTTCGATGCGCGGCGAGTGGGCGCCACAGCTTTCGGCGTTCTGGTCTGTCGGCTCGGGCTCGGGGTAGAAGCCGAACTGGCGCAAGAGGGCCAGTTTTGGCAATACGTTGCCTTCCAGGTCGATGTGGAAGAAGCCTGGAAAGATGTCCGGATTGCCCTTGATCAAATCGAAGTACTCGCCGTAACGATCGGGCAGATTGATCGTGCCGCCTTGGCAGACTTCGTGGCCGGTGAAGACGAATTCGGGAAACAGGTACGGGCAGAACTCCAATTCGGTCTTCTCGCTCCATTCTTGATACACTTCGGTTTGCGGCAACAGTGACAGCAGGCTGGGCAGAATCCTCGCGCCCAGCATCCGGAACGAGACCATTTGGAAGAGCGACTGATGGAAATCCTCCATGGTCTCGAACGGGAACCCCCACACAAAAAACGTGTCGACTCGTCGAAAGATCTTTACGGCAGCCGGCACGACTTCCATCGCCTGTGCAGTATTGAACCCCTTCTTGATCTGCTTCAGCACTCGATCTGAACCCGATTCGATGCCGAAACGCAGTTCAACGCAGCCACAATCGGCCATGGCTTGCATCATTTCTTCGTCGACCAGATTGACTCGGCCAAATGCCTTCCACGACACGTCCATCCCGCGCGAAGCCAATTCTCGACAGAACGTCATCACCTGCCGCTTGCCGGAAACGAAGAACTCGTCCTGGAACAGGTATAGATCGACACCTGCTTCGCGGTGCAGAAATTCCATTTCGTCGACAATGTTCTTCGGACCGCGCGAGTAGCTTTCTAGGCTCCAAACCGGCGCGACCGAGCAGAATGTACAGAGGTACGGACAGCCGCGGCTGGTCATCATTCCGTAACCCGCGTAGCGCGACAGTTCGATCTTGCCGAAAGCGGGGAAAGGAATCGAATCCAGCTCGTGGATCCGTTGCCGCTTGGGATTGTGCCGGATCGCCCCGTTGGCGTCGTGGAACGAGATACCATCAACGCCAGCGAGATCGTCACCCGCTTGAATCGTTCGAAGCAATTCCGGACCGGTTCGCTCGCTTTCGCTGCGGCAGATGATATTGACCCAAGGAAACCGCCGCAGGATCTTCTCTTCCACGGCCGTCGATCCGACGCCTCCGAGCACGATCGTCCGGTCCGGATAGGCTTCCCGCAACGCTCGAATTGCCAGGATCGTGAATGGCAACAGGTTGGCCATGCAGCTGAGGCCAATCACCGGCGCCGGATCGCGCAGGAAGTCCACAAACACTTCCATGTCGAACGGATCGTCCGAATCGACGCATTGGTAATCGCGAAAATCGACCTCGAAGCCCGCATCCTCCAATGCCCGCGTCAGATAGAGCGGGCCGAGTGGCACATGCAGTTCGCGTTCGACTTCCTCGCCGTAGCGCATGAACAGCATGTTCAAGTTGACGAGCGTGATATCCGCAGACATAGGCGTCCTCTGTAGATCAGGCTGTGCCTGACGAAATGCGTCATCGAGCTGTTTGGCCCATTGCCGTCAGCCGGAGCCTGCCCTACTTGGGCTCTGGCTCAGAAGATGGTGGTGGCAAGTCCGGACGACTGCCGGTCGGCGCAGGTACCCGATCTGGGCGGATGCCAAGGACTGTTTGTTCCAAAGGCACATCGTCCGCTTGTTCGGTCGGCGGTTCTGCGCCACCCTCCGCGCTCCCATCCTCCGGCGGAGCATTGGGCTCTGGCATATCTGGCTCGATGCCCGTCACAGCGGGGCGGTCGGGGCGGCTTCCCCTCGACGTCGGCTCCGTGGGAACGTCCCGTTCTGGTGGCATATCCGGCGCGATGCCCGTAGTAGCAGTCTTCTGACAGCCCGCCTGCCCCAGCGTCAACGCGGCCAACATGGCCGCCGCAGCCGTACCCAAAAACACCCGACGATGCTGCTTGGGTACGACCGTGCGATTGATCACTGCTTCGAGTTGTTCGGCTGGCGCGGCCCGAAGCATCATCGCTTCGGCCGGATCGAGTTCCAGTCCGATCTCGTCTGCGGCCTCGGCGCGTTTGGACAACAACAACTCTTTGAATTCGGCGTCGACTGCCGCCTTCTTGACCAGAATCTCGATCCCGCGAGGGATGTCGCCGACGCTCTGGCCGCTACCCGGCGGACGCCCGCCGACGATGGTTGTCCGAACCGCATCCTGTTCCACCGCCCGGTCGGCACGGAACTGCGGCCCAGAGGTACGAGGAGATTCGCTCATCATCCGGTCCTCCCTGGAAAAAGCATTGCTCATACAACATCCTATCAAATATCGCGCAGGCAGGGCAAACCATTTTGGCGTGGTTCAACAATGTGCCGAAGTTACCGTGACGGATCGAGTTGGGGCGAAAACGCGGCAAAGCGGGTCTCGCAAGGGGCTATGGGAGTCAGGTAAGTTGGAAGACTGTCTGAGAGCGCCTTCGCGCCGCCGTTTGGACTGGAGTGTCGCCGATCGGAAACGGGCGGTTGGGGCCATCGAGCATGGTCGCATTGAGTCGCGAGCCAAACCAACGCAAAACACCCCGGCTGCTGACGGCAACCGGGGTGCTGTGACTTCAAACTCGTCTTTCAATCGTCGCTTACTCTTCAAATGCCGCATCGAATGCGCGACCACTTGCTGCAAAGCCCAATCGTTCCTTGGTGAAGGTGCAAGCTTCGCGAGCGCCGAACTCGCGATCCATGCCGGAATCTTCCCATTCGATGGACAGCGGTCCGTCATAGCCGATGTCGTTCAACGCTCGGCCAATTTCTTCAAAGTCGACGCCGCCACGGCCGGGGCTGCGGAAGTCCCATCCACGACGGTGGTCGCCGAAGTTGATGTGACTGGCCAGGATGCCGCTTCGGCCGTCCAGGGTCGTAATCGCGTCCTTGACATGAACGTGGTAGATGCGGTCGGGGAACGCTCGTATGAACTCAACCGGGTCGACACCCTGCCAGTGTAGGTGGCTGGGATCGAAGTTGAAACCGAACTCTTCACGATTGTCCAACGCCTCCAGGGCTCGTTGCGCCGTGTACAGATCGAAGGCGATTTCCGTCGGGTGGACCTCCAAAGCGAACTTCACGCCGCATTCGCCGAAAACGTCCAGGATTGGATTGAACCGCTCGGCCAGCAGTTGGAATCCGGATTCGATCATGGATTCCGATACCGGCGGGAACGAGTAGTTCAAGTGCCAAATGCTCGAACCGGTGAACCCGTTCACGATGCCAATGCCGAACTTCTGTGCGGCGCGGGCCGTGTTCTTCATCTCCTCGATGGCTCGCTCGTTCACGCCGGCTGGGTCGCCGTCGCCCCATACGTACGGAGGCAGAATGCCCTTGTGACGCTCGTCGATGATGTCCAGCACGGCTTGGCCGACCAAGTGGTTGCTGATGGCGTAGCACTGCTGATCGTGGCTTTCGAGCATTTCGCGTTTGCGTGCGCAGTAGGTCTCGTCCTCCAGCGCCTTGTCCACTTCGAAATGGTCCCCCCAGCAGGCCAACTCCAGGCCGTCGTAGCCGAATTCCTTCGCCTTTCGAGCCATCTCCTCGGCCGGCAGGTCGGCCCACTGGCCCGTGAACAAAGTAACCGGTCTTGCCATCAGATTTCTCCTCGTACGGTTAACGGAATAGTGGTTCGATTAGACATTCTTGTCAGAGCCCCTATTTTGCCGTTCTTCGGACTGCCACGCAACCACTGGCCGGAATGGAAAATCATTTGGAACTGATAGTGAATGATTGATGATAATGTTTTACGCTAAGGGTGGGGCTTGTTGGTTGAGTTGGGTGTGAATAGGCAAATTATGACGGCTTTCCGCTACTTAGTTTTCGCCTCACTGGTCTACTGTTGCGCGACTACCGTGTCCGTCTTTGCGGCGCCACGAGTAGAAATGGAGTTGATTACCGAGGCTGGCTTCCCGGCAACCGGTTCGCATCGCTGGATGCAAATGCTGAAGGGCCTTGATGTAAGCAACCTGCGGATTCGATCTGCTCGTACCAGCGACAAGGTTGGAGTTCGAGAACGTGGTACTGCAACTTCGCCCACCTATCAGGTGACTGGAATACTGACCGGTCGCAATACGTTGCGTTTGCCGGGAGGCGAGTTTCGATATGGCGACAAAGCGGGGATCGCTCGCTGGATTACCAAACTGAAGGAAGGTGGTGAATCAGGGCTGTTCGAGACTGCCGGAGCGTTCGGACTGACCGCCACGCAACTGGTGAAGGTCCACGAAGCGCTGAGCGGGCCAGTGATCTTCAGCACCAAGGGGCAGAAGTCCTATGACGCGATGAAGCGAATCTCCGGCACGTTGTCACTATCGTTCACGGCGGACCAAGACGCAACGAATCGGATGGTCGGAAATAATCCCATAAGAGACGAATTGCAGGGTCTCAGCGCCGGCACCGCGCTGGCTGCCATTCTGCGCCCTCTCGGGCTAGTTCTCGTGCCGCGGAAGCAGGCGGGTGGCCAGATGAAACTGCTGATCACCGACGTACGACGGTCACCGGAGTCATGGCCTGTGGGGTGGCCGCCCGAGAAGTCGCCTCGCGATACGCTGCCCGAATTGTTCAATTTCTTGAAAGTCGAAATTCAAGATCAGCCTCTTTCGACGGCTCTGACGGCGATTCAAGGCCGCATCAAAGCACCGATCTTGTACGACCACAATTCCTTGGCGCTCGAGAGCATCGATCCCACTCAAGTCAAGGTATCGCATCCAGACGTGCGAACCTACTACAAACGGATCGTTGACGTCTTGGTGGGACAGGCGAAGTTGACAACCGACTTGCGAGTCGACGAGGCGGGGAAACCCTTTCTGTGGATTTCATCACGTAGGCGATAGGCCGCTATGCGACTTCTATTATTGGGCACCAGCGGATACCATCCTTCCGATCTCCGGCAGACGGCATGCATGATGCTGCCGGAATCGGGCGTGATTCTGGATGCTGGAACCGCGATGTACCGGGTCCGCAAGCACTTGCAGACTTCGACTTTGGACATCTTCCTGACCCACGCCCACTTGGACCACGTGATTGGGCTCACGTATCTGCTGGGCGTGCTTCACGAGAAAGATATGGAGCGGGTCTGCGTCCACGGGGAACCAGAAAAGCTGGCCGCAATCCAGGAGCACGTCTTTTCCGAGTACGTGTTTCCCGTACAGCCACGTTTCCGATGGAGCGAACTCCAGCAGCGCGTCGCCATACCGGGCGATGGATCCGTGTCCCATTTCCCATTGGACCATCCGGGCGGAACACTGGGCTATCGGATCGACTGGCCCGGCCGATCGCTGGCCTACGTCACCGACACCACGGCGGATCTGGATGCGCCTTACGTCGAACACATTCGAGGTGCCGACGTGCTCCTGCACGAGTGCAATTTCCCCGACGGTTGGGAGGACACAGCTAAGCTAACCGGCCATAGCTGCGTCACCACAGTCGCCGAACTTGCCCGGAAGGCCAAAGTGGGCCGCTTGGTCCTGATTCACATCAACCCGCACACGGGCGAAGACGATCCCGTCGGTTTGGACGTAGCCCGAAGCATCTTTCCGGCAACGGATCTGGGACGGGACGAGATGGTGATCGACTTCTAGTGCTTTGTCAATGCAGGAAGTCAGGGCTGGGTGGCCGGGGCTGGACTGAGCGTTAGCGAAGGAAGCCCCGGGGTTTCGGGCGACGCCCTCCAACCCCGGCCACCCTATCCAATCGCTGACAAAGCGGTAGGTCCAAGTGGGGCGCAATACTGGCACAGCATGTCGACGATGCAGTTTGATGCTTACTGCACCCTATCAATGCGACGCGGCACGGAACAGCCTCTCGAAACGCTTGCGATTCTCGCGCCGATAGGTTTCGCATTCCTTCATCAGCGATTTGGGGCCTTCGTATCCCAGCAGAAAAGCCAGCTTCTTCAGCTCCAACTCGTCCTCCGGCAATTCGTGACGGGCCGCCGTGTTCATCAAACGCAGTCTTGCCTCGACGCTTCGCAGAAAGCGATAGGAACGCTCGAGGTACTCGGCGTCTTCGGGTTCCAGGCAGTTGGCTTGCTGCAAAGCCTGGATGGCGTCCAGAGTGCCCGGTACCAGCACGCCAGGCGTAACGGCGGCATGTTTCAACTGAAGCATCTGGACCACGAATTCGATGTCGACGGTGCCACCTATTCCGCGTTTCAGGTTGTCCTTCGACGCAGTTTCCTCCAGTCGTCCGCGCATGCGTTGGATTTCTTCAGCGTTCGCCGCCCGCCATCCGGGACCCACAATTGCGTCGCGCACAACTTGCATGGCCGCTTCGCAGGCGTTCGCCGAGCCGTAGATCGGCCTGGCCTTACACAACGCCTGACGTTCCCATAGCTGTCCTTGCCCAGTTGCGAAATACCGCTCGAAACCCTCGACCGAAACCGCCAGCGAGCCGCTTTTTCCGGTAGGCCGCAGGCGCGGATCCAACTCGTACAATCTGCCGTATGGCCCCAGGCTGTTGATCACTTTGATGATCCGCTGGCCCAGTTGGCCGAAGAAATGTTGGTTGCTCGTTGTGCGGGTGCTGTGACTGCGGGGCGGCTGTCGTGTCGAGCCGTCCACCTCGTACAAAAAGACGACATCCAGATCGCTGTGATAGTTCGGTTCACGGCCACCCAGTTTGCCCATGGCCAGGATGACCAAATCGCAAGGTTCGCCGTCCCGATCGCCGCCATCGATCGTCGGTACACCGTATCTCTCGGTCAGCTTACCGTATTCCCTGGACGCTATCTCTTGGAGACATACCTCGGCGATATCCGACAGCACGCGATGCGTATTTCGGACGTCCTCTTTTCCCAGGATATCACGCACGCCGACACGCAGATGGAGCGAGTTCTTGAAGCCGTGAAAGATCGGCTCGACATCCTCGGCGCCGCGCAGCAAATCCTCGAGGGTCATTTGAAGCGATCGTGACGTGGGCAGTTTGTCCAGTACCAGCGAGTCCATCAACTCGTCGATCATACCGGGGTGGCTGGTCAGAATACTGCACAGATACGGCGTTGCGGCGCACAGCCGGACATACAATTGCAGTGACGGAGGATTGAAGCTGAACAATTCCCACAAAACGCCCTTACCGCCCAACGAATCGCTGACCTTGCTCAAATTGACCAGGGTCGAGTCCGGATCGGGCGTGGCGGCGATCGCCTGCGCCAATTGCGGCGCGATCGAGGCCAGGAAATGGCGGCATCGACGCGTGGACAGAAACGAGATCTTCTCGGTCGTCAGCGCCATCAAGTTCTTATACGCATCCGCCGTGTTCTTGAATCCGTAGTCGCCAAGCACGCGGTCTCTGGCCTCGTCCGACGGTTCCGGATCCAAGACCAGATCCACGATAGGCTCGATTTCCTCTTCCGAACCAAATGCCTCACTCAGCAAATGGTTCAGCATCATCCGGTTCTGTTTGGTTTTCTGCTTGTAGTCCGCTTTGAACACTTTCAACGGCGAACGATGCGGTCCGTCCAGATATCCCATGCGGATGGCCAGTTTGCGCAGCTCTCCGTCGCTTTCCGGCATGGTGTGTGTCTGCAGGTCGAACATGATCTGCAGACGATGCTCCAGCTTGCGAAGCATCACGTAGTTCTCTTCCAGCATCGTCTGCTCTTCCATCGTCAGACAGCTGGCTTTGCCCAGCAGAGCGATGGCCTCAAGCGTGTTGCCCGTGTGGATCTCCGGCAACTCGCTGCCATTCAGAAGCTGAAGGAACTGAATGACGAACTCGATGTCGCGGATACCGCCGTCGCCCGTCTTGACGTTCAGCTCGCTACCGCCCTCGCGCTCTGTCCGTCTTTCGATCCGACGTTTCAGCGCCCGGATACCCGTGATATCCGCGCGGTTCAAGTAGCGGCGGTAGATCCAGGGACGGAGCTGCTCCAAGAACTCGTTGCCCAGATCCAGATCGCCTGCAATCGCTCGGGCCTTGACAAACGCTTGACGTTCCCATGTGCGTCCCACATTTTCGTAGTAACGCAGGGCCGCGTCGTGCCCGATGACCGAAAGTCCCTGGCTGCCATTGGGTCGCAACCGCAGGTCGACGCGGTATGCCGCGCCCTGGGGCGTACTGTCCGCAAGATACCTGACGGCATGCCGAGCGATCCGCTTGAAAAACTCGCTGTTGTCGCATGGCCGTCGGCCATCGGTCTCGCCGCCTTCGTCGCTCAGGAAGATCAGATCGATGTCGCTGGAGTAGTTCAACTCGACGCCGCCAAGCTTTCCCAACGCCAGTACGACGAATCGAGCGCGATCACCGTTGGGTCGCCGAGGCGTACCGCGTTCCTTCGCCTCTTTCACCCATGCCGCCTGCAGAGCCGCCTCGCAAATGGCATCTGCCAGGAAGGATATCTGTTCGGTGACCACCATCAGATGTTGTCGCTGGACAATGTCGCCGTATGCGATCCTGAGCGTCTCGCGGTGCTTGTACCGCCGGAGGATCGCCATAACGTCCCGATCGTCCATGGCAGTGGCCACATCCTTGCAGATCTCCTGGACGAGCACGCGGCGCGCCACGGGGCGTCCCTCCGTCATGCGAAGTACATCGAAGCTCGCGGGATCGCGGACCAGCAGGTCGCTCAGGTTCTGGCTGGCGGAAAGGATCTGCAGCAGGGTTGGCAGCGCGTTGGGATCACGCTCGAACAACGTACCCAGCGACAACGGATTTCTCGATGCCCGGACAACATTGTCCAGATTGTTCAGAGCCATATCTGGATCGCTCAGCCGCGGCAACTCGTCGGTCAGCTGCTGGAAGACGACACTCAGCAGATCGAGCGTTATTCCCGACTCGGCAATGGCGACAAGATTACCGTGCGCGCGATCCACGTTCTTGATCTTGAGCGATCGCAAGCGCGCAGCACACTCGGAAGGGTCGTCGAGGTACTGAATCAGTGTGTCGCGGTCCATGACAGACTCATGATATCCAAAACCCCACAGCTTGACGACCGCCCATTTGCGTTCGATGGGTCGATGACTTAGTATCAACGGCGTTGGGTGTCATTCCTGCCGTCAATGTTCCCGCCTTTCATCCTTTTTTCTGATGACAACAGATTTCGATCCCTACCAGGACTGGCTTGGCATTGGGCCGCACGAGCGTCCGCCGGACCACTATCGGCTGCTGGGACTGCAACGCTTCGAGACCGACCCCGACGTCATCCAGGCGGCGGCAGATCAGCGAATGGGCTATGTGCGCAAGTTCCAAATGGGCCCCAAATCCGTCTACACGCAAGAGTTGCTGAACGAGCTGGCAGCAGCAAAACTCTGTCTGTTGGACCCGAACACCAAAGCCACCTACGACGCCGGACTCGGACGGCTGCAGACGGCGGCCCAAGCCACGTTACCCACCGGAGTCCCATTGCAGCCGGCGGCCGTCTCTCCGGCTGTCGGGGCCGTCGGGTGTCCTCCTGCGGCTCCCGAGCCCGATCAGGCGTTTGAAGAAGACGAGTACAGCGAGCCGCTTTTCTCAAGACCATGGTTCCTGGCGCTGGTAGTCGGCAGCATCGCGCTCGTAGCCGGGCTCGCCATCGGGTTAGGCATCCTAATCGCGAAGAAGCGGGCCGCAGATTCGTCGATGGAAGAACAACTCGATGAGCCCGTAGTTGAAGAGGTTGTCGAGCCGGAGACTTTCGTTGAAGAAGAGCCGGTATTAGTCTTGCCCGAGGCCGGCGGCGAAATCAACCTTTCTGCTTCGAGCGCGGCAATCAGCGCCGGCCTGCAACGCGAGCAGCGCGACCTCCAGAGCGTGATCGTCGGCTGGACGTCTCGGGACAGTGTCGCCGAGTGGCGATTCGAGGCACGCGAGGCCGGCATGTATCGAGTCGAATTGAACTACGCCGTCACTGCTGACACCAGCGGCACCTACACCCTGGAATTGAACGGCGAACCCACAACCAAGGACATGAGCATACGAGGCGAACTCGGCGAGTTCAAAACCGACGAACTGTTCCTGTCCATCCCCCGCAAAGGCGAACACACCATCGCCGTGTACACAGAAACCACACCACAAGGCACAATCGAATTGCGCTGGATTCGCCTAGCGCCCCGCCAGTAGGCTCGCCAAGTGATAGGATTCCAACTTGGCTCTCTCGATCCGCAAGACACGGGACTTCCAATCTGGCGGACGACCACGAATTGAAATCGAGTAGCACGGGGTCTTACGGGCGCTAGCATTCTCGCGCAATCCGAGACAGTTCCATTCGCTTACCGAATGTAGTTCCGGAACGCACCAAACCGGCTCCAACTGGCGGCCGGGTAGTAGATGTATTGGACGCGGCCAAAGATATCGCCGAGGGGGACACATCCGAAGCTCCGGCTGTCGAGTGACTTGTCGCGATTGTCGCCCATGACAAAACAGTTGCCCACCGGCACGGTCACTCCTTCGTGGTCGTCGTATTCGGTTGGCTGGTCACCATCTACGATGGCGTAGGTCTTGCCCGCGTTCGTTTCGTAGAACAACTCGCCTTCAAAACAACTGCGAATCGCCGAGAATGCGGATTCCGGTGCCTTTTCGCGGCCCAGACGTTTCTCGTTGACGAAAACCTCGCCGCCGCGTATGACGACCGTATCGCCCGGAAGGCCAATTACCCGCTTGATGTACGCTTGCCGTCGGTTCGGTGGCGAACGAAATACGACAACGTCGCCACGCTCGGGCATCGAGTATCGATATGCCATCTTGTTCACCAGGAAACGGTCGCCCTTCAGCACATTGGGAACCATACTGGCGGCGGGCACATAGAAGGCCTGCATCACCTGCATCCGGACCACCACCGCTGTGACAATGGGATTTGTGATTCCCACGAGCATGAAGAACGAGTAGACGATGCCTCGGTTGTAATCCTTCAGCGAGTACGAGTCTTTGACGCGTCTGGCTGTGACGTAGCTGTCGATGGTCGCATAGATCCACAACACGAAGACCGTGCCATACGAACAGAGAAATATGGCCCACACAGCCGCCGACGGCTTGGCCAATGCGCCGCCAATCGCCACGGGCAGGAAAAGCAGCGTGGCCAGAAACAGCAGCAGTCCCTTGACGATTCTTCCACAATAGATCTGCCCCAGGCCTGTGCAGATCAGGGACAATACAACGGCAATCCAAGGCTTTCGGCTGTTCATGTTGATCGATTCCACGAAAGTCGTTCGATTTGTTAAGGCCCGACGAAAAACAATGAAAGGAAACTCCCCATCCTGACCGCACAAGCCGCACCAGCGGCCGAGCACATTGCGATTTGCCCCCACCGAGAGGACAAAATCGCCTGAAGGTAGATGGCTGCGGCAAGCGTTCGTCGCTGCTGCTGATCTTCCTCGACTCGGTTCATCACGGTGTCGCAGAAGTCGTCGGGCACTTCGACCGCCATCCGCGTCTTTTTCCACGATTCGTATCGCTGGTCGTGTGACATCAGTACGGCTCCACTACGTCTTCCAGGACTTTTCTGAGTCTCTCCTTGGCTCGGCTGATCCGCGACTTGACCGTTCCCAACTTGACTCCTTCAATCTGACTGATCTCTTCGTAGGACAAACCGTGTAGCTCGGCCAGGACGAACGCGGTCTTCTGTTCGATGGGCAGTTGGTCGAGCGCCGCGTCCAGGCGGCGGTGCAATTCGTCGTTCATTGCGTCGTCAACCGGCGTCCGCCAATCGGACGACTCTACGGCTGAAGCGGTTGACTTGGGGCTCTTTCGTTTCAGCAGGTTCAGGCATTTGTTCCGCGCGATTGTCAAAAGCCACGTCGAGAACTTCGCCCGGCCAGGATCGTACGCCCCGAGATTCACGTAAGCTGCCAGGAAAGTCTCCTGAGCCACCTCGTCGCAATCGTCCGCGTTCGACAGCAGGTTTTTGGCCAACTGGAATACCGGTCGCTCGTACGCCATGACCAGCGTCCGAAACGCATCCACATCCCCTGCTTTGACGCGTTCGATCGCCTGGAGGTCATCCTGCATAGTCTGTCGTTCGTCCCGTGACCGTGTTGCTTTACGTGGTTATACAACCACGTCGCGAAATTGTTCCCGAAAACCCGCGGCAATAAGGCAACATGATCAATTCGGGGTGCTTCTATCAGAAGGAGGGGCGTCGTCACGGCGGGCGTGATGAGTACATTGCCGATGCGACCCTTTCTGATCGGACGATGCCTAGAGGCGGTTTGAAAACCGGAAGGGCGAGGCTCCCGCCGAGCCGAAGCCACGGGAAAACACGGCTCAGCAGGAGCTTCGCCCTCACGCGCTCACTTTCGAAATGGCTTCTAGCAGCCCGAACGCTCAGACCGCGCCGGTCGTGGGGCAATTCCTATGGGTACCTTGGAAATGACGGTTCCTCGGCGGCGAAGCCGGCGTCGAATGACTGGAGGTCTTTCAGGGACGCGAAATGCAGTTGCCGCGCGTCTCGGCAACTGCGCCAGAGCGCACTGGAGAGTTGATAGGTCACGCGGGCGAACTCCGGATTCGGATAGGCGTCCCGCATAAGGCTGGCGTTCGGTACCTGCTGAGCCCATCGTGCGATTGTCGTGATGACCTGCCGATACGAGCTGGCTTTCGGTTCGCACTGCTGATCTTCGCCGTTGATTTCCAGCCGCTTCTCATTCTCCAGGTAGTCCGCTTCGATCCGAAACGGCTTTCCGTCGCCGACACCACTAATGACGCGTTGTTTCGACCACTTGGCATTGGCCTTGAAATCAGTCAATCCATCGATGTGAATTTCACCGATGGAAAGCGAGTATTTGCATCGACCGTCCACGACGTATGGATAGGCCTCCGGATTCGGTGGATCGTACGGTTCGGACTCACCTCTGATCGACACTCCCTGATCCGACACCGCCCCCAGGCCCTTTTGCAGTCTGTTGAGCAAGTAGAGAGCGAACGCCAAGCAATGCACCGACTCTTGGTACTGAATCGTCACCATGCGTACGTAGTTGCGCCGGATATCGCGATCCTCGCGGTCCTTCGAGCGGCAGAAGGAGAGTTCATCGATCCGCAGGTCGCGAAACTGCGATAGATACTGGATGATCTGCTCGGTCAAGCCGTCGTACAGTTCCGGGAAATCGTACAGCATCGTTATCCCGGATTGCTCGATCGCCTGAATGACGCGACTGCACTGTTCAGGGCATCCCGGCGGTGCCATCGGCTTTTCGTTCAGCACCAATATCGGTTCGCGCGCGGCACGCCCGAACAGAATCTGTTCGCCTCGATGGCGATGTTCAGGATGCACCGCCAAATGGAACAGCTCCGCGTTCGTGTTGTAGAACGCCTCTTCGTCTTCGATACGTGTAATCGTGTCGAGATCAAGGTCTGTTGGTGCCGGGCCAGGATCGTAGACGTAAGTCCGCATGCCCAATGCTTGGGAAGCATCGATGAACTTGCGGCCGATGTAGCCCCACGCCCCGGCGATGGCGATCGATTCTGGGATCTGTGTCATTTCTTCATTCAATCCGTTGTCTTGGGCAGCGGTCCAATTGAGTCGCACACAGCGCGCGGGACTTGCTACAGAATACGGGCACCGTCGTCGGAATGACAGAGGAGCGTCACAGCGTCGTCTGCCAAATCGGGATACCGTTGAGCGTATTCACGCCGGACGTGTTCCGCCGCCTCGGGGCCGGCCTCTCGCTTGACGAGCGCCACGCAGCAACCACGAAAGCCAGCTCCGCTGAATCGAGCG
This sequence comes from uncultured Pirellulaceae bacterium, assembly GCA_964617665.1. GTDB lineage: Bacteria > Planctomycetota > Planctomycetia > Pirellulales > Pirellulaceae > JADHUC01. Next base: position 18,838 of record CAZUAH010000114.1, read on the forward strand.
CCGTAGACTCCCTCGGTGTTGATGAGCATCTCGTACAGGTCGACCAACGGCGGCGAACCGCATTCGTAGTTGTTGATCGAACTCTCGCCAGAAGCACTCATCAACTCCCCAAACGTCGCCACATCGCCTTGTTTCCAAGCCTCCATGCCCTTTGTGACGCGGTCTACTTCCGAGAAGAAATGCGCCGCTCGACGAGCGGGTGCGCCCGTCAGCAACTGTTGATTTTCAACATGCTCGTCAGCATTGACGCGGCGCAGCACTGCCGGATCGGTGTCTCGGCCAACGGCATTCAGCAGCACAGTGGCCGCTTCCGTACATTCTGCCACGCGTTGGTTGTAATCCGTGCCGACCAACGCTTTCTTTAGCCCCGAGAAGGCGATCAAGATCGAGTACTGCGGCATCGCTGGATGACAGGGAATCAACTCGTGCGTTACGGTCTGGCAATCGATCAGCGTCAGTTGATTCTGCTTCGATAGTAGGATCGCCGATTGATCGAGTATCCCGCTCTGCAGTCCCAGGTATTCATTTTCGATGGTTTGACCGAGAAGGATGTTCTCTTCCTTCGTCACATCAAGGCCGTTGGCATCCTCCAACGCCAGCAGCAGGGCGACGCTGACGGCGGCGGACGAACTAAGACCGCCCGCGTCGAACCGACCGGCCGTGATCCCGCAGATGCCAGTGCCGAGATCGTGTTCTTTCTGCAGTGCTCGGACCGCGCCCCGTGGAAAGTTGCCCCAGTCGCCTGGATGCTTGTCTGGCACATCGTCTAACCGGAAGTAAACATCGCCCGGATAGTCAAGGCTGGCAAGACGGACTTCGTTTGACTCCGAGGGCGCATACGCCATCAGCACGGCTTGATCGATGGCCATGGCACTGACCGGGCCCAACTGGTGGTCGATATGAGCCCCCAGCGGACAAATGCGGTACGGTGCGCGAACCACGCGTACGTCTTTCGCCAAAACGCCGAAGCGTTCGACCAAGTTTTCGCGAAGGCTCTCTACGTTCGCGTCGTCGGTCATCATTTGGCCTCTTGAATCGCAGGCATTGACCAATATCGGCCCCGAGCACAAGGTTGATAATCTAGCCGAATCAGACTGGATGTGCACGGCTGCCGGAGACGCAGACATCATTTTGTGGATAAGCCGAGCTTCTTTCTGGGCGTCTGAAGGCGCCGCCTTTCCGTGTGTCTCAAGGTGAACGGAATAGTTGCCGAGGGGCCAGCCGAACGGTAAATGGTGGATAACACCGGTGCGCGAATACCTATCCCTCCATCATCCTGAACCAATACGAGATTCATGAGGCGGTTACAAGGGCGGGAGGGCGAGGCTCCCGCCGAGCCGAAACCGCGGGAAAAGACGGCTCAGCAGGAGCTTCGCCCTCCCAAGAATGAGTTCTGAAATGCCTTCATACGTTGTTCGTGGACTTGCCCTTTTTTCGCACACGCTCTGTATCGCCATCGCTTGCGATGCCTTGGTTGCTGCGGGGGACGATTGGCCGCATTGGCGGGGACCGAATCGAAACGGGATCGTGGCGGAGGATTCGGGGTGGGATGCTGGGGGATGGCCGCTGCAGCGGCCGATTTGGGAAGCGAACGTTGGGACCGGCTCGACTTCGCCGATCGTAGTCGACGACCGTGTTTACTTGATGGGTTGGTCCGGGAACAGGGATACGCTTTTCTGCCTGGATGCCCAAACCGGCCGAACGATGTGGAAGACATCGTATCCTGCTGCGAAATACGGACGTCATGCCGCGGGCGATCAGGGGCTCTATTCCGGGATCATCGCGACGCCGGAATACGATGGCGAGACCGGTTTTCTCTATACTCTCGGCCTCGACGGCCAGTTGAACTGCTGGAACACCGATCGCGACGGAGCCAAGGTCTGGGAAAAGAACCTCTACGACGAATACGGCGTCCCGCGCCGAGAAAAGGTCGGCCGCAGCAGCCGACGCGATTACGGCTACACGACTTCGCCGCTTGTCTATCAGGATTGGCTCATTGTTGAAGTCGGTGCCCAAGGCGGCAACCTGATGGCGTTCGACAAACGAAGCGGACGGCAGGTCTGGGCCAGCGAGTCGAAGGATCCCGCGGGCCACAGTGGCGGGCCAGTGCCAATGATTGTCGAAGGCGTGCCTTGCGTAGCCGTGTTCGCACATCACGGTTTGTTGGTGGCGCGACTGGACAGAGGCAAGGAAGGGGCAACGGTCGCGGAATATCCGTGGGCTACGGAGTATGCCCAGAATATCGCCACGCCTGCCGTCTGGCGCAATTTCGTTTTGATCACGTCCGGCTACAACCATCATTCGATCTGCCAACTGGAAATCACGCTTCGCGGAGCGAGCAAGGTCTGGGAGCAGGAACAGTGCTCGCAGGTCTGCAGCCCCGTCATTCACAACGAACATGTCTATTGGGTCTACAAAAGGCCGATGTGTCTTGATTTGGAGACGGGGCGAACCGTCTGGACCGGGAACAACGACTGTGCCTCGGCCGGTTCATGCCTGGTCACGGCCGATTCGCGTCTGCTCTATTTGGCGAAGCGCGGCGAATTGGTGCTGGCCGAAACGGCCGACCGGTCTCCGCGGCAATACCGCGAGCTTGCGCGCGTTGGCGGCCTTTTTCGAACCGATGTCTGGCCGCACGTAGTGCTGTCGAATGGGAGGATTCTCTGCAAGGATCGAGACGGCAACGTCAAGTGTTTTCAGATTGGCGGTTCGGCCGCGACGACACCGCCTACGCTTGCACATATTCAACCCCATCGTGGCATGACAGACGTCTCAAGACCCACGCCGCGCCGCAAGACTACACCTTCAGTTGACGCATCCGATTTGAAGTCGTGGCCTGGTAACACACCGGGGCTGGTGATCGCATGGCGTCGTGATTACGGGCCAAGCAAGATCGTAAGCACTGTCGCCGATTCATCAGATCGATGGAGCCTAAAAACGCGTGGGGATGCCAGATTCGTCGGTCGCGGCCAGGTAGAATTGGCTGGCGGAGCCGTCCTTGTGGAAGGAGCGAACGAGACGCTGCTGGCGGCCTGCAAGCAGTCCGGCGAGTTGAGTATCGAGGCGGTATTGCTGGCCTCCAAGGGCAGACAGACGGGGCCAGCTCGCATCATCTCCTTCTCGTCGGACCCCTACCTCCGCAACTTCACATTGGGTCAGGAAGCGGATGAGTTGGTCCTTCGACTGCGCACGCCGCGAACCGGCGACAACGGGATGAATCCCGAGACCAAACTGTTCGGCATGCCTGCCGGTACCCCGGTACACGTAATCGTCAGCTACCGAGACGGCGAATTGACCGCGTACCGCGACGGCCAGCGCGTGAAGAGCAGTTCCGCCGTCAGGGGCGATCTAAGCAACTGGACGCCCCAGCACCTGCTATTCGGCGACGAATACCAAGACTCTCGCTTCTGGCATGGCCTGATCGAACGCGTCGCCATTCACAGCCGCTTCATCTCCGACGACGAAGCACGCGTGCGTTTCGAATTGATCCGGGCCAAGAAATGACCGGGCAGCGTAGTTACGCAAGCGGCTAACGCACGGTTGCCTCCCTGATGGCTTGTCTACAATCGAGCTGCAAGACGACCGGCGAATTCTCCTCTGACGCGTAGCCACGATACCTTTTCTCACGCGCAAAAGGGGGCTCATTGTGAATCGATACACAAGGCTTGCGGTTAGTGCAGGATTCGTCACTGCCTTCTCATTTGGGATCCATCGCATGCAAGACAAATCCAGCGGGTCACTTGAACAGCCAGGTGTCCAAGCCGCCGAAGCGGAAGAAGAACAGAAGAAACCGTCCACTCGCGAAAACCGACTGGCAAAAGAAACCAGCCCGTATCTACTGCTGCACAAGCATAACCCCGTGGATTGGTACCCGTGGGGCAAGGAAGCCTTCGACAAAGCGGCGGCAGAGAACAAGCCGATCTTTTTATCCATCGGCTACAGTTCGTGCTACTGGTGCCACGTGATGGAACGCGAGAGTTTCTCGGATCCCCAGATCGCCAAGGTGCTGAACGAGCATTTCGTGTGCATCAAGGTGGATCGCGAGGAGCTGCCCGATGTGGACGATGTGTATATGACTTCGATCCACTTGATGGGCCTTCGTGGCGGGTGGCCTTTGTCCGTGTTCTTGACGCCGGATCGTAAACCGTTTTTCGGCGGGACTTACTGGCCGCCGGACGACCGAGCGGGAATTGTCGGCTTCCGGACCGTGCTAACCCGCGTCACGGCAGCGTGGCGCGATCGCCGGGACGACGCTAAGGAGTTTGGGAGCAAAGTCGCCGAGGCCGTAAGTAAGGCGATGAAACCTCAGAAGTCGGGGGACGCCGAAAGTCTTGGGCGACCAAGCATTTCGTTGGCCGTTGATGGCTTGGCCCGGCAGTTCGATCCACAATACGGCGGCTTCGGCTATCATCCTTCACAAGCTCATCTGCCCAAGTTCCCGCAGCCCCCGAAGCCTGCTTTGCTGCTGTACTACGCTCAGCAAGCGGAAAGCGAAAAAGCCACGCGAGTGGTTACGAAAACATTGGATCACATGGCTCGCGGTGGTATCTGGGATCATCTTGGCGGCGGATTCCACCGGTACAGCACAGATCGATTCTGGCGTGTGCCACATTTCGAGAAGATGCTTTATGACAACGCGCTGCTTGCTCGCGTCTACCTGGAGGCGTTCCAGGCAACCGGCGAACCGCGTTATGGCCAGGTGGTCGAGGACATCCGCATCTTCCTCGAACGCGAAATGACGTCGTCCGAGGGTGGCTTTTATTCGGCGTTGGACGCTGAATCCGAGCACGAAGAGGGCAAGTATTACGTTTGGTCGCAGAAGGACGTTCAAGAGCTACTTGGGCAGGATGATTATAAGCTGTTTGCCACGGTTTACGGCCTCGACAGCCAGCCGAACTTCGAAGACGACCGCTATGTCCTTCAGCAGTTCGAGCCTATCGAGCAGTCGGCCGCGACCCTGGAGATCGACCCAGCCGATTTGCAGAAACGTCTGGGACCGATGCGAGATGCCCTTTTGGAAGCTCGCGAGAAACGCCCTCGGCCGTTGCTGGACACAAAGGTACTGACGGACTGGAACGGCCTGATGATCGCCGCCCTGGCGGACGGCTATCGCGTGCTCGGAGAAGATGCGTATCGACAGGCCGCCGAACGCGCAGCAACACTTGTCTTGGACAAGATGCGCGATTCAGACGGTCATCTGCTCCACAACTACGCGTGCGACCACGCGAAGATCCCCGGCTACCTAGCGGACTACGCATTCTTCATCGATGGCCTGCTGGCACTGGATCAGGCCACGGACGAAGATCGTTGGCTCGCAGAAGCCCAGACTCTGACCGACCAGATGGTTGAACTGTTCTGGGATCCCGTGCAAGGAGGCTTCTATACAACCTCGGCCCAGCACGACGCACTGTTGGCCAGGCCAAAGACTGCCGAAGACTCCGTCATTCCTTCTGGGAACAGCGTCGCTGTCCAAGCACTCGTGACGCTGGCCCAGCGGACTGGCGACCAACGATACGCGGAATTGGCAGCGAAAACTCTCGCTGTGTTCAGCGGACCGATCACCGCGGCCCCATCGGAACATCCGGCGATGATCCGGGGTCTGGGACAGCTCTTGGACTCGGGGTTCTCGGTCGAACAACTGGTCGGTACTGCAAAACCATCGGATCAGCAGGGCTTCAAAGCAGAGGCCAAGCTCTCGGTGGACCAGCTCCAGCCCGGAGCCGAATTCCACATCGACATCGTGCTTGATGTAGACGAAGGATGGCACGTAAACGCTAATCCTGCATCTTCGGAGAAACTGATTCCCGTCACCGTGACACTGGATGCGCCCTTGACGCTGACGGATGTGCGATCCGAGTATCCGAAAGGCGAATCGTTCGCGGTCGAAGGTCTGGACGAATCTATCAGCGTATACGCTGGACGAGTATCAATCCGTTCGTATGCGACGCTGGACGACGATGCCGCACCGGGCGATTCGACCGTTGATGTGACGGTCCGCTACCAAGCGTGTGACGCCAGCCGATGCATGCCGCCGAAGGAAATTGAACTACAAGTGCCCGTCAAGGTCGCCAGCAAGGGAGATGCTGGCGAGTAGTTCTGGCGAGGCTATCAAAACCTGTCAGGCAGATTGAGGCCAGGGTGGCCGGGGTCGGAGGGCGCAGGCCCGAAACCCCGGGGCTTCCCTCGCTGACGCTCAGTCCAGCCCCGGCCACCCAATCTGACATTGATCGGTAGACGATCGACTACCACTGCTCTTTCACGCGGCTCTCGTCGTCGACCGAATCTTTGTAGAAGTAGTGCGTGCAGGGAATAAAGGTCTTCTTTTCGACCTCTTCTCCATCAAGATACTTGATAAATGCCTCGACCGTGCCTTTGGCCATCTTGCGCGGGTACTGCTGCGGCGAATCGTACAGCTTCTTCTCGAACACCGCTTGTTTGCCCGCCGGCGAGGCGTCGAAAGCAATGATGGTTATCTGATCCGTCTTGCCTTCGCTCGCTATTGCACCATACGCGCCCAGCGCCGATGGATCGTTAATGGCGAAGATCCCGATGATATCCGGATGCGTCTGTAGAATGTCCGTTGCCACGTTCAAGCCGCCGGGCCTGTTGCCCTTGCCCGAAAGCTCGGCGACGATTTTCAGCTTGCTGTTGTGTTCCTTCAGGTAGTCCTTGAAGCCTTCCACACGCAGAATGCACGACGTGACCTCGGGATAAGTGATGATGGCGATCTCGCCTGTGTCGTTTGTCACCTTCATCATGCTCTCGCCGGCCAATCGGCCGCCCTGGAAATTGTCGCTGCCAATGTGCGCGACGATCAGGTCCGTTGCCTCTTCGGCTGTCACCTGCACGTCGTATGTGAAGACGGGAATGCCGGCCTCGTGGGCCTTTTTGACCGCTTGGCCGACGGCTTTCGAGTCGACCGGATTCAGAAAAATCGCATCGCACTCCTGCGCCACGAAGTCCGCAAGTTGCGTGTTTTGCTTGCCGGGATCCAGATCGGCGCTGCGGGCGAGTATCGTGTAGCCGTACTTTTTCGCTTCCGCCTCCATGACCTGCGCGATGAGCTTGAAAAACGGATTGGCCATGTCCATGCAAGTTACGCCGATCACACCCTTGGTCTCGGGAACGGGCGAGCCGTCCGACGACGTATCAGAAACGTCCTGTTCAGAACACGACGAGGCCAAGGCTGCCACTGCAATCATGCACGCGTTGACGAGTTTTCGATACTTCATGAGGCTTCCTTCTTTGTTGGATGCTTCAATATCTTCCGTGAGAACGCACTTAGTCCACCACTGCTGCGGAGTTTGTCAAGCAGCGTCGCGCCCAGAATCACCGCGCCTAAAACTACGAGCTGTTCAGGATCCCCGAGGTGCAACGAGTTCATTCCGTTCTGGATCACCGAGATGATAAAGGCACCTATCAACGTGCCAAGCACTTTGCCGGAACCCCCGAACAAACTCGTCCCGCCAACCACCACGGCAGCGATAACGTACAGCTCAAACATCTTGCCAATGGACGGCGATCCGGAGCCAATCTGTGACGCCAGTATGCAGCCTCCCAGCCCTGCCGCAAGACCACTGACCGTGTAGACGAATACGATCACGGATTTGACCGGCACACCTGACAGACGAGCTGCTTCCTCGTTTCCACCCACGGCGTAGATATGGCGGCCCAATCGTGTGCGCGACATGAACACATGGGCGATCGCGTATAAAATCACGAGCAGGATTACCGTGTTGGGGATGTGCAGCGCAGTGTAGGGGATGTGCACCGAGCCATGGCCAAGCCATGTGAGGGCGGCCTCCGGCACTTGGTAGATGGAATACTCGTTGGTCAGGATTCTCGCCAAACCTCGAGCGATCATCATGAAGGCCAGCGTCGTTATGAACGCCGCCACCCTGGACCAAGCGATGATCATGCCGGCCGTTGCCCCGACAAGACCACAAACCAGTGTTCCCAGCATGAATCCAACTGGAACCGTCCAGCCTGGCGCGTCGAGTCCCCCCATCTTCTTCATGAACAGAGTCGCTACCACGGCGGAGAGTGCTAACAGGCTGCCGACGGACAGGTCGATACCAGCCGTGACAATTACCATCGTCATGCCTATCGCGATGACGGCAATGACCACGATTCTGTTCACGATCGCGAACAGGTTCTTGAGTTTCAAAAAGCCCGATTGCAGACGCTTCTTCGGTGCGACCACTCGGAATCCGGCGAATCCTGGAAAGTCCCTGGGAATTTGGTCGATTACGCGCCATTTGGCCACATCGCCGCTGATCGCGATCGCCGCAAGCTTGCCGCCATCCGCCTTGATGCCGTTCAGTGCCAAACGCAAATCGCGCGGCTTGCCCACGATGACTTGCGTCTTGCTGAATCCCCGCTCTTTCAGTTCCTCGCCCACTGCCTCTGCGAATGCTGCCGACGGTTTGTTGGTCTCCCCGACCGCAAGGACGATATCGGATTCCTCGAAATCGCCGCTGACCTGCTGGACGACCTGCGCGACGGCGTCCTGGCCGGTGGGTGCTTTTCTCTCCAACGTCAACACGCTGAACAGAACAACCAGCCCCGCCAGGACGAGAATCATTCCGTAGTTGCTCAGCAATTCCCTTCTCATGCTCCTGTTCCCGTCAATATCACGCGATCGCCATGGACAAGATGTCCTCCTGGCTGGTGTTCGCCACGTCGGTGATTTCTCCCTTGATCTTCCCCTCGTGCATCACAATGACACGATCACTCATGCCGAGTATCTCGGGCAACTCGCTACTGATCATGATGATGGCTTTGCCATCTGCGGCCAGCTTATTCATCAGAAGGTAGATTTCATACTTCGCCCCCACGTCGATCCCTCGCGTCGGCTCGTCGAAGATGATCACGTCGGCATGGCGTGCCAACCATTTGGCCAGGACGACCTTCTGTTGATTGCCTCCCGAAAGAGTGGCTGCCCGCTGTTCCTGGCTGGCCAGTTTGATCTTCAGGCTCTCAACGTAGCCCGCGAACTCCGACCGCTCTTTCCGTTGGTCGAGAAACGGACCGCGGACAAAACGATCCAAGTTCGGCAGCCCAAAGTTTTCGCGAACCGAATGTCCCAACACAAGTCCCTGGTTCTTGCGGTCTTCGGTAAGAAGGCAGATGCCACTGCGGATGGCGTCCCGCGGATTGCGGATGACCGTTTCCGTGCCATCGACGCAGATCCGTCCAGCGTCCGGAGTATCGGCACCGAAGACCATGCGCATTGTCTCGGTGCGGCCAGCCCCGGCCAACCCCGCGAATCCCAACACTTCGCCAGCTCGCGCGCTAAAGCTCACGTCACGAACCACCTCGTCCCGGCAGAGATTTTCCACACGCAACCGTTCCGTGCCCGGAGTGGCGGCGTGCTTTGGGAATTCTGATTCGATCGGTCGACCGACCATCATCTCGATCAGACGCTCGCGGGAGACTTCACCGATTTTTTCCGTACCGACATGCTCGCCGTCGCGAAGCACCATGACACGATCGGCCACCTCGAATATCTCGTCGAGACGGTGACTGATATAGATGATGCCAATGCCATGTGCCTTCAGATCTTGGATGATGGCAAACAGATGGTCCACCTCCCGAGTCGTAAGTGCCGCCGTGGGTTCATCCATGACGATGATTCGTGCGTCGACGGAAAGGGCCTTCGCGATCTCCACCTTTTGTTGCTGCGCCACAGTCAGATCCCGACAACGGGCTTCTGGATCCATCTGTAGCCCAATCTTCTCGAAGAGCTTCAGCGCATCCCGATGCTCTTCGGACATCCTGACAAAGCCGGCTTTCGTCCGCTCCCGCCCGAGAAAGATGTTTTCGCGAACGGTGAGGTCGGGAACCAAGTTGAACTCCTGGTAGATGATCGACACACCAGCCTGTTGGGCTGCCGTCGGCGTAGACATGTCGACGTGCTGACCGTCCAGCAGGATTACGCCATCGTCTGGCAGGTGCGCCCCGCCCAGCACTTTGATCAGCGTGCTCTTGCCAGCGCCGTTTTCGCCGACCAGAGCAAGGACCTCGGCCCGATGCAGTTCAAGTGATACATCCTTCAACGCATGCACACCCGGGAACGACTTGTCGATCCCCTGCATCTGAAGTAGCACTTCCGAATTGCGTCCTGTGTTCGTCATTACGTCTGAAGATCGCTTGAATCGCAAGTCCACTGAACTGGTAGCGAGTACACCAGTACCCGATTTGAGTGCAACAGGCAACCTGTGCGGAATTGAAACGAACTGTCTGCTGTGTCGGCGTGACTGGATGCTAACGTGTACCAGAGAATCTGAGCACGCACCCGCGGTGTGGGCTAGTAGACTAGCGTAGCTCGGTCCTCGGGTAGCGGAACTCGCCAAGAGTTTCGACATGCCTCGTTACTGGCGGAAAGCCTTGGCGACTTCCGCTACGGTCGACCCGAAAACCAAGCTGCGGTGTGGGCTAGTTCGCCGTCAGAGTTCCAACGACGGTCAAGGCATAGTCGCCGGATTCGAGCGGTTGGCCAGGATCGGCCAGGAAGGTTACGGTCAGGTCAAATGTTGCAGAGCCAGGGCGATCCGATACCGCCCGCACCGTCGCCTGGTGGGCATGCCCGGAACCAAGGTAGTTCGTCCGGGCAGACGCAACCGGTACGGTCCACCTTGCGGGGCCGTGCGATGAAGCAACTGCCAGATCCAGCCGTCCGTCGCGTTGGAACTCGGGCCTAGCCGTGTGCGTGAATGGTTGATGGGTCGAAAACGACACGGTCGCCCCCGACTGCGAGTTAGACACGACACTCCATTGCTGTGTGGGAAACGTCTGATTCTGATCCGCCTCAGCGAGCGTCGCGGTGGCCGCAGACGATGGGGCCGTAACGCTCAGTTTGGCTGGCACTCGAATGGTGAACGCCTGCGTTGCCTGAACCTGGGCCCGCGCTGCGGAATCCGTGGAAAGGCCCCACACAGCAAAAAGCCCGACTACGGTTAGCATAGAAAGTGGCCACTTACACATGTCGTCGCACTCGCCGTGAACGGAATCAGCCAAGCCCCATTTGATTACGAGTGTAATTGAGGTTGAGAATATGCCAACACACGATCTGCATGCGCCGGCGGCCGAGTGCCGCTTACTGCGCGGCGTCCGGTGACATTTCCCGTTCAGCCAGTGTAATGCGGCTCTGCGAACCACTCGTAGGTACTGGCACTAACCTCTCTGATCGATATGCGATTTGTTCGCACTGCCAAATGTCCCCAAAAAATGGCTGAAGTAGTTTGACTGAAGGGCTTAGGTGGCATAGGTACCTTAGTGAGGGCGTGATTTGCGAGCCATCAGGCAGGGCAGCAGATCCTTTTGCTCTTCGCGTGTGGAATCGCTGAATCACTGTTTATCAGCGAATTCCCTTTACAGGCAGTGTTTTTCTGAAGTCGGCTGGTGCCAGTTGCCGATGCGAAAACTTCGCAGGAGGGGTGGGGTATAACGATGAGATGCTATTTTAGGGTGGTATCAAATGTAGCGGTTGTGTCGTTTGTAGCGGCGTTCTTGCTGGTCTCCAGCGCGGAAGCACAGGTGAGTGACACGCAGGGCTTTCGGGTGCGCATTCCGAGCAAGCTGACGATTACGCCGCCGGGTGCCGAAGCGTTCATCCTTCATGATGAGACTGACGACAACCAAGTCTTCCCGGCTCAGAAGTGGGACGTGAAAGCCAACGCGAGGAGCGGTGCGACCGTCTCTTTCGCGACCAATC
>CAZUAH010000115.1:0-30517 GCA_964617665.1 uncultured Pirellulaceae bacterium
TCTGCAGCATCGAAAGCTCGGGGATGCGTCCGACCACCGAGCCGTACATCGTATTAAGGCCCGCGAATACGCCGGCTCCAGATACGAGCAGCACCACAAGCCAAGCCAACATGCGAACCGGACCGTAGTCCTTCTGCAGCGAGGCGTAGTATTCGGTTTCCTGCATCGTCTGCAATTCCAAGTCCAAACGCATCTTGCAGAACATGTCCAAATCCGCGAAGTCCGCGTCGGGAGCCAGCGTGACAGCCACCAGGCTGAGATCCTGTCGTTTCATCGCCTGCTGCAGTTCATCCAGCCGGCACCACACTTCTGACTCGAACGCCGATCCCGCAGCCGAGAACACACCGCTGATGCGCCACGAGCGTCCTTCGAACTCGAGCGTGGAACCGATGGCAAGGTCGGTGTCGGTCGCACCCAGCTTGGCGGCGGCCAGCTGGCCCACCATCACCTCGCCGGTCTCTGGCCAATTGCCTTCCTCGATCTCGACTTTGCGCCGGACCAGCAATGCCGGTCGGGTCACTCCGCGAATCAGGCCCTTCGACGATTCCTCAGCGCCGCTGACACGAACCTGGGTCCCCAGGTACAGCTCAGGGGATACGTAGTTGGTTCCGTACCGCTCGTGAATCCCGCTCACGGTGGCTGGAACCAAATCGCTGGTCCGCATGGGTATCGACGAATACTCAAGGTTCTTGCCCATGCCCAGCGAGAAGATCACCGCCGTCTGTGGATCTCCACTAACGGCCAGCGATCGTTCCAGCCCGCGGATAAACCCGACGACAACGAACACCATGGCGATCACTGTCGTCAGGCCCGCAAAGGTCAGCGACGTGCGCAACGGTCGACGGAACAGATTTCGAATTGCGTACTCCCAAGGGAGCAGGCGGAAGAACAGAGTCACGAGTCAACAGTCCCGTGTCTAGAGTTCTCGGACGCGCAGCGAACAACACGAACGGTTGAGGACAATCAGGAGCTCGTAGCGACCAGTCGCGTAGAACCGAGTTACGACGGGCTCTTTGCCCTGGGCGCATTAGCACAGAAAAGAGCTGTGCAGGCAGCGAATGACCCGCCCTGACGGCACGCCGTCATCATCGGGCGCGGTTTGCTCGGGGCAAGGCCGATGTGTGGCTAGAAAGTCATGGATTCCGCCAGATGTCACCATCAAATCGAATGACGGCGTGAGCAGCAGCACGACGTCCTGTTTGGCAGAGTCGGGTAAGATCGCCCCACCGCAAATGCACTGGCATCGGTCTTGGCAGGGAGCATGATCGCAGGGATTGTCGTCGCTGGGCGGCGTAGGATGATGGTGTGAATGCTCGTGTGCACCCTCATCCCCACAGTGGTGCTCGCATCCGGACGAGCAGTCGGATGGGGCGCTACATTGGCCTGCGAACGCACACAGCCCTGGCCCGCATGTGACCGGACACACGGAAATAGCTGTGATCAGCAGGAGATGTAGTACCTTACGAGCCATAATTGGACTCCCTGAAACGTCCTTCAATCTTACGTTCGTTCGGATGATCGTTCAAGGTTAACTCTATTATGGCAAATCACTGCCGGTTTGCGACACTTCCGGTCAGAAGCTGCCCTTGGATGATAGCGGAGGCTGTTCGAAGTTCCTGCAGTGAATCGAGATGCGACAAGTTTACCTGAATGTGCATTTGCTGAGATTCAATCAAAGTGAGGTACGGGACCTGCCCCTTCTCGTAGCCCGCCATCACCAGCTTCAGCGACCTTTCAGCTCGTGGCAGCATCCGATTGGCGTAGCGATCCACTTGTTGACGAGCGTCGGCATATCGTCGGAAGGCGACTGCCAGACGATCCTGCAGGTCTAGCTGGATCCGCAAGACGTCGTTCGAGGCGGCGATCCATTCGGCCTCCGCACTGCGAATGTTGCCCTGATTCCGATCGAAGATGGGGATGGGGATTCCTACCTGGACGTTGGCCACATCGTCGCTGGAGACGTTGTGATGTCGCACGCTGACCGAGACATCGACGTTGGGGATCGGCTCCCTTCGCGCGCGTCGAACAGCGACGGCGGCCCGATCCATGCGTGCCCGGGCGGCACCCAGTTTGGGGTTTTTGTCCAACACGGCCGTATGACAGTCCTGCCAACTGAGGCTCGGCAGGTTTGCATCAAGTTCGCCCGCCAATGGCGTCGTCTGCATCGTGGGTACGTCGACCAACGCTGTCAATCGCCGCCATGCCTCCTCGTTCTGATTGCGAGCGTTGTCGTACAAGATGTGAGCGTCATCGGCTCGGATTTCGGTTTGCAGTAAATCGTTTTCCGTTCCTAATTGAGTCTCGATCAGCTTCTCGGTCGCCTTCACGAGATCGTCGCCGATTCGAGCCAACTCCGTGGTCAACTCAACGCGCCGCTGGGCCACAAGTGCATCGTAGAATCGGACTCGCAAATCGGTGAGTACCCGCTGCTGCTGAGCGTGCAATCGAAAGTGGGCTTCATCGGTTTCCATGCCAGCCATCGCCTGATCCAGCCGCAATTTGCCGCCTGTGATGAAGCGCTGACTGATAAATGCACCCTGCTGCGCGGCAGTCCCAAAGTTCCCGATTTCCGCGCCGTGGTAGCCGATGACCGGATTCGGATAAAGTCCGGCCTGCACCTCTCGCCCGAGAGCCGCCTCCATTCGAGCCGCCGCAGCCGCCAACGTGGGGTTGTTTTGAAAGGCGATTTCTTCAAGGTCGTCGAGCGTCAATGGCCCGCTCGGTGACACCAGCAGTTCTAGTTCGTAACCGTTGTTTTCGACAGAACGAAGCAGGGCGGGCTCTGGCACTTCCTCCACATAGGTCACCGGCTGCACATCCGCCGGGGAATCGTCGCTCAAAGACGACGATGTCACGCCTCCCGCTGAGTCAATGCAGCGATCATCGGCTACCCGAATTGGCTCCGCCGAACGGCAGCCGGTCAGAATGCCGAGCAGTATCGCTGCGATGACCGAAACAGCTCTCATTTCCCAAGATTCCGGAAACGGAAGGAACGTTAGCCCCGTTTCTCCCAGCGTGTATCACAAATCTCGAAGCGACATACGGGTGACGACGAGTACACACACCCACATCAGGTATCGACTATGCCGGTTACAGAAGTTGAATTGATTGCGCCAACCCTGAGCAATCATGGATTGCTGGCTCGTGAAACGGAGATCGCCGGTAGCTGGCATGGCCGCAACATGTTCAGGGCACTAGTGTTACGCCGTTTCTGCCCCAGCAAGCATGATCTCGTTGACCGGCGCCCACACCGTGACATAATGCAGGCTGTGGTTGTGGCGAAATCCGACTCCCAAGACACGTTCGAGGTAACTATGCGACGTTTCATTCTCTTACTGGTGCTGTGTGCTCAGGCGTCATTTGGTCTGAGTGCCGAGAAGATCACTCCGCAATGCAGGTTCGACCCAGGTCCGATTAACGGAGTGCTGATCGAGCGCGAGGATGCTCGGTTGGCAGTCTACGGCTGGGCACAAGACGATGCGAACGGGATCGACCACGTGTTACTAGCGCACGGCCGGCGCGATCTGGTTTGGAAGGCCAGGCCAATCGTTCAGGCGGGAGCAGGCGCAATCGCTCCGACCCGCGCGTTATACGCATTGGAGAAGCCCGGCGACTTCTGGGAGGCGTTCACTAAGACCCGATATCACGACTACGGCCAACAGTCCACGAAGATCCCGGCGGCTCCCTTGAAGGTCGAACGCTGGGTCAAAGGGGGCGACGAGATCAAGTGGAAGGGCATCACGTTCCGCGTTCTGGAGACTCCCGGATACACGCGCGGGGCGGTCAGTTACGTCACGGAATTGAATGGTAAGAAGATCGTCTTCACCGGAGACCTGATCTACGGCGATGGACAGATCTTCGATCTGTACAGCTTCCAGGATGCGATTACCGAGGCCCAGATTCGCGGATACCACGGTTACGGCTCGCGGCTGGCGGAACTGGTTTCCAGCTTGCGCAAAGTTGCCGCCGAGAAGCCCGACGTGATCGTTCCCGCTCGCGGACCGGTAATCTCGGGCCCGCAAGAATCGATTGATCGTCTGGTGGGTCGCGTGCAAGCCCTGTACCGGAACTATCTGTCGACAAATGCGCTGCACTGGTACTTCAAAGAGAAACGAATGCGGATGTGTGGCGAGCGCGTGTTGGGTACCGATGCCGACATTGAACTCATGCCGTACTCGCGCCACGAACAGACGCCGGACTGGATCTACGAGAACGGGACGAGCCGGCTGTTGGTGTCCGACAGCGGTCATGGATTCCTACTGGACTGTGGGTCGCAGCGAGTCATCGACGCCATTAAGGACTTCATCTCCAAGGACGTCATCAAGCAGGTAGACGGCATATGGGTCACCCACTACCACGACGATCACACCGACTTCATACAAGCGGCTTCCGAAGCATTCCAATGCCCTATCTACGCGACCAAAGAGTACGCGGACGTCCTTGAACACCCCGAGGCGTATCACCTGCCGGCAATGACCGCCAACGCGATGAAGAAGGTCACGGTTGTCGACGACGGCCAGGAGATGAAATGGAACGAATTCGATTTGAGCTTCCATTTCTTTCCCGGACAAACGCTGTACCACGGCGCGCTGCTCGCAAAGAAGAAGGACGGAACGCCGATCCTCTTCGTCGGGGACTCGTTCGCCCCATCAGGCATGGACGACTATTGTGTCCTGAACCGCAATTTCGTTCACGACGATTCCGGCTTTCTTCTCTGTCTGAAGAAGCTGCGAGCGATGAAGGGAGATTTCTGGCTGATCAACGAACACATCCGCCATGTCTTCACGTTCACCGACGAGGAGTTGGACTACCTCGAAGGTCGCTATCGAAAGCGGATCGAGACTCTGAAGGAGCTGTTCCCGTGGGATGATCCCAATTACGGCATCGACGAACAGTGGGCGGTGTTTTACCCATACGGCGTGAGTCTATCGCCAGGGAAGACCGCTGACCTTGAAGTGCGCATCACGAACCATTCGCCGGTGAAAAGGACGTTCCACGTCACATCTCGCGCTCACCAAGGCCTGCAGCTACTCGATCACCAGCCCTCGATTACGCTTCCACCTCGCCAATCGGGTGAACTCAAACTTCAGATACGAGCTGGAAGCCAAGCATGCAAGACTTTGGTAACCGCCGACATTCGCAGCGAAGGCATGGAATTCCGTGAATGGGTCGAGGCGTTTGTCACGGTCGAGTGATCACACCGAGCGAATGGATGACTGATCGAGAGAAGCCCTCGCGTTTGATCTTCATTTGTGCACTGGCAGCGTGCTGTTGGGCGTTTGCTACGGCGCACTCTGCCGCGCATCCGGTTTCCGTCACCCGATCCTACGTGTACGTCTCGCGGGAGCAGGCCACCGCGAAAATCGAGGTGTTTCTGGAAGACTTGTATCTATTTCACAGGTTGCAGCCGAACGATCACGACTTCCTGGGGCCGGACGTGATTCGTCGCGGAATCGAGTTGCACAAGCAATTCGTGGCCGAGCGGTTTGTGATTCGTGACGTTGCGGGAGAGACTGTCTCGGGGCGGATTGTCGGAGTCCAGGAGATCGACATGCCCGACGAGGGCGTGCCACTAGCCGAGCTGATGGCTCACACCCTCACGTTCGAGTTGCAGTACGAGTTCCCCTCCCCGCCCCAATTCCTGACGTTCAGCCAGCGATTCACGGACGATGAAGGCATCCTGCCGTCGGAAATGAAGCTGGTCCTCAAGCAAGAGAACGCCCAGGACACACACACAGCGGAATTGCGTCCGGGCGACGTCGAGATCGTCCGGCTCAGTTGGGATCTTGCCCCGCTTTCGCCCGAGGCTTCGGAGGAGGAGCGAGAGAAATGGGTGACCAGGCAGAAGGAAGAGACACTGGGAATCACCAGTTACAGCTCCGTGTACTCGTTCCTGTATGTCGAAGATCACGAGGTACGACACGAGATACTCATTCCGCTGTTGACCCTCGAGCAGAGCGTCCTGCTCGCACGCGATGAAGACGACTTTCTGGACATTGCCGAGCAAGACGCCGCGCGTCAGCAGATCGAGGCCTATTTCTGCTCCGGCAATCCCGTGGAATTGGACGGCGTCGAGATACAACCCGTCGTCCAGCGGTGCGACTTCTACGGTTTGGACTTCAGAGATTTCGCACTGCAGACGCCGCGCAAACGCGTGCCGATGGTCAGCGCACGCGTGGGGATAATCCTCTCCTACAAGTCCACGAACCCTCCCAACACAGTGAAACTGACGTGGGATCGGTTCAACGAGTTCGTATGGACGGTCAACACGGTCGTATTCGCCTACGAGGAAATATCCAAAATCACCCTCACTCGGTTAGGCAAGAACGACGTGTTCCAGTGGGAAAACCCGGGGCGACCAGTTCGGCCTCCGCCCGAGGAAGTGCCTGCGGTTTTCCCGCCACGGCCAACGCTCTCATTGCCCGTGCTTTCGCTCTGCTGCCTGATCCTGATGCCGGCGATCGTGTTTCGAATGAGGGCGCGTGGTGCGGCGTGGCGACGCCGGCTGTTCGCGTTGGGTGTGCTGCTTCTGGTCGCTGCTAGCGCATGGCCTTTCTTGCGATGGAACGTTCCTCGTCCGTTCGCACCGCGCTACCAAGTGTCCGATGAACAATCCGAAACGATTTTCACGACGCTGCATACGAACGTCTATCGAGCCTTCGATTTCCATGAGGAAAACGATATCTACGGTGCTCTCGAGACAAGCATCCACGGAGATTTGCTGCGAGATGTCTA
Source organism: uncultured Pirellulaceae bacterium (assembly GCA_964617665.1). Lineage (GTDB taxonomy): Bacteria > Planctomycetota > Planctomycetia > Pirellulales > Pirellulaceae > JADHUC01. Next base: position 6,736 of record CAZUAH010000115.1, read on the forward strand.
CCTGCAGATCCAGGAAGACTTACAGATGCAGGAGCAAGGCGGCGCCATGTCGCGGATTAGCGAGGTCGCCATCCTGAGCGGCCAGAACGAACCATTCCCCAACGACAACGCGGACAAACAACGCGACGAGCGTGGATTTTGCCAACGTTGTCGCTGGAATGTATCGGGAACGGTCGAGCATTGGGGGCACATCCACGAGCGCACAAATCAGTATGAAGCACTGTTTGTGGTCGAGCCGGTTGCCAGCGTGTGGAAAATCACCGAATTGTTGTTATTGGACGAACAGCGAGTACAGTTCGAACCTCGATTGCGCGGATTATGAATCAACGACTCAACACGGAGCATCCTTGCATGAATCGCCATATCACCAGAACCACGTTTTTGTGCGTTTCGCTTGTTGTCGCTCTCACTCTTGGCCTCTTCACCACGGCCTCGGCGGCCAACAACACTGCGAAAGTGGATCGAGTGGCCGAGGACATTCGCTATTTGGCCTCCGACGAACTCGAGGGGCGGGGGCCGGGAACGAAGGGGTTGGAGAAGGCGGCCGACTACATTCGCGGACGTTTTCAAAGCCTGGGGCTTCAGGGCGCCGGCCACGACGGAGCGTTCACGCGTCCGTTTGATATCACGGTCGACACGAAGGTCGTTCCGGAGAAGAACACACTGGTGCTGCGTGGCCCCGGTGGCCAGGAACTGAATCTGAAGCTGGCAGAGAATTATCAACCTCTCGCGACGGGAGGAAGTGGGAAGGCGAAGGCGGAGGTCGTGTTTGCGGGTTACGGTATCACCGCCCCGAAGCTGAAATACGACGACTACAAAGACGCCGATGTCGAAGGCAAAGTGCTCCTGATTATCCGCCGCGAGCCCCAGCAAGACGATCCGAAAAGTGTGTTCGACGGCAAGAAGGTCACAGGCCATTCGTTTATCCGCACGAAACTCCAAGCGGCAAAGAAGAACAAAGTGGCAGCGGTTCTGCTGGTGAACGACCCGTTCACAACGAAGGCGAAGAAGAAGGACCAACTCACGGCCCCTAGAGGATTCGGAACCGGCGGCAGCGGAATTCCATTTGCGCACGTCACGCAGGAGATCGCCAATCAGTTGCTTGAGAAATCTCCGGTGACGTCGGGCGAGGAAAGCTTGACGAGCGTCGAGGCGATTAGTGCCGAGATAGACGAAAATCTGTCACCCATGACACAGCCGCTGGAGGGCTGGACTGCCGAATTGGAATTCACGTTTGAGACGGTCAGAGCCGACGTGTCCAATGTCGTTGGCGTTATCGAAGGCGAAGGCCCGCTAGCGAACGAGACGATCGTCATCGGTGCACACTACGACCATCTTGGCTACGGTCCCTTCGGATCGCGCCGCCCGAGGGAACGGGCGATCCACAACGGGGCCGACGACAACGCCACCGGGACTGCGGCCATTATGGAGTTGGCCAAGCGTTTCGCGGAACGCGAGAACAAGCCTGCTCGCCGGTTGGTGTTCGTTGCGTTCACCGCCGAGGAACGCGGACTGGTCGGCAGCAATTACTATGTAGAGAAACCGCTGTTTGAGTTGCAGAACACCGTCGCGATGTTGAACTTCGACATGATCGGCAACTTGCGCGACGACGGGCTGCTGCTAGGCGGCGTTCGCACCGGCAAGGAGTTCGCCTCCGTGGTGGAGGAGATCAACGAGGACGGCGAGTTGAAGGTAAAAACCACTGGCCCCATGGGCGGCAGCGACCACTTGGGCTTCTATCGCAAGGGAATTCCCGTGCTGTTCTTCTGCACAGGGCTCACCAAGCTGTACCACACGCCAGACGATGACTTCGAAACGATCAACGTAGAAGGCGCTGTCCAAGCGATTGATTTCGCCGAGCGAGTGCTGGACCAAGTGGCCCAAATGCCCAAACGGCCCGAATTCGTCAAAGCTCCGCAAACCGGACATGGACGAAGCGGGGCGATGGCGTATCTGGGCGTAGTTCCCGACTACGGCGGAGGCCCCGGAAACGGCCTGCGTCTATCGGACGTCAATGCGGATTCGCCAGCCGGCAAGGGCGGCCTGAAGGCTGGCGACGTGATAATCAAGTTTGCGGATATCGAAGTGGCCGACATCCAGGACCTGGCGGCTGGACTGCGCAAGTACCAAGCGGGGCAAAAGGTCGATATCGTCGTTCGTCGTGACGATGCCGAAAAGACAGTGAACGTAACGCTTGGCGAACCGCCGCGCGCGCCGTGACACGGTGCCGATCGTGCAGTACAGCGTTGCCTTCAACGTGCTACCAGCGAGGCGGATCAGGATCGCTCGCGATTCTCAATCCGTCTGAAAGCCGGCATCGCGAATGACCTGCTGGACGTGAATTCGGTCAACCGGACCTCGAATGACCGCCTCGCCCGGGTCCAGGTTGACGACGGCTGATTCGACGCCTTCCGTGTTCAACAGGGCTTTCTCCAACCGGCCCGCACAGCCGCCGCACGACATGCCGCTTACGGGCACTTTGAATTCGGCAGCCGTCGAATCCGCTACTCGGCCGCGCCGCCGCAACCATGCTCGCACGTCGTCTACGACAAACCAAACCATTAGTCCAATCAGCGCGACGGCGCACGCATGCGCCCACCATGTGCCGTGCCCCTCATGAGCCATCTCGCCGGTCGTGGACGCAGCAGACAGCAGCCAGTCGAATGCAACCGCGAATCCCATACTGCCCGCGATGATGACGATCAGGTACACGGCAAGGGTACGAGCACCGAACCGCCGGAAAATAGCGCCCATAGTGGCCACATTTGTCGCCGGGCCGGCCATCAAAAAGACGATTGCGGCTCCTGGCGGAAGCCCGCCCGCCACCAAAGCGGCTGCAATGGGGACAGATGCCGTGGCACACACGTACAACGGCAGCGAAAGCGCCAGTGCGATCAACGAAGATGGCAGGATGCCAAGTTCGCCGATCCCCGCAAGAAAAGAATGCGGCACAAATGTCTCGATGGCTGCCGACGCAAGTATGCCAACCACGATCCAAATCCAGATCGATCGGAGAATCTCCAGCCCGTGCCCCAGCATGCGACTGACGACGCTTTGGCTGATTGTCGTTTCGCTCGTTGCGTCGTCCCCATTGTCGTCGTCGCGATCGCCGCTCAAACCGTCAACTAAGAGACCACCGACGATTCCCGTGACGGCCGCACTCAACACTTTGAACAATGCGAAAGGCCACCCTAGGAAGGACGCGCTGACGAGAACGGAATCGACGCCGGTCTGTGGTGTGCTGATCAAAAAGCCAATCGACGCGCCGTCGCTGGCACCGTCCTCCTTCAGGCCGATCCCGGTTGGTATGACTCCGCACGAACACAGCGGTAAAGGAACGCCTAACGCAACGGCCTTCACCACACCGCTAGGGCCACGCAACTTGCGTCGCACCAGGCCCCGTGGCAGCAGCACGTGCAGGAGTCCTGCGATCAACGTGCCCAATAGTATCCACGGGGCAAGCTGCAGCAGAACATGCCACATGGCTATGAACATAGACGAGTCCTTGGGATTGGGAAAAACTGCGACGAGCGATGCCTGCGTTATGAGTCTTCGGACGGCACTTCGTTGGCAACAGGCTTCGATCCTGCCACCATGATTATCGCAACGCCCACCGTAATGCCAACCGTGGCAGCTGCCAGCCAACTTATGGGTAGGTGAGTCCGCTCTTCGACTCCCCAGCCACGGGCCGTGAGCTCGTCGCGATAATAGGCAATCATCAGCAGGAGCCCGTTGTGGCAGACGTGCAGTAACATCCCTGGCAACACGCTGCCTGTACGCCAGCATACCCACCCCAAAATCAGTCCCAGAAACGTACTGGGCAGGAATCGCTCGGGCGACATTCCGCTTGTAACGACGTGAAACGCACCAAACAGAACTGCCGTCAACAGAATGGCGTTGCAGGCCGACCGGTTCTTAGTAAGGGCGCGAAAAAGGTAACCGCGAAAAAAGAACTCTTCAAACACACCTGGAATGACGGCCAGCGAAAAGACGATCAACCACGGCGGAAGCCGGCGCCACTGCGTCAGCATTTCTTCGACGAGGCCGACCAGGTGGTCGCTGAAAGTTCCGAAGCCAAACGCGCGATTCAAGAGGAAGACCTCGTGAGCCAAGGGCCACGCGGCAACTCCGACGACCGCGGCCCCCACGAAAGCAAATGGACGAACCGCTCGCAACTGAAAACCCGCCGTCATGCGCACGCGTTGGATAGATGCCGCGATGAATGGTATTCCGCCAAATAAGAATGCCGTCGTAGCCGCGCTGATCAGAATGCGCTCCTGCATCGCCTCTTTGGGCACGAGATGTAGCAGACTGGCTGCGACGAAAGAACACGGCAGTAGAATGGCCATGCAGAACATCGCTCCCGCAAGGGTCGCGGCGTCGCGAGGGTGCGAGGGCCTGCGGAACAGATCGGACCAACTGGCCTCGCTGCCGTAAAGAAGGGCGTCAGTTCCGAATACTCGGGCCGCCAGTCCAATGGCCGCGATGGCATAGAAAACGGTCGATACTACTGCCACGACGGCCAGCACTGGGTCTACTTCTCCTTGAAGCAGATCTCTAGCAAGCAAGACGATATTGACCAGCGGAGTCACCGCCAACGCGCCGCTGAGTTCCAGCCCCGGCATTAGAGTCATCATTCCCGGAGCCAACGACAGCAGCATGAGAGGAATAAGGTACGCTTGAGCCTCCTTGAAACTGCGGGCAAAGCTGGTAACGGCCAACAGGATTGCGGAGAAGAACGCGGCAAACAGAACGAGCAACGCGAATACTTGTAGCAGGACCAACGGCGATAGGCCCGCGGGACCGAACAACGCCTTGCCCAAGCCAGTGCTCGCCAATGTCACGGTCATGGCCACCAGATTGGCGCCGGCGGTCAGCAGCGCCACGGTCAGCACCGCGACGTATTTGCCGCCCAACAGCCCGAGTCGCGGTACTGGCGCCGCCATCAGGGCTTCGAGTGTTCCGCGTTCGCGTTCGCCCGCGGTCAAGTCGATGGCCGGATATACGGCGCCGGTGATCGTCATCAGGATTAGGACCAGAGGAATCAGCGTAGTTAGCGAAAGTGCCGTACGAGACTCTCCGACGGATCGCTCGTGGGCGTGAACGCTAGGTGTCGGATCACCTCCCAACTCGCGAAGTTCCTGCCGAAGCATGAACTCGTTCAGGGCACGTAACCGTCGCTGGATGTGATCCAGTGCCGATTTGCTGGCGGGGGAATCCGCACGATGGACGAGTTCGCACCGGAGCACGTCCATCGGCTTCCGCGACAAATCAGAACGATCGCTTTCCTTCAACAGGATCGCCAAGTGAATTGAACCGTCGATGACTCGCTGCTCCAGATTCGCCCCCGTCTTCCAGTTGATATGGGGTTCAACGTCGAGGGCCATCGTCGGTTTCGATCGTGCCTCCGCGGTGGCAGCGTGTTTGCGACGACCAGCACTTTCGTTCTTCAGCACAAGGTCGCCCAATGCAAGGTATGGCCGCAGTCGTGCCACTTCCGCATCCGATCTCAATCCGATGTAAAACTCGGGCGAGGTGTCCAACGAGGTAACCAGGAACCTCTGAAACGCCATTGTGAGCAACGGATAGACTAGCAGCGGCATCAACACAAGAGTGACAATGGTTCGACGATCGCGAAGAGTCTCGCGCAGTTCTTTCAGACACAAGCGCGCGAATCGGCCACTGGAGGCGTGGGCGCGTGGTTGCGCAGGACCACCGGCATCGAACTCAGTGTCCCGTTCGGACGCGTGTTGGTCGCCTTCCGACATCAACTTGCCATCGCCTCCTGGACAACATGCGCAAACATCTCGACGAGCGACTGACATTCCGTCTCGGCCTGAAGCTCGGCGAGCGTCCCTTCGTGCAGCAAACGGCCCTGGTGCAGCAGACCGAACCGATCACACAACCGCTGTGCCTCGTCCAAGCGGTGCGTGCTGACTATCACGGCTTTGCCCTGTTCACGCAAATGTCGGATGTAGTCAAACACCACTTGCGTCCCGATCACGTCCAGTCCGCGCGTAGGCTCGTCCAGTAACACCACGGGCGGATCATGGATCAACGCGCGTGCCAGCGTGACGCGTTGTCTTTGCCCGGTGCTGAGTGTCGAGCATCGTCTATCGAGGAAATCGGTCAGTTGCAGCACTTCGCTAAGCCGATCGAGTTCCTTGCGGGCAGTCGAAAGCGATACGCCGTACAAGTCAGCAAAGAACAACAGCATTTCTCGAACGGATAGCCACGGATAGACGCCATCGCTGGACGAAACGAGCCCGATATGCGACTTCACCTCTTCGGGCGCGTCCAATGTGCGAAAGCCACCCACCTCGGCATAGCCGCCGTCCGGCCGAAGCAGGCCCACCACCATCCTGATCGTGGTGGTCTTACCCGCACCGTTCGGGCCCAACAGTCCGTAGACCTCTCCCCGCGCAATCGAAAACGAGAGGCGATCCACGGCGAGAATCTCCCGGCCGCCTCCGACGAAACGTTTGGTGAGTTCGTAGACCGATATCGTCAAGACCGATCTGCCTTCATCAAACGGTAGCCACGGGTTCGGATTCGAGTTGCTCGACGCTTATGGGCTTAATATCGAACTTCGGGTTCTGCCCGAGGTATCGGCAAGGATTATTGTGGAAAATCTCAATGGCCTCTTGCAGCGAGTGATTTCGTCGGCGGAATTCCAGGATGCACTCCTGCAACAAGAATGGATCGCTCGGCCCCCAGTCGGCTGATGAGTTCACTAGAATCCGTTCGCGGCCGTATTGCTCCAGGATATCAACACCGCGTCTGGGCGAGCACTTCGTGATCGGATACAGCGTAAAGCCGACCCAGTAGCCGGCGTCCAGCGGTTCCCGAATGGTATGCTCTTCCACGTGGTCTACCCAAACGCGTTCGGGATCCACGTTGGCATGGGCCAGAATTTCCATCGTGCGTTTGGTCCCACGCACCTTGTCCGCCAAGTGCGGCGTGTGAATCACGATTAGTTGGTTGTGCTTGATCGCCAAATCAAGTTGTGCTTCGAAGATCTCTTCCTCGTTCTTTGTCGTTTTGTGGAAGCCGATTTCCCCCACGCCCAACACCGTGCGCTTGTCGAAGAAGTCGGGCATGTGACGAATCACTTCGTAGCTCAACTCCGGATTCTCGGCTTCCTTGGGATTAACCGCCACCCAGCAGAAATGCCGAATGCCGTATTGAGCCGCGCGAGTTGGCTCGAATTCGCTGATCTGGTGAAAATAGTCTAAGAACGTCTCGGGGTAGAGCCGATCGAAACCTGCCCAGAAGGCCGGCTCTCCAACTGCAACAACGCCCGACATCGCCATTCGTTCGTAGTCCTGGGCTGTTCGGGCGATGCCGTGGTAGTGGGGCTGAATGATCTGCATGACAAATCTCCCGTCAATCCAGGTCGGAGAACAAGTTCAAGAGCCGTTCGGCACGATCCGGCGTGGTTTCCCTCTCGGCCAACAAGACCAACGACTGATAGATCTTCTGCAGGCGGGGGTCTCCCACCGGCATTTCGTCCGAACCGGCCTCGGCCGCATGGTCCAAGCGGTCCAGCGTGGCCGCGATTTCGAGCAGCATACAGCGTGTATCTAAGAAATAGGTTTCGAGAACCTCACCGGTACTCAGCATTTTGCCATCTCCCCGAAATGAACGTGCCACTCCAAATCTAAAGATGTTGCGCTGTCCCAGGACCCTGCTTGTCGACGTCGGGAGGGCGAAACTCCTGCTGAGCCGTGCACTGCGCCCACCTCACGGCTCGGCGGAGCCTCGCCCTCCCGTTTTGAAACAAAGCCCAAAGCGGTGCTCCGATGCACGCGTTTAGTCTGAACGATGCGGCCGAATCAATCAAGCAGCGAACCGCCGCGACGCGAGAAGACTTCGGCTCACGAGATACTCAGACGATTTCGCCATTCTCGTCAAGACAATGCGTGATTTGCTCCCACGGCACCAGTTCGAAGTAGACGTTCGATATGCCAATGTCGCTTGGTGCCTCCGGCCAGACCTCCTCGACTGCGCCGCTTTGGCGGTTCACGCCGAAGTGGCGCAGTCCGGCCAGCATCATGTGACTACTGCGTGTAGCAAGGCTTTCAGTTCTTCACACTTGCCGCTATCATTGACAAAAGGCGGTATTAGGGCTTAGATTGCGCGGTTCGGCGGCAGTCTAATTGCGGCGTTTTGATTTGCAGTCCTCTCTTGGGGCGGTTATGGAAAACTCGGTAAACGTTGATCTGGAACAAGTCGCACGAGAAGTCGACTTACCGATCGCGAAAGTCCAACCGACAGTCAGTCTGTTGGACGACGGTAACACGGTTCCCTTCATCACTCGCTATCGCAAAGACCACACCGGCGGGCTTGACGAGGAGCAGATCCGCGGCGTGCAGGACTCTGTGGCGAAGCTGCGCGCCCTGGCCGATCGCAAGCAGCGAATCCTGAAGACGCTCGAGTCGCAAGGCAAGCTGACGGAGGAATTGGCCAACCGAATCAATCGTTGTGACTCGCTGCGCCGCGTCGAAGATCTTTACCAGCCCTTCAAGTCCAAGAAACAGACACTGGCCGGCGTCGCTCGCAACCGCGGTCTTGAGCCGCTGGCACGGGAGATTCTGGAAGGCGGTCCCGCCGTTGCGGACCTCCGGGCTCGAGCCGAGGAGTACGTCAGCGAGGAGAAGGAACTGCCAACGGCAGCCGATGTCCTGCAGGGTGCCGGGCATCTGATCGCCGAGCAATTCACCGAGAACCTTCAGTTGCGGGACGAACTGCGAAAGGTCCTGAAGAATACGGGAATTCTGGTCGCCAGCCGTATCGAGGAGGTTACCGAGTCTCCTCAGGACGAAACCGTACCCGAACAGCCACCCGAAACGGAGCCGAAACCGGAAGTCGGGGAATCCCCCGAATCGGAGACGCCGCAAACCAAGCCGGCCGTCGAGCCCGAGAACCCGGAACCGGCGGAGGCGACCTTCGACCGGTCAGCCGATGCGGAAGCGAACTCCGACCAGGAAGACGGTCAGGACGCCGAAGCGGCTCCCGCCGAACAGAGCGAGCAACCGGCCCCCGCACCGTCGGATGATGCCGTGGCTGGTGAGCCCGTCGTCGTCGAAACAGAGTCGTCCGAGGCACTAACACCGCCCGCTGGCCCGACGTCCCCGGAGGAAGCCGCCGCATCAGACGAGTCATCTGCATCCGAACAGCCCGCCCCCGCAGCGGAAGAGACTTCGCCTGTTAAGGAAGAGACTCCACCGGCGTCTGAACCCGCTGCACCGGCGAACGAAGCCCCAACAAGCGCCCCGGCGCCCCCAGCCGCGCCGGTCGTTCCGAAACGCAAGTTGACGGTCAAGCAAATCGCCGCTCAACAGCGCAAAGAATCCAAGAAGCGAAAGCGCCAGAAAAAGATCGAATCCTTCAAGGATTACTTCGACTTCCGCGAATCACTCGCGAAACTCCCCCCGCATCGACTGCTGGCACTCAACCGTGGTGAACGTTCGAAGATACTTCGATTGCGTGTCGACGTGGACGTGGAATCCATGGTAGTGAAGGCCGAGCAGATGCTGGTGCCCGCGAATCACGCTCATGCCGAATACCTCCGCGGTTGCGTGCGTGACGCTCTTACGCGATTGGTCATACCCAGCCTTGAACGCGAGGTGCGACGCGAATTGACTGACAAGGCGGAAGCTCACGCGGTGCGAGTTTTCGCGCGAAACCTACGCAAACTATTGTTGCAGCCCCCCGTGCGAGATCGTCGTGTGTTGGCCGTGGATCCGGGCTTTCGCAGCGGCTGCAAACTGGCCGCACTGGATGAATTCGGCAGCGTCTTGGGACACACTGTCATTCACGTGATCGGCAAAGCGGACGTGGTGAAACGTGGACGGCAGCAAGTGGTCGAGATGATCACACTGTACCACATCCCCGTCATCGCCATCGGCAACGGTACGGCTTGTCGCGAAACAGAAAGAATGATCGCGGATATACTGGCCAAAGAACTAGCAAATCACGACGTCGAATACGTCATGGTGAATGAAGCAGGCGCCAGCGTCTACTCGACAAGTCCGTTGGGACGTGAAGAGTTGCCCCGCTTCGATCCCGTACTTCGCAGTGCAATCTCGATCGGCCGGAGGCTACAAGATCCCCTTTCGGAATTGGTCAAAATTAACCCTGCCAACATCGGCGTGGGCCTGTATCAGCACGACGTCAAGGCGAAACATCTAGAAACGTCACTCGACGCCGTTGTGGAATCGTGCGTAAACTTCGTCGGCGTGGATGTGAACACCGCCAGCCCATCGTTGATGCGCTATGTTTCCGGCTTGAATCAACTGACCGCGCGTCGCTTGTATGAGTATCGACAGCAACACGGCCCCTTCCGCAATCGCGACCAGTTCAAGGAAGTACCTCAATTCGGCGACGCCACTTTCGTGCAAGCGGCCGGCTTCCTGAGAATCACCAATGGCGACAATCCGCTGGACGCAACGTGGATTCATCCCGAGAGCTACGAAGCCGCACAACACGTAATCGAGGAACTTGGCAGCAGCGTCTCCGACTTAGCTGCCAGCGTCGGCACGCCGCAGGAGTCCGGCGGCGCAGACCAGCCGAAACAGGAAAAGAAGCCAGAACCCGCCATCGAACAAGAGCAGCCGTCACAAGAAACGCCGAAAGAACAGGATGCGGCGAGTGCGTCCGATCAGGATGAGAGTTTGGACAAGCCGGAGGAATCGCCTGAGGAACAAACGGTAGCGATTGAAGTGCCGGACGAGCCTGTAGAAGCCGCCACCGACGAGCCCGAGAAACCCATAGAAGCCGTCGACGCAGCTCCCGAGCCGGCTGCACCGACGGAAGACACCGTCGTGACCGGTGATTCGGACAAGGCCGAAGAAGCGGCCATCACCACTGACAAACCGGACGAGGCGACAGAAGCCGCTGCGGAAGGCGACGAGCCCGAAAGGCCCGCTGAAGTCACCGTCGCAACTGTCGAGCCAGAGGAGCCCCCTGAGACCGCTGTTGCCGCGGAAGTTGCCGTTGCTGCAGATGTGCCCGCAGAGACTTCCGTTGCGATCGAGACACCACTTTCACTTGCCGAGCGGGCCGCGGGTGCCGACGTGGCGGCCCTGATGGCAAAGCTGGAAGTGGGCGAGCTGCTGCTAAAGGACATCCTAAGCTCGATAACGCGGCCAGGTCGTGACCCCCGAGAAGACCTGCCTCCGCCGACCTTCCGCCGCGAGGTGATGAAGCTGGACGACATCCAACCCGAGATGGAATTGTCCGGGACGATTCTGAATGTCGTGGATTTTGGGGCCTTCGTGGACATCGGTCTGCCGGACAGCGGTTTGATTCACATCAGCCGTTTGGCCGATCGCTACGTTCGAGACCCGCATGAAGTCGTCAGCGTTGGAGACATTCTGACGGTTTGGGTCGTCGACGTGGACAAGCAGCGCCGTCGCGTCTCGCTGACTGCGATCAAACCGGGAACGGAGACCCCGCGAGAAGAGCGTCAAGGCAGAGAACGCCCTGCCAGACGCGATCGCCAACAGAGGAAACCGGAAGGCAAGCCGCGCGGCCGCCGTGCTGCGGGACGACAGCAGGGCAAACACACCAGAGGCGGGAAACCAAAGTACGAGCATCGACGTCCGCAGAAGAAGAAGGCACCGGCCCCTCCGATAACCGACGCCATGGCTGAAGGCAAAGAGCCCATGCGATCCTTCTCTGACCTGCTTCAATTCTACGAAAAGAAGTCAACCGACGAGGAAGAAGAGAAGAAATCGTGATGGACTTCGAACAGCGACTTCAAAAGGCGATCCACCGCGGCCAGCGACGTGGTGACGCGGCAGCGCGCAAAGCAGCGGCCGACGCCCTCAGCGAAGAAGAAGTGAAAAACCTCCACACCAAGTACCGGCTCGAGTTATCCGAATACATCGAAAGCTGCATTCGCAGACTTCCAAATCACTTGCCGGGATTCCGGTACGAAACGATCTACGGTGAACGTGGGTGGGGCGCTGCCTGCAAACGGGATGACGTGCGAGTGGTCGCCAGGGGCAGGCGGGAGAATGTCTATACTCGCCTGGAGATGACCATACGACCGCATTCTTCGCTGAACGTCCTGGAATTGAATGCCAAGGGTACGGTTCACAACAAGGAACTGTTCAATCGCCAGCATTACGAACAAGTGGTCGATGCAGATCCCGCCACGTTCGTCGAACTGATCGACACCTGGGTGCTGGAATTCGCGGAACTCTATGCCGCCAACATCTGACTATCCCGTCAGTACGTATGGATTGAAACACAGCAGCGGGATTAGCAGTGAAATAAGCCCGATCACCACACGAAGCCAGCCAATTGGCACCGTGTCGTCTTTCGTTGGCGGATGGGACACGCCGATCAGCAGCACAAGAAAAGTCATCAACAGCCACGGTCCCAAATGGCGAACATCTAGGCAGATTGCGACCAGCACCGCCAACATGAAGACGCGCGCGATCCAATGCGCCGCGGGCTTGCCGAACAGCGTATAGATCACGTGGCCGCCATCCAGTTGACTGATCGGCAGCATATTCAAACCCGTGACCAGCAGACCTACCCAACCTGCCATGAAATACGGGTTCAGTTGGCTACAGGCGATAGCCTCACCGGCCTGGTATCCGGCTGGTGGGTCCAGCCCAACGACCCATTTGACGATCAACGGAAGCTGAATTCTCAAACCATAGCCCGGCCCGGTCAGATCCAACTGCTGAATTCCAATCCAGGTTATTGGGATGGCAACAGCCAGCCCCGCCAATGGTCCCGCCAGTCCGATATCGAATATCTCTTTGCGATTGGCCCGCTTACCATCCATTGCGATCACGGCGCCCATTGTTCCAATGGGCGAGATTGGAAGCGGCAAAAAGAAGGGAAAGCTGGCCGGGATTCGATACCTCAGAGTAGCAATGAAATGCCCCATTTCGTGCGTCAGCAGTATCGCCAGCACGCATCCCATGTAGATCAAACCATCCTGCCATCCCCGCAACAACGCAATCCGCAATGGCATGGCGTCTTGTTGGAGCAAGGATCCGATTAGATACTCGCCGGGCCGCCAGCCCGCACCACCCGCGAGAAACGTGCTGGCACACGTGAGGAGGAACAGAATCAGCGGTAATCGCCTGCGACGTCGGCGATGCGGATCCGACGTCGAAGATGGTTGCGGGACTGGCTGCGCCGCCATTGTTGGGGAGAACGGCGATTCTTCTGCCAACTCCGTGTCTACGTGTTTGTCTTCCGAAACCCCGCCTTCATCGCGAGGGAATGGTTCATTCGAGGTCATGCAAGAAGGATACACGTTCTTGTTCGTTTGGACTACGGTGGCAATCTTCGCCTTGGCCGTCGACCGGCAACAAGCTATCATGGCGCGCCGTGCATTGATCGCCGATTTCATGCTTCTCGTAGATAAGGTTCAAATCATGACCGACTTCCGCACCGAGCGGGATTCGATGGGTGAAGTAGAGGTTCCCGCTCAGGCGTACTACGGAGCACAGACCCAACGGGCCGTTGAGAACTTCCCGATTTCGGGTTGGCCGATGCCACACGCGATGATCCAGGCAATGGGGCTGGTCAAATATGCGTGCGGCGTGGCGAATCGCGATCTGGGCAAACTGACCGGGACGGGTAAGAACCCGCTGACCGACGAGCAAGTCGATGGCATGTTGCGGGCGTGTCGCGAAGTAGCTGACGGCATGCACGACGGCGAGTTTCCCGTGGATGTGTTCCAGACCGGTTCAGGCACGTCCAGCAACATGAACGTGAACGAGGTGATCGCCAATCGAGCGATCGAGATTCTCGACGGTGACCGCTTTAGCGCGGACAAACCGGTGCACCCCAACGATCACGTGAACATGGGGCAGAGCACCAACGACACGTTCCCCACGGCCATCCACGTTGCCGTTGCCGTTCAGGTCAAGAACGATCTGATTCCCGCTTTGCAGCGATTGGCGGACTCGCTCACTCAGAAGGCCAAGGAATGGGACCAGATCATCAAGATCGGCCGTACGCATTTGATGGATGCCACACCGTTGCGCCTCGGCCAAGAGGTAGGCGGCTTGGCTCGACAATTGGAGCTGTCGGTCCAACGCGCCCAGCAAGCCATCGAGGCGGTTGTCGAGTTACCTGTTGGCGGAACGGCTGTGGGCTCCGGAATCAACACGCACCCGGAGTTCGGCGGGCGAGTCGCTGCCGTGCTGGCTGACGACACCGACATTCCGTTTGTCGAAGCGGTCAACCATTTCGAGGCCAATGCGCAGCGCGATGCTTTGGTCGCGTCGCACGGTCACCTGCGCACGATCGCCAGCACGCTATTCAATGTCGCCAACAATATCCGTTGGCTGGGCTCCGGTCCGCGATGCGGTTTCTTCGAGGTGGAATTGCCCAGTCGCCAACCTGGTAGTTCTATCATGCCCGGCAAAGTCAACCCAGTAATGTGCGAAAGCGTGATGCAGGTTGCCGCCCGGGTGATGGGAAACGACCAGACCGTGACCATGGGCGGGGCCGCTGGCGGCCAGTTTCAATTGAATATCATGATGCCCGTCATGGGGCACGCAGCGTTGGAGAGTATCCAGTTGATGGCGTCTGCTGCTCGCGCGTTCGTCGACTTCTGCGCCGAAGGCATGGAAGCTAACACGGAATCGTGCGAAGCCGCTGTGGAACAGAGTCTGTCGATGGTAACCAGCTTGAATCCCCACATTGGATACGAGAAAGCGGCCAAGCTGGCAAAAGAAGCGTTTGCTTCAGGAAAGACCATACGCGAGTTATGTCGCGAACAAGGTATTCTTCCCGAGAACACTTTGAAAGAAGCCTTAGATCCGATGCGCATGACGGAACCTCAGGAATAGCCCGTCTGAGTGTGCGTTTCGCGCGTTCGGCGACCCACGAAGAAAGGATTCGAAAATGGTCACGTATCGCAACCTGTCCGCAGTCTTGCTGTTGACTGCTCTTGCCCTTCCGATGACCTGCATCTCATTTGTTCATTTGCAGGCACAGGAAGCCAGTCCCGGGGCAGTGGACTCCAAAGCGTTGATTCGGGACGCCTACACGAAGACGAAGAGTGCAACGACGCTGCCTGAGTTCACCGAGATCATTGAACTTTGCGATAGGGCACAAGCCGAAGCGCTGTCCCCGGCACTGGATGCCTACGTCAAGGAACTCGCGGCCTGGGCGCATAATCGACGAGGGGAAGTCTATGCTGAGCAGGGAGCAGCGTTGACCAACGGCGGCAACGAACAAGAGGCGAAGAAGCTCGATGCCATGGCACTGACTGAATTCGAGATGGCCGTCGATTTGAATCCGGACTATTGGAAGGCGATTCACAATCGCGGCGTCAGCTACGCGCTCGAAGGCAAGTTCGGCGAAGCCATCGAGGATTTCACTCGTACGCTCGAATTGAAACCCGAGTACGCCAGCGCCTGGTTCAATCGCGGCGAGCTACACTTCGAATTGGGCAAGTACACTGAAGCGATGACCGATTACGGTCAGGCGATACGCCAGAAACCGGACGATCACGACGCGTACGTTCGCCGTGGACATGCCAACTTCCAACTTCGCCGCTACCAAGAAGCGGCAGCCGATTACAGTCGAGCCTTTGAACTGAATTCCGCGAGTGCCGAAACGCTGATCAATCGCGGCGATGCTTATCTCGCCCTTCGCCAATGGCGGGAAGCAGCGACGGACTATCGCGAGGCGATCGCCTTGGATGCCGATTTCGGCCGGGCCTATCAAGGTGCCGCGTGGCTAATGGCCACCTGCCCCGACGATCGCTATCGCAACAGTCAGTTGGCCCTGCAGGCTGCCGAGAAAGCCGTCGAACTGGACGGACGAGCCGATTCCAAGTACCTCGATACGCTGGCCGCTGCGTACGCCAGCGCAGGTGAATTCGACAAGGCGAAGCAGACGGTCGCAGAAGCTATCAAGATCGCTTCGAAGAAACACGTCAATTCGCTGCAGCGCAGGCTCGCGTTATATCAGCAGAATCAACCCTATCACCAAAGCGCACAAATCGCTGGTCGATCCGAGGACAGCGCAATTCGCTGAGTACGCCACAGCACGGAAGTGCACGCTCCAGACCCCCGCTACGCTATCAACCGCGTTTCTTCGCGATCGCTCGCTGGACGGCTTCGCCCATGTCGGCTGGGCTATCGGCGACTTCGATGTCGGCATCACGTAACGCGGCGATCTTCTCTGTTGCCGTTCCTTTGCCCCCAGAGATAATCGCACCGGCGTGTCCCATGCGCTTGCCCGGAGGAGCTGTGCGTCCGGCCACAAAGGCTGCAACGGGTTTGGTGACGTTCTCTTTGACAAACGCCGCGGCCTCTTCCTCTGCCGTGCCGCCGATCTCGCCCATCATCATGATCGCTTCGGTTTTCGGGTCTTCCTCGAACAACTTCAACAAGTCGATAAACGACGTGCCTACGATGGGATCGCCGCCAAGTCCTACACACGTCGTCTGCCCCAACCCCAGGTTCGAAATCTGCCAAACAGCCTCGTAGGTGAGTGTCCCGCTGCGGCTCATCACGCCCACACATCCCTTCTTGTGGATATACCCGGGCATAATGCCGATCTTGCACTCGTCTGCCGTGATGACGCCGGGACAGTTGGGACCAATCAGTGTCACGTCGCTTCGCTTCACCACGTCGTACACATCAACCATATCCAGCACGGGCACGCCTTCGGTGATTGCAGCGATCGTCTGGACGCCCGCGTCGACGGCCTCCAGAATGGCATCCCCTGTGAACGGCGCCGGAACGAAGATCATCGTGGCATTGGCACCGGTTTTCTCCACTGCCTCGTCCACCGTATCGAACACGGGCACACCTTCCACCGTCTGGCCACCTTTGCCGGGAGTCACGCCGCCGACCACACTCGTGCCGTAGTCAAGGCAGCCTCTGGTGTGGAAGGCACCCGCCTTGCCAGTAATGCCCTGACAAATAACCCGCGTGTCTTTGTTGACGAGAATGCTCATTGAGTTTCTTTTCGGATTCTGATTTCGTTTCCAGTTTCGGATGCAGCCAAAGCAATGCCTATCCCGCAGCCTCGACTACCTTCTTCGCGGCGTCTGTCAGTCCATCCGCAGCGATGATGTCCACTCCGCTATTGGCTAGAATCTCGCGGCCTTGTTCCACCTGCGTGCCTTCCAGTCGCACGACCAACGGCACGTTGAAGCCTACCGACTTGTACGCCTCGACAATCGCCTCGGCGATCGTCGTACATCTCATGATACCTCCGAAGATGTTGACCAATACGGCCTTCACATTCGGATCGTCCAGCAGGATGCGGAACGCTTCGGTTACCTGTTCCGTGTCGGCGCCTCCGCCCACGTCCAGGAAGTTTGCCGGTTCCCCGCCGTGCAATTTAATGATGTCCATCGTGCTCATGGCCAAGCCAGCGCCGTTGACAAGACAGCCGATATTGCCATCCATCGTGACATAGCTCAGTCCAGCCTTGCCGGCGCGGACTTCCGCCGGTTCTTCCTCAGCCAGATCGCGCAACTCAACCACGTCCGAATGGCGAAAGAGCGCGTTGTCGTCAAACGTCATCTTCGCGTCCAATGCGACCATTTCGCCATCGTCTGTAATCACCAACGGGTTGATCTCCGCTAGACTGCAATCGTATCGCACGAAGGCAGTGCAAACCGCCTGCATGAACCTCGCTGCGTTACGTGCTGCGGGGCCAGTGATGCCCAGCCTCTGGCACAGCTTGCGGACTTGGTATCCGTGCAGGCCAAAATTCGGTTCGAAATACTCCTTGAAAATCAACTCCGGCGTTTCCGCCGCGACTTTCTCGATCTCCACGCCGCCTTCGCTGGATACCATCAACACTGGACCTGCCGCCGCCCGATCCACGACGATTCCCAGGTATAGTTCGCGAGCGATCTGGCAACCCTCTTCGACCAGTACTCGACGGACCGTCTGTCCCTCGGGCCCCGTCTGAATCGTGACCAGCCGATTGCCAAGCATTCCCTCGGCGGCCGCGCGTGCCTCGTCCTCGCTCCGCACCAATTGCACGCCATGTTGCTCTGGATACTCCTGGATCGTGCCTTTGCCACGACCGCCGGCATGGATCTGGGCTTTGACAACCGCCACCTCGCCGCCGAGCTCGTTGTAGGCTTTCGAGGCTTCCGCTGGCGTTTCAGCGACGATCCCGCGAAGCACGGGTACACCGGCCTCGCGAAGAATCTTTTTTGCCTGATATTCGTGGATCTTCATTTGGCAGGACGCGCACTCATAAAAAGGGGTAAGCGTTTGGACAGAACGAATAGCGTAACCTAATTTCGAGCGACGACAAGGTAGGCGAGACACATGGACGGCAGCGCCGGAAGAAGGGCCTTCTGCGTAGGCTGTCAACGGTCCGATGGCCGATCCGCCAATAGCGAACCATGACTGCTATGCCCCTTATTCATTGGCAAATAGGGGCCGAGACTCTTTGCAGATCAACTGCCGATGACCTACAATAGGGGCCTATCAGGCGGAAGCCTAAATGCAGCACGTTTGCCTAGTTCGGCACATTGGACGGCTGTACGACTACTGTTCGCACCATTACCAGAGGAGTATCAACATGTCAGATGGTTCAGACGCTGGCGGAAAGAAAATCGCTGCTGGGATTTGCGGTATTCTCATTGGTAGCCTGGGAATCCACCGATTCATTCTCGGAGACACAACAGGTGGACTCTTGCGCATCGTGATCTCAATCGTCACCTGCGGTGCAGGCGGGATCATCGGGCTGATCGAGGGGATCATCTACCTGACGAAGAGTGACCAGGAATTCTACCAGACGTACATTGTCGAAAAGAAAGCCTGGTTCTGACCTAGCCGCTCATGGACTCTCCGAGCGATCCTCGTCACCGAGGCAACTTTCGTCCTCGCCCCGGTTTTGTTCCGAAGTGAATGAAACCGGGAGAGACTTCTTCCCGCGACTACTCCTTCTCCTTACTCATACCGGATTCATCGGCGCTCGGCCGTTCAGCTTGCTGTTTCAGGGCCGTAACCTCTTGCCGAAGCACTGCAACGACTATCCCATCGCCTCGTGTCGTTTTCTTTCGACCCGATAGATCGAACCCCCGCACCGAGCCCAGCGTGCGATTCGAAGTGGCCGCCACTCTCCTCACGCGTTTCCAATCTACCTATCGTCCCAAGCGGCTGTGATCGATAGCTTGCGAACACCATCACTGACGAGGATAATAGCACGCCTCGGTAGAAGGGGCCGCCAAACAAGAAGGGAGAGAGGTCGTGAGCCGTTCGCTTAACGCGTTCATCGTGCCGGGGATTACAATGGGACTCTGGCTGGCGTCTATCGTCTGCGCCGCCGACAAACCTCAAGAGAAAACGAAACGCGAAGAGTCCCTTCGTGACTACGTCCAGAGAAATCAAAGCCGCCAAGCTTTTGGCGTCTATCTGAAAGGCAAGAAGGTCGGTTGGGTTGTCGAGGAATTGAAGCTCGGCATGCACGATGGCCATGAGGTCGCCATCTATACTGGCCAATCGCAATTGCGATTCCAGTTCTTTGGCGTCGAATCAAAAATGGATAACGATTGGACGACCGTCTATCAGCTCTCTGGCGATGGCGAAATCCTGGCTGCAAATGACCGCACCGTCGAAGACGGATCGGAAACCGAAATCATCGTGACGCGGAACAAGAAAAAGTTCTTGATCACGACCAAGACAGGCGGCCAAGAGACGAAACGGCGCGTTGCGATCCCCAAGGAGACGCTTGCACAAATGCGTCAACTGGATGTGTGGCTGGAGTCTGGCCGGAAGAAGGGCGACACCTTCGAAGACTACGAGGCCGCATGGGATGAAGCTGACGTTGACATGAAGGAGGTGCTGACATTTCAGGATCAAGAGACGATCTTGTGGGGCGGTGTTCCGACAAAGGTCTATCGAGTCGCGTTGAACATCTACGGTGCGGACATAACGGCTAGGATTGGTTCCGGGGGCAGGATGCTTGACGGAAAGCTTGGCGGACTGTTGGACATCCGTGCGGAGAAAGAAGCCGTTGCCAAGCGTCTTCAGGAAACGCAGGTCGATATGCTGGCCGCGTCCGCAGTCCGCATCGACAAACCGCTTGGCAAAGCGGAGCAGATCCGCACGCTACGACTCCGCATCAGCGGGCTCGGTGACTTCGCCTTCCCGAAATCGCATCGGCAGCGTGTAAACGGCGCAGGTAACGGAGAAGTCATCCTGGAGCTGGCGCAAGATCACCGCGTCGACAAACCGATGCCACTGGACGAATCGGAGAGAGAAGCGTGGTTGCGGTCGACGCCTATGATTCAGTCAAAGCACAAAAGCATCCGCAGAGCTGCTAAAGGGATCATCGGGAAAGAGGCAGACACCGTCAAATCGGCCGGCAGCCTGGCGAAATGGGTTTTCGACAATCTCCTGCAAACGTATGCAGCCAACTCGTCCAGTGCTCTTCAGGTGCTGGAGAACCGTGCCGGTGATTGCAGCGAACATGCACTGCTGTTCGTCGCCTTGGCCCGATCGGCAGGCATACCAGCCCGCATCGTCGGAGGACTAGTCTACGCCGGCGACGATTTCTCCTTGTTTGGCTGGCACGCCTGGGCCGAGATTCACGACGGTTCGCAATGGGTGAGCGTTGACCCGATCATGGACCAAGTGTATGTGGACGCGACCCACATCAAGTTCTCGGAAAGTGAAGATGACTGGTCGTGGGTGAATGTTGCGGGCCAGTTGAAACTCGAACTCCTTGATGTCAAAAAGGACGAGTAGGGCGAGGCACGAGAGGCGTCGCACAACATGACAATTCGCCAAACAATGATGGCGAACACATCACCAGCGACTTGACGCGTCGGACTGACTAAAAGGTCCAACCTAGCCCCAGAAACGCCCTGGAGACGAGCGAGACGTTTCCAAGATTCGCGTCGTCGGGGAGATCCATTACCGCGCCCGTCAACTTGCCCTGATCACCGGAAATGAGCGATACACTCAAGCCAAGATCGGTAAGTTTGAGCGCCTTACCTTCATCGTCAACCATAACGGTGTGCCGCGGTCCAAGATCTTCAGCCAAGCCTTTTTGCAGTTCCTCGGCAGATCGAGCAGTAGCATTATCCTCGCAGCGCAAAACGAGTCGTTTGAACATTGCACCACCTAAAGATGAGAACGGAAAGGTGGACGAGAAATACCAAGTCCAATGACACCCACAGTCTATCCGCTCAAACAGGCAAACGCAAGCGAATTGTTGCGTCGTGACATCACAAAAGCCGTTCTGTAGTGAAGCCGAAACGGGACGGCCGGATTATCGAAAACGCTTTGGTTGGGCGTATGATGCCGTGCGTATGCGAGACTGACGGCTGTGGCAATCGCGCGGGCATGGACAGATCTTGTGTGTGTAGAAGCACAGAGGCGAAATGCGTCGCCGACAGATCGGCCGCCCTGGATTTGTTGCGGTAATCCTCCGTCCTCCACGGGGAACGACGAGCAATCGAAATGGGCGGGATGCGGCTCCGGGATGCGAAAATGCCGGTCGCTAACTGCGGTTACTGGCTCCAGGAATCTGCGTCGGTGTGGCGGCAGTTGAGTTTCGTACGGCGCGAAAGTATAGTGGCAAGAAGCGTTTTCCAAGCCACCCCGCCCTGCACACACCGCCGGAGACACCTTTCATGAGACAGATTACGAAAATATTATTGCCATTGGCACTCGCGTTACTCGTTGCTGCACCGTTGTCGGCTGCTGACACCAAGACCAGTTCCTATGCGAACCGTCTGGTCACATCCCAACTTAAGAAGCTTCAGAAGGCTGATTTGACGACCGAACAGGTGGCCAAGGTCAAAGAGTTGGTGGCCAAGTTCGCGGAGAAGGCGGCTCCGTTGTACAAGAAATCCGCGTACACGCCCGAACAGAAGAAGGCGTATGCGGAGGCGATCAAGAAGGCCAAGGCGGAAGGCAAGACCGGCAAAGAACTCAGCGCCGCTTACAAGAGTGCGGTCAAGCTGACTGCTGTACAAACAGCCGCCAGAAAGCAGGTGCAGGATGCGTACTCGGCCATGATGAAAGAAATCGTCGGGATGCTGACGGACGAGCAAAAGGCTAAGCTTCCGAAGAAAAGCAGCAGATCGAAGAAGACCGGGTGACGAATCTGAAGATATGGCGACAACCGCATCGCGAGCCTTGAATCGAGATGGGTGAAATCCACATCACTATCGTCGTGGTCCTTGTCGTCATGATAGTATGGCTACTCGCGATGGCATTGGCCATTCGCCGCTTCTACATCATCGTTCCTGCCGGCACGATAGGAGTGCGGACCGGACATGGTCCCGAACCGAGGATTGTCCGCACGGCAGGAATCTTTGTGATTCCAATTGTGCATCAATTGGATTTGGTACATGCCGAAGTTGAATCGCTCGACGGCAAGGGGCACGAGATCTTAGTTCAGGTCGACGAAGGCAGGGGCGACGTATTGAAGGCGCGCACCGCCTTCGGCCAGAAGCCAATCGACGAAGTCCGCAGGCTCTTGCAGCAGATTGTCGACGCGGCGGACGGGGACGAGAAAGCCATTGACGTGAAACTGGCCGAGGTTGGATATCGGAGAATCTGACGCCGGTCACGTACGAAAAGCGTCCTTTTGCACGTTGCGTTTCTGCAACCTAGGCTTCTAACGAGCGTTCCCACCTTGCCGAAGGCCCCGGCGAGTTGTCTGGCAGAATCGCTGGGCTCGGCAACCTGCTTCACGCCACGGTGGACGCGCAATCGTCACAATCCATAGCCCTCGTACCATCGCCATACGATGAACACGCTTGTTGTACTCTGTGCGGTCTCTACCTTCCTATCCGCGGTAGGTCAGACACCAATCGTGGTGGCCGATAGTTCCCGTGTAGCGCTAGAGGCGTCAGACGGCGCGGAAGGTGGGCTGTTGGCCGATGCGGCTGACGGCCGTCTTGACCAGTTTTCGCTGTTCGACGCTGCCTTGATCGCCAGTGGTTCGTCTGACGCCGAGTATGCTGCCAAGTGCCGCACTCGCATTGAACGATTACGCGCATCTGTGGAACGGGCAATCACAGACGAGATGTCTGTACGTGATCGAGCCAGAGAGATCTTTCGCCGGTTGCACGCGGAGCTTTTGACCGGCCAGTATCGAGCCACCTGTACCGAGCTGCACCGCACGCTGGACGACGGACACTACAACTGCGTCACGGCAACGATTCTATACCGCTGTCTGTGCGAGAAGTTTGGCGTTCCAGTCAAGACGATTGCGGAAACAGGCCATGTATATTGCCGCCTGGAAGGTGACAGGCCGATTGCCATCCAAACGACCACGACTGAAGGCTTCGCTGCGATCGATGCGTCCAGCGGCGGCCGAGAGATCACCGAAGTCCAACTGTTGGCAAAACTCTACTATAACCGCGGTGTCAGCCTGCTGGAGCAGGATCAGTTCCGACAAGCCTTCGATCTGCTTCAGATCGGTCACCGGTTGGACAGGCAAGACCAGATAGCGTGGCGAAACATTCTGGCGTGTGTCAACAACTGGGCGCTGTCAGAGTGCGACGCAGGCCGATTCCGGCAGGCTGCGGAGCTGCTTCTTCGTGGTCTAGAGATGGATTCCGATTACCGCCCCTTCTTGGACAATGAACTGCATGTACACCATCGCTGGGTGTCACGACTGTGCGCCGACGGTCATTTCAAAGAAGCCATGGATATCCTTGAATCAGGATACGAACGACGTCCCGACGCTCCGCTATTCGACGACGGGCGGCTGGCAGTCTATCAAGCCTGGGAACACGCATGCCGCGCGTCTGGCAAGACGGACGAAGCCGTGCGTCATTCGGCGGATCGTTAGA
>CAZUAH010000116.1:0-30466 GCA_964617665.1 uncultured Pirellulaceae bacterium
GAAATCCGAGCCGCTACTTCATGGCCACGCGCTCGCAGAGTGCGCCGCCGGAGAAGAAAGCAGCCACCAAGGAATAGGACCGTTGCTGGTTGCCGTTTTCTGTTTGGGTAGTGGAGACGACGGACGCATGCAAGGGAGGGCGAAGCTCCCCCTGACCCGAGTTCTTCCACCATTTCGCGGCTCGGCGGGAGCCTCGCCCTCCCACTTTTCACTTGACGGAAGGCATCAACTGAAAACGACGCTCGCTATCGTTCTTGCCCCCGTTCGATCTGGCGTTCCAATCCGCGGGCTTTGCTGTCCACGTCGCCGAAGCGTTGGGGCCATGAGCGGCTGCGGAGCTTGCGTACACTCTGGGCCGCTTCGTCCCATTGCTTCTCGTGGATTTGGGCTTCGGCCAGCTTCAACAGGCCTGTCGGCTCCAGCGAACGGATCCGCGCAACTTGCTGCCAATGCACGACAGCGTCTGACCAGCGGTCCTGATTTTGGCGAATTTCGGCCAAGGCTGCGTGGCCTTCCGATTCGTTCGGTAGGGCCTCGACGAGCGAAGTCAGTGCCCGTTCCGCGTCCTGCGGCTGTCCGAGTCTGTCGTACCGTTGCGTCAGGTCCTTGTACAACGCGATGTCGCGCCGCGAGAGACGTATCGACTCGAGCAATTGGTCGATCGCTGCCTTTTTGTCATCCAGGTGATCGTAGCAAGCGACCAACTTCTGGTGAGTCTCGGTATCGTTCGGCTGCAATGCGCACGCCAGTTTCAATTGCGGGATGGCTTTGGCGTACTCGCGTTTGTCGAAGTAGACCTTGCCGAGTGCCTTCCGGACAATTGGATTCTCCGCCCCCGTCTCGGCCGCTTGCTTATCCAAATGGGCGATGTACTTTTCCAGGTCAGTCGCAGTTCGAAGCACGCTTTCCAGCGAAGACAGAGCGTGCGACCGCTGATCGTGTCGCGGTCCCCAACTGACGATCGCGCCGCATGCCGCGTCCACGGCTTCGGGCGTTTTTTGCAGCCCCGAGTACGCTTGCGACAAGTTCCAGTAGTACGACGAAAGCGTGCCATTGCCGATTCCGCGTCGCGGCTGCGTGCGTTGGTGCAGGTTAATCACTTCTTCGTAGTATGCCACCGATTGGTCGTACAGTTGGTTCTCCAGACAACTGTGGGCCAGTGACGCCATGGCCGATTCTTGCCAACGGCCTTCCTGGTGGAAGAACTCGTCGGTCTGCTTCAGCAATGCCAGCAAGTCGTTCTGTCGGCCGACGTGGAAGTAGGCGTTCATCAGCCAGACGCGGTATTGCATGTTTTCCAGACGCAGTTCGACAAGCGGCTCCAAGATCGGAATCGTCTCGGCGAACCGATGCTGCCGCCGCATGAAGTCCACCAGGGTCGATTGTCCGCTCTCGTCCAGGATTTTCTGTTCGTGGGCGGCCAACAGGACCTCGATGGCTCGAGAATGGCGTGCCACGCCCCAGTAGAAGTACTCGGCAATGTACTTCACGGCCGCGCCGGAACTTTTGCGCTCCTCGTACACCTCTTCGGCGGCCCGTGCAAAATCGCTCGTCTTTTCCGACCAGTAGTAGTTGCCGTTGCGTTTGTGATACATGTTGCGGTTTCGCGATTGCTGCGAACGGAGGTCCCACTTCAACTCCTTGATCACAATCTTGAGCAACCGCGGTTCCAGGTCGCCAAGTTTGTTGCCAACATCTCTACGCCAGCGGGCCAGTTGGTAACCGTGCTGGCTCCAGCCGTCCTCGCGGTTCAGCCGGAACCAGGACGGTTCGTTTTCGATCCGTTCGATCAGCAGTTCCAGCCCGTCTAGCGGGCCGGCCAAGTCGCGCAGTGTGTGAGCCACCTGGTTGACGATCGACTGGTAGTTACTGGTCTGCATCCCAAGCACGTCAGGCAGCCGTTCGAATGCGAATTGCCGGAGATCGTCGACCACACCGGCCATCTTCTTATCTTTCGCCGTCCGATAGATGTTGCACAACTGATTGATCAGGTTGTACCGATGGTTGTGATCGTCGGTATCCAGGTCGTCGATTAGCTGACTGGTTGCCGCGCGATAAAGCGTCTGGCCAGAGCCTAACGACGTGTCGCCGCCGTTTCGCAGCGCACTGTTGTAGAGCTGGTACAGCCGGCGTTCGATCCAATGCGTCTGCTGGCGATGCACTGGATGCTGCAACTGTGCCATCAGGGCCTTCTCGCCTCGAGAGAAATAGCCTCGGCTTTCCAGGTACCCAATGAAGGTGTCCAACGGGCCGTTGGCCTCGGTCGGCAGCACTCCATCGCGCGCCGTTTCGTATTCCGCCAACGTTGCTTCCAGCAAGTCAATCGCCTCGTCATGCCGCGAGTAGCTCCAGTATGCGCGTGCCAAAGAATGACCGATGTGCAGCCGGTCGTTTGAGCCTCGCTCGGCTCCGTCGTGAAGAGCCTCCAATTGGCGAACCTGTTCTTCGGCGAGTGGCTTCTGAGTAATACGTCCCAGACTGGCTAGTAAACTGGCTATCAACCGTGGTTCGCCTGACGACCATTCGCGTTTGAAAGCACGCTGCAAGGCCGCCAATGCCTTTTCAACGTGCGGTCCCGGTTGGTTCAACACTTCGCTTGAGCGCCGTTCGATCATCAGCTCCAGCATGTCCAGCGCCCGATGGTCGACGGCCGTCTTGGCTCGATCGCGGACTTCGGCCAGGTGTTCAATGATCGAATCCGCAGTCGCTTCGTCACGGATTTCGCCCAAGACCGTCTGCATCCCTTCCAGGAACGGATAGACCTTGCCAGCCGTGTGGCCTACAACGCCATCGGCCAAGCCGGCTAGCAGGCGGAAGTCCTTTGTCGCGCGATAGAACTCGCGAAGTTGCCATTGGTAGCTTTGCGGATGACCCGATTTCTGGAACAGCGCGGCAAACACGCGCAATACGTCTTTGTCCAATTCGCTGGGCAGCGTTCCACTACTTCTTTGCCACGGCTGCAATCGGTGTGAAAGCCAATTGCTCAGCCGCCACTCTTCCATCCACTTGAACGTTTCGACCAGGGCCCGTTCGTGATTGCGCTGGTCGTCGGCGACCATGTACCAGCCAGCCAACGCGCGGTATTCGCTCGGACCCAATTCGTCCGCCGCTTCGATCTTCTCGAAAAATGCGATCGCCTCTTTGACGCGACCTTGTTCAGCCGCCAAGTAGCCCAGCGCCAACCGCCAGTAGCTGTCGGTTTCCTTGGGTCGAATCCACGAGTCGAGAGCCGTTTCCAGATCCTTGGGCCGATCCAAGGCGACCAGGAGCCTGTATTTGAAGTGCCTCCACACAAAAACAACCGTTTCATCCCCGCCAGCCTTGGCGATGCCGCGGTCCAGGTAGGCGAGCAATCGGTTCACCTCGGCCGGCTTTGTGTCGCGCCGGACCGTCAGGTTGGCCAGCATCATCAGGTGCCGGTGCAGGAAGATGCCTTCCACAATAACCTGCGTCGGATTGTCGCCGGCATCGGCACGCGGTTCTGGACCAAGCACTTCCCAACAAGCTTCGCGCACCTTATCCAGATCACGACCCAGTCGCAGGTCGAGGTAGAGACGCTCGACGCTCATCCATCGAGCCAGCGCCGCATCATGATTCCGTTCGGCCGTACGTAGTCGCTTGGCATATTCTTCGCGAGCGAGCCGGGAGTTCTCCTTCTGCTTCTCGCGCAGTTCGGTTCGACTGAGATTCTCCGGATGTTCGACTTCCGCCATGAGCGCATCGTAGCGAGCTGTGACCATACGAGAGGCCATCCGGTGTAATGCCGCCACTTGAACACGAAGCCGTTCGGCGGCCTCCTCCGACGTGGATAGTCGCGGCAGCAGAGCGAATGCCTCGTTTTCGTACTCAGCAGACCAGGGCTGAGCGAGCAAAGCAGCAAACAACTGCTCGGCGTAGTTGGCCCGATTGGCTTCGGGGCCCTCTTCGAGTTGCCTGCGCAGGAATGCCAAGTGTTCTTCCGCCGTCAAACGCGAAGACAGAATGCGGATCAACGGCGCGGCTAGTTGCCCCTTGTCGTTGGCGTCGTCCTCTTCCGCCCATCGCTGTTCGAGTACCTTGGCAATCCGTCGCCAAACTTGCGCTTCCACCGCCGGATCGTTGGCCATGGCCCAGCCAACCAGCGATTGAAGGCGTCCAGCGGGCAGCGTGCCGATCTGGTCAGTCAACACTCTGACGATCTTCCGGCGCACTTCGCGGCACGCATCGCTTCGTCGGAACCGCCACTGCCCCATGATCCGATCGGCGATGTGCGCGTGAGATTCGTGCGTGGCGAAGAACAGGGCCGTTTCCGCCAACGGATCGAACCATCGCTCTTCGATCCGGTTGGTGTGCAAGTTGTATCCTTGGCCCAACGCCAACGAGACGGCTGCGCTCAATCGCGAGGCGACTGCCGGTTCGATCGGTGACGGCCGTTGGCCTTCTTTGATCCACTTGGCCACCAGTCGGTTGGCCTTCTTCTCCTGGTCGGTACGGACCGATGCACTCAAGTACTGCGAGTATGCCGTTTCGTTCTCCGGGTCCCGGTCGACCCAGGCGGCCAGATACTCGGCCAGTCGCGGGAAGCGGCCCTGCTGCCGGAGCAGACTGGTATAGGTGTTACGCAACGAGTCTTCCTCGTGCGTACGCCAACGTGCGTCGGGCGTGATCACTCCATCCAGCCAAGCGTACGCCGCGTCGTATTCGCCAGCACCGAAAAGAGCCTGAGCGTATTGCTGATGGACGCTGTAGTCATGCGGATACTGCTCGGCCAATTGCTGCCGCAGCTTCAGGACTTCATCGGTCTGGCCGGTTTGCTGCAGGTAGTTAGCTCGCTGCTGCATCCAGTTTTTCATGGATTTCACATGGTCTGGCTGCTGCTCGTAGACCGACTTCAGCACGTCGAGCAGTTCGAGCATTTCGTTGGCCTCGAAAACGTTGGATGCCTGGCCAAAGAGACGGCTCGCCAGGAAGTAGTTCGGCGTGCGTGAATTGGCCAGACCGGTGGCTTCGCCCAAGACGCGCCCTCGCAGCTCCTCGCGCTGCCGGCTCTGGTCCAGCACGGCGTTGCGAACCCAGCGCATCCCCTGCATACCCTCGGCCAGTGCTTCGGCAGCCTCCAGGTGTTCGAGTACTCGCGGCCAATTCTGGATCAGGGCGAAGTGAATGGCCAGCGTCATTCGGTCGTCGAACGAGGCCTCCTCGTCGGGAACGGGTTCGGAGAGCAACTGAGCGCGAGCACGGTGGCGCAGCTGTCGGGCCATCCGTCCGCTGAAGGTCTCTTTATCCAGTTCGGTGAACTTTAGTGTTTGGCGAGAGGTTCGTTCTCCGTCCTTGTTGAACGCTTCGATTCGCGTGGCCCACCACGCTCCGGCGACTTGGACGAAATCCTCGTACCGCGTTGATGACGTTGTCTTGTCATGCTGTCGGCTCTCGTAACGGAGAACGACGTGGCGTTCGGTGTCCACTAGGAAGTGTGTCTCGTTGGCAGGCGATGTGGGATGTTTCAACACGATGAGCGTGCGCGTATCGCCTTGCGGTTTCAGGGTGACCGTGTGAGCTGCATAAGTGCGCTCGAGCGTCTGGGTCAAGTGGGTGCTCAGCCCAGCGGGCGGATGGCGAAGATCTGCCGGCGTGGCCTCGCGGACGCGTCCGAGGAGCAGATCCGCAGAGAAGACGCCCCGCTTGTTCTGATCGCACCATTGGATCGAGGTCTCCGATCCGATCGAGTCGGTACGTACGAGCCAAGCATCCGGCGAAACGAGAGCCAATGTCTCGGATCGCCCAGTCAGCTCGTCCCAGCGTGCGTCGAACGATTCCATTCCACGCTGGATCACCAAACCGCCGGGCAGATCAGCAATTTCGCGGGTCCGCAACAGACTTTCTGCCAGCGCTCGCGCTTCGGCCGGCCAACCGAGCTTGGACGGTTCGGTCGGTTCGACGGGCGGTGGCGGCAGGTGACCGAACAGGCTGGTCAGCCACGACACGTCCTGGTGTGGAACGTACTTTTCCCGCTTGTCATACTCCAGGCCGAAGTAGCCGTAGCCATCCAGACGCTTGTTTCCCTTGCGGTAGGGGCTGGAAGATCTAGGCTTCTTTGCTGCGGCGTTCCAGACCATGTCTCGGTCTCGCAGGTATCGCTTGCCGGATTCGCTTGCCCTCGCCGGGCCTCCCACCGGGTCAAAATCGAGATCTTCTGCCAACTCCAACGACGAAAGTTCTTCGAGTTGTTTCAATTCCCCCGGTTCAGCGAATTCCGCGCCATCGTCGCCTTCTGCGAAAGCTTCGAATTCGTCCTCGGCGTCGAAAGCGCCGAAGTCGCCGTTGAGGTCCCGGCCTGGTGTGGGGCTCAAATCGTATGCGTAGCTCGCCGCTTCCTTGTAGGCGCCATGGAATCCGCCAATGCCGCCCGCTGTTCCGGTGATCGATCGGCCGTCAAGAAGCAATGGCATTGTGCTAGTCGACGCCGCCAGACCGGGCGTTACCAACCGATCCTTGAGCACCCTGGCATGCTGAGCCACTTGCTGGAACACACTTGCATCGCGGCCTAATCCGATCAGTTCGTGTAATACTTGCCGCCGCAATCCCAGTCGCCAGTTACCGGCCAGACGCATTTGCTTTTGCAGCAGTTCGAAGTCCGCCTGGTCACGGCCTTCGGCGAAGAACTTCTGGCCATCGCGCATCTGAAATCGACGCTTTACCTTGAACCGCTCGCGGTCCTCGTCGCTTTCCAGCACCAGTAGCGACGTATAGGGCGTCATGATGTGGTATTCCTCGGACAGTGCGATGATCTCGTCCTTGATTACCGACGAAGCGCCTTGATCGAGCAAGACGTCCAAGTGCATGCGTGCCCAAAGCCTGGGAATGAACGAATTGCCAGACTCGGCGTCCTTCAGTGAGATCTTGGTGCTGAACCGGACGGGCTTCTCGCCGTGTTGGCCCGTTACGAGCACTTCGCCGTGCTGGCCTTTGCCTTCGGGCAGATATCGGCCCAGCAGAATCTGCTGGGTACCAGCCGCCAGGTTCGGCAATTCCTCCGGGTAAACGCGTGCCACTCGCAAACCGTCGAACGACACCTTCAGGTCGCGGATCACCGGTTGCGTCATTTCGGCCAATAGCTCGACAGCCACCTTCTGCGGCGTTCGCTCGCCCGAGATCTGTCGGACCGAACCGCCGCCTAGCGAGGCAATCGTCTTCAGCACAATGGACTCATAGCTGCTGCTGACCGTAACGCCGTGGAAGGAACATTCTTTGTCTTGACAAAGACGACGCAGACGCTTGCTGAAGGCCACCGGGTCGGCATCGCCCGTCGTAACCACACCGTCGCCCACGTAAATCACTTGCGTCTTGGGGCCACATTGGGCAAGCGCCGAGGCAAACGCCTTGTCCAAATCCGTCCAACCTAGCGAGATGCGACGTTCAAGATACTCCCGAGCCGTCGTGATGTTGTTTTCATCAGCCGGCTTCGACTTCTGGAACACCCACTCGCAGTCGACATCGCACACCGCCAGATTGATACGGTCTTCGGGTGTAAACGCACCGAATAGCGAAGCAATGAACTGCGCTTGGTTCTCGCGACTGGAAACGTCCATCGAACCGGAGGTATCGGCCAATACGAGCAACTCCATGGGCTCGCCATCCGCCAACGTCTCTCGCTGCCAGCCTCCGTCCGAAACGGGCGGGGTCAGCAGGAGCATGAAATAGCCGTCGTTGCCGCGTAGATGCGGAATAACGACCACGTCTTCCTGTCGTTTGTCCAATTCGACCACCATCTCAAAATCTCGCTCCGGCACGTACTCCTGCGCCGTGAATTCGACATGTGCCGAATGAGCCGTCTTGTCGATACGAGCCATGTGCGTGGGCGATGTCACGTCGGCCAGTGGCTGCACGGAATGGAGCCGTACGTCGATGGTTAGTTCGCGAAGCGGATGCAGCTTCAGCATCTCGCTCTGCAGCCCGTAGCTGTAGCGAAAACGATTGTTTTTCAGCGGCAAAACTTGCGTGTAGGTGATCTTGATGCGCTTTTCCGAGTGCGGCTCGATCGGGAACACCCGTGCCTTGAACAGATTGCCGCCTGTCCACTCCAGCAGCCCGGGATCACGTTTTGCGCGAAGGATCTCCTCGTAGATTTCGCGGGCTCGCTGCTTTTCGACCACGTCGGCTTCGACCAATTCGTTGCCGATCCACATGCCGAAGCCGGAAATCGACGCGTCCTGCGGCAAGGGGAAATAGAAAACGCCTTCCAAACGACCGTCGGTTCGGTTCACAAACGACTCTTCGATCACCGTGCGCGAAATCTGGTCGCGGATGTCCACCGACACCTTGTGATAGCCCACCGTCAGCGGAACGTTGCGGCCGTCGACGTTGGCCACGAGCGACCCGATGGAATCGTGGGCCGTGGTGCCTTCGAATCCTTGCAGCCACAGCGGCGGCTTTGCCAGTTCGGCCAACTCGTTCGACTGTCGGTCCACATGGTAAATGGCCGTGCCTTTCACTTGGACGACCTTGCCATCCGGCCCGACAAGCTCAATCGGGGCCTTCTTGTCTGCCACGATCTTGATTGTCCCGGACGACAGTTTGACTCGCTTCGGCGACGGCAGTTCCGCGAGAGAAGCCGGTCCGAGTGTGATGTTAGTGTCTTTCACCAGACGCAGACTGACGGCGTTCGCACCGCGCACGTCGGTCCGTAACCAGTCGCCCGGCTTGAGGATCACCAGCCCCGAGACCGGGGTCCACCGGCGATGCATGACCGGCTTGAGCGAGACGAGTCCCTGGGCGTCTGTCACCTTGCCGATGCGGCCGTCCTCGGTCAACGTATCGCCCACGACGAACAGCTCTTCGTCGACAGGTTTGTCCACGGCAAGGACATTCACCTCGACGATAGGCTCGCGCCGCGTACCGCGGATGGCCGTCGAAGCGATGGAGCACAGCATCTGGGATTCGGCATCAACCACGGCCTCGATGCGGATCTTGCCTTCATCGGCCGGCACGTCCACGCGGTACAGGCTGGCGTTTCGGCCATCGCGACGAACTTGCTCGATCGAAGCCGCCTTCAACACCTCTCCCAGGTCATCACTCTTCGGCACCTTCAGCAAGCGAAGTGCATCGAACTCCTTTGTGTCATCGCGGAAGTAGACGGCTGGCCGAAACGCAGCCCGGTTTGCGCGTTCGTCCACCAGCCATGAGCGCGAACCGCGAACGATCTCGTAGGTTCCGTCCGGTAGGTCCATTCGCATTTGGCCCGGCCGGCGAACCCAAGCCTTGCCGGATTGTCCATTCCGCGTGACCTCCAGATGCAGCGTTCGAGCCGCGGCCACTTTGCGCAACACCTGGTCAAAGGCGACGGCGTCTTGGTCCGCACCATTTCTCGTCACGGTCAGTACCGCCACAATAGCCGCAGCCGCTGCGGCCGTCGCCAGGATTCGCATGGTGTAAACAATCATCGGTGATCTCCTTCGGGAGGGTTCGGGCTGGTCTGAGGATTGATCGGCGAAGACCTCGGTAGACTGCTCGCGCAGTCGTGCGAGGAACTCATGGTCCGGTGGCGAACCCTCGTGTTCAGCCGAGGCGAACAGGGCTGCCATCTTTTCGTCGTCCCAACTGTCTTGGTCAGGATTCATGGTGACCTACTTGGCTATGGCTTCGCCACTCATGTCGTTTCGGGAGAATCTTTTCTGAACGCCCGCCGAAACGCTCGCCGGGCTCGGGCCAGCTTCGAGCGGATTGCCTCTTGGGTCGAACTCTCGGCAACGGCTATCTGCTCGATGGTGGAACCGTCGACGTATTTTGATGTCAGCAGGACTTCGTAGTCGGCTGGCAGTTTTGTGAGGGCCGTACGCACCTCCGAGGCTCGTTCGGTAACCTCCAGAGCGGTCGTTGGATCCGTATCGCTATGCGTGACCGTACCTGCCTTGACGGATCGAATACCATTAACGGCTGCAATGGCACCGCTCGCCCAACCATGTCGTTTCTCGCGCCGATAGTAAAGCGCAACTTGACGCCGCACGATGCCGTTTAGCCACGATGTGAGCGAACCGCGATCCGCATCGTACGTCCGAGCCGACCGGGCTGCGGCCAGGAACGTCTCCTGGACAACGTCGGCCACGTCCGACGTGCCCGGCTCCATAGCGCGCGAAACGAGCCGCCACACCCGCTCGGCGTGTGCATCATACAGCCGCTGCCATGCGTCGACGTTGCCTTCGCACAAGCCGCGGGCGAGTTGGCTTTCTTCGTGCTGCTCCATATTGATCGGCGTGCTGCGAATAGTACGCCCCAATCTACTTCTATTTGCGCGATACGTTGATATGTGTCGCGAAAAATGGAGAGAATTTTGTCCAGGCACTTGCGTCAGTTTGAAAGACGAAACCGCAACCGATCGGGTTTTGACAAATCGCAATCTGTGGGACAGGGGCTGCCTTGTTTAGCCGCAAGGCCGGTGCTAACCAGCCAGACGTATGGTATCATTGTTGACAGATGATCGGCGAAGCGGTCCGCGCCCCACAAATGGCGCCCTGACGACCGGAAAGATTATCGGAGCAACACGATGGCCAAGCAGCTACGACGTACATCAAAACTGTCGCGAGTACTTGTGGTGTTGCTGATCGTCGTCACTGGGCTGACCCTGTCAACTATGGGATTTTGGAACCTCTCGGCAAGCTTGATCAGCGCAGAACAGGAGACGCGGCGAGCGGAATTGGAGACACAAGCGGGGCAAATCGCGCGTGCGATGGAGCAACAGCTCACCGCAGACGTCAGCACGGCGTGGCCGGCGGGACGGTTTGTCGTCGATTCCGCCCCCGGTCCTCTCGACGAATTCTGTATAGTGGCGCAGCAATGTAGGTCCGGCCGCGAGAAAGAGATCCTCGCGGTGCTGTGGTTGCCGAGAGTGAGGCCCAGCGAGCGCGCCGCCCACGAAGAGGCTGGAAAGAGAGAGGTGCATGAAGATTATCAGCTGAAACATGCGCCGTCCGAGAGTGATGCAGATTCCCCGCTCCACGGCGATGGCGACGATTGCTTTCCGGTCTACTTCGCGTACCCGTTTGACGAAAACCTGCAGTCACTTGGGCTCGATCTCGCAACTTCCTCGATCCACAGCAACACCCTGGCAAGGGCGATGGAGAATGGTAGGCCGACAGTAAGCAGCCGGACCGACTGGACGGATGCGGCGGGCAAACACAATGCCCTTTTTGTGGCGCGACCAATAGTCCGCGAGTCCGAATCAGTTGAGGAGGATACGCTGGAGACCAGACGCGAAAGATTGCTGGGCTTTGTTGCAGTTCTGATTCACGTTGACGAAATGGTCAATAACGCTGTGGGCCAATTTGACGATAGCATCGATGTTCACTTGCTGTCCGAGTCCGATTCCGAGGGATGGGAATTCGTGTGTGCCTACGATTCGAAAGCCCAGCAAACGAAGTTTGAGCCAATTCATGTCGCTGGCCCAGACGGCACCGACAAGCCAATCGGCATGACTCCTCTGGCTGTAAGCGGCGGGACATGGGCAATCGAGTGTTTTCCGACGGACACCTCACCGATCGTTCGCACGAACACATTGCCCGAAGTCACTCTGGCGTTCGGCTTGGTGCTGACCGTCGTACTTGCTTTCTACGCCAATACGCTTCTGGGACAAACGGCTCGCGTCGAGCGATTGGTGATCAAGAGGACAAAGCAGGTTGCATACGAACGCTTTCTATTAGCCACGCTCCTTGAAACTTCACCCGACTACATCTACTTCAAGGACGCCGATAGCCGTTTCATACGGGTCAGCAAGGCATTGGCGGACTATCTCGGCTTTAGAACGACGGACGAAGCCGTTGGCAAAGCCGATGCGGACATGTTCGACGAGCAGCTAGCCCGACAGTACATGGCCGATGAGCGGAAAGTCATGGAGACTGGCAAGCCTGTCGTGGACAAAGAAGAAGAACAGGCGTGGCCGGATGGTCGACTTGCGTGGGTTTCGACGACCAAGATGCCGTTGCGTAACCCGGACGGCGAGACGATCGGCACGTTTGGTATCTCACGCGACATCACAGGACGAAAACGGAGCGAAGCGCAACTGAAAGCGGCCAAGGAAGCCGCCGAAGCCGCCAATCGTGCCAAAAGCGATTTTTTGGCCAATATGAGTCACGAGATTCGCACTCCACTGAACGCTGTCATCGGCATGACGGAGCTTGTGCTCGATTCCGAGCTCACGAACGCGCAACGTGAGTACTTGAAGATGGTGTTGGGATCCGGCGAAGCGCTGGTGTCGATCGTCAATGACATCTTGGACTTCTCCAAGATCGACGCTGGCAAATTGGATCTCGTGCCAACGGTGTTCGAACTGCGCGAGGACCTGGGAGATGCGATCCAGTCGCTAGCCTTTCGCGCGCATGCAAAAGGCTTAGAACTGGCCTGCCGCATCCAACCAGATGTGCCTGAGCGGCTGATGGGCGACGTAGGTCGACTCCGACAAATCGTGGTGAATTTGGTTGGCAACGCCATCAAGTTCACGGATTCGGGTGAAGTCGTCCTGGAAGTGGAACAGCAATCGCAGGAAGGGGACGAGGTGTTGCTACACTTCACCGTCACTGATACGGGAATCGGGGTTCCCAAAGAGAAGCAGGCTGTCATTTTTGGCGCCTTCGAGCAAGCCGACACTTCTGCAACCAGGCAGTACGGTGGGACGGGCCTGGGGCTGGCGATATCGTCTCGACTAGTGGAGCTGATGGACGGGCAGATTTGGCTGGAAAGCGAAGTCGGTCAAGGCAGTCGATTCCATTTCACCAGTCGTTTCCGGATTTCTGGTGGTGCTCCCCCCGATGTTTCGCTGGCGCGCATATCCGGCACGCGCGTCATGGTGGTCGACGACAATGCCACGAACCGTCGAATTCTGGTAGAGATTCTTCGCAACTGGGGAATGGAACCCGAATCGGCCAACAGCGCGCAAGAAGCCTTGCCCCTGTTGCGTCAGGCGCAGCGTTCCGGTAACCCGTACCCTTTGGTGCTGACCGACGCGAATATGCCGGAAACAGACGGCTTTGCTTTTGCCGACACGGTCAAGGGTGACGGGGACCTTGGCAGCACCATTATCATGATGCTGACCTCTGGAGATCGTCCGGGCGATGTCGCTCGGTGCGAAGATTTGGGCGTAGCCGCGTATCTGCTCAAACCGGTCAAACAATCCGAGTTATTCGACGCGATCGTCATGGCCCTTGGAATCACCGCCGCCGAAGACGAGATTCCAGAGATGCTTGTTGCCGAGCCCGCTGGCGGGACTGCTTCGCTGCAGGTGCTTCTGGCGGAAGACAGTCTGGTCAATCAGAAGCTGGCCGTGGGGATCTTGGAGAAACGCGGGCATACCGTGGTCGTTGCGAACGACGGACGGGAAGCACTTGCGGCGCTGGCGACGCGGGATTTCGATGTAGTGTTGATGGACGTGCAGATGCCCGAGATGGATGGCCTGGAAACGACCGCCGCCATTCGTGCCAAGGAGAAAAACACGAAGGCCCATATGCCGATCATTGCCATGACGGCCCACGCGATGAAAGGCGACCGCGAACGATGCTTAGCGGCAGGTATGGATGCCTACGTGGCAAAACCGATCCGCGCAAAAGCGTTATTGGAGGCAATACGGGCAGTGCTGGCGGCGACGGACGGCGTTCCCGAAGCCGATGGCTAGGTTACCGTGGCCAGGGCCCGACGACCAGCCAAGATCCTCAACTCTCCTCGTCTCCAAAAAAAATGCTGAAGTGTTTCACGCCCTGCCTCGGCTCGGCCATCCAGTCCGCGACGGTTTCTTTCCAGCGGAGATAATGCTCGGTTTGCTGGTGTTTGGTGAAGTCGTCTTTGCTCAAATAGGTCTCGTACAGCAGGAATCGCGTCGGGTCGTCTTCGGCCTTTAGGACGTCAAATCGCACGTTGCCCGGCTCTTTTCGAGAATTGCGGGCATTGTCCATAGTTGCCGTGATGAAGGAATCCACCTGATCGGACTTGACGAATACGGTCACACTGACGACGTACATGACATCTCCCCTTCGTGGCATTCTGACAGGGACAGAAAAGCATTGTAGGAAGCCAGCTAGTCTGCGAACAGCACCCAGAATTTTCCCTAGTTACCTTGATGACCCGCCATACTCACTAGTAAACTCATGAGTTGGAGAATGAGTCACTTCACGAAAGGTTCTCGTCATGCGAATCTTAGTCGGATGGGATGACTTCGCCGAGGCGGAGTTGATCGACACTTTTCTGAACATCGACGAGAACGTCGCCCGTGTGTTCACTGACGGTTCGGAATTCGATGCGATCGTGGGAACCGAAGAGTTTGACGCCGCGATGCTCGCCTTGAGTTTTCCGACCGAAGAGGCGGCTTTCCCTCTGTTCAAGAAGATCCGCCAGTCTCATCCGGGTATTCCCATCGTTGGGGCTTGGCGTTCGGGCGAAATCAGTCAGGTTGCAAAGTTCATTCTGAACGGTTTGCACTCGTTCATCTCTCGTGACGAAAACGGCGATTTCATCTTCCTGCTCATGTCGATCATGGAAGCCGCTCACATGTCGGTCCAAGCCCGACGTGCGCAGGTGGTTGCCGAGAAGCTGCGGGAGGAGGTCGAAGCTGTCCGGCAGTTACAGGAATCCGTGCTGCCCACCGATCTGCCGATGCCGGAAGGATATAAGGTTGTCGCCCGTTACGAGCCATCGCAAATCCGCGTGGTTGGGGACAAGCCGGTCGTCATGGCCGGGGGTGACTACTACGACGTCTTCAATCTGGAAGAAAATGAAGTTGTCCTCGTGCTAGGCGATGCGGCTGGGCATGGTGTGAAGGCTTGCATGTCGATCATGACCATGCACACCCTGATCACGATGATCCGCGACCGCCGCTTCCAAAACACGGCCGACTTCGTGACAGAGATAAACCGCCGCCTGTGCAAGAGCGACATCATCGGCGGAGACCAGGGTGGATTTATCACCTTGCTGTATTGTGCCTTGAACCCGCAGGAGCATCGTCTGGAGTGGACGTCTGCGGGCCATCCTATGCCATTGCTACAAGACCTGGAAACGAACGAGATCACGAAGCTCGCAAGCAAAGACGAGGGTGGGCTTCCGTTGGTGATCGACGATGAATGGGAGTACGAGCGCTGCCAAGCCACCGTTCCTGAGAATTCTCGCATCCTTCTGTACACGGACGGGTTGGACGAGGCGTTTCCGCAAGACGGCGACGAGGAGGAGCAATTCGGCGAAGATGGCATCCTCGCCACGTTGCAGGACACGGTGGACAAGCCCTTGGAAGAAGTGCTCGAACGCTTGTTCGAAGACTCGCACAAAGCAACGCGGGGTTCAGGGCGCATGGACGACACTTCCGTTGTGCTCCTGGAACGCCGAGGCTGAGATCGTTCGCGCGACGACTGGGGATCGCCAAGAAAGCGCGAATAGGATTCACGTTTTGCCGCACCGGAAGTTCAAAGGCAGCCGTCTATGGTATCTACCCCGCTCCTGTTTCTAGCGACCACGCTCATATCTCTTGCTGCTTCATCGCCTGATACCCCTCAGGCTCGACTCGCGACTTTTGATACATCGACAGGCGAGATCTCTTTTGCGCTTAGCCTAATGCCCAATGTGCAAGATGTCGCAGACCGAGCGGTTCGCATCGTTGTGGTCTTTGACACGTCGGCGAGCCAGACAGGCCAATATCGAGACGACGGCCTCGGCGTTCTAAAGTCGATGCTGATTAGCATGGAGGAGAGGTGCCGTGTCAACCTAATGGCCGCAGACGTGCGGGCAATCTCTCTGACTGGTGGCTTCGTCGAGCCCACCGGCGCAGAGATGAAGCAGGCCTTTGCCAAACTCGAAAGACGGACACCGCTTGGTGCAATGGAAATGAACGCTGTGTTGCGCGGTGCCTTGGCTTGTTTTGCCGGTAGCGAGAATACGCGACGATCGATCGTCTTCATCGGTGATGGGTTGAGTCGGGCGAATGTCCTGCAAGCGGACGAATTTGGCAAATTGACTGCGGATCTCGTCGAGAATCGCGTTTCTGTTTCCAGTTACGCGATCGGCCCCGAGCGAGACGTTCATCTGTTGGCTGCCCTCGCGAATCACACCGGCGGCATGGTGTTTGTCGATTCGGACGAAGCTGACTTCGCGGATCGAGCGGGAATGGCACTCGCGGATGTCGCAAAAAGAATCGTAGTCTGGCCGACTTCGGTGAACTTGCCGGACACCATGCAAGAAGCCTACCCGTCCCCGACGCCGCCATTTCGTACAGACCGCGACACGATTCTGATTGGAATTCTTGACAATCGAACACCGCAACAGGTTACTATCACCGCGGAGGTGGCCGGAAAGCCGATCGAACTGAACTGGAACCTCACGCCCGAACCTTCGAATGACGAGTTCGGCTTCTTGCCACAGTTGATCGCCGAAACGCGCGACGATGACGGCTTGACTCTTCCCACCGCCGGCTCCGCGGGATTGCGAGAGGCGGGTCGCATCATTTTGGCTGGGGCCGAGGGTCTGCTGAAGATTGGCATCCGCGCGTTGAAGACGGGTGACATTCAAGGCGCTGAGAAAATGGCCAATTCTGTGCTGCAACGTGATCCTACCAACCCCCAAGCACTGGCGCTGAAGCGGGCAATCGAAAGAAAGAAAGCCGGCGGCAGAATCGGCGAGACACCTCTGATCATCAAGCTGAAATGACATCAAGCAGTTTCAGCCCCCCACCCAACGTCGACCGTCGGTCTGAGCGAAGCGAAGAATCTCCGAAATTGGGTAGGGTAGATCCTTCGCTTCACTTAGGATGACAACGAATTTCGGTGTAGAAACCGCCTAATCGTACAGGGAGATGCAACCATGGACCGACGTACATTCCTTCACACCAGCGCCACCGGATTGGCTTTGTCCTCGGCCAGCAAATACGCTGCAGCCTTTGCCGAGGAAGAACCGAAACGTGTTGGGTTGATTGGCACCGGATGGTATGGCAAGTGCGATCTCTTTCGTCTGATTCAAGTCGCGCCGGTCGAAGTGGTGTCTCTGTGCGATGTGGACAAGAAGATGCTGGCTGAAGCGGCGGACATGGTCGCCGAACGACAGATCTCTAAGAAGGAGCCGCGCATTTACGGCGACTACCGCGAGATGCTCAAGGAGAAAGACATGGACATCGTGCTAGTCGGCACGCCCGACCATTGGCATGCCTTGCCGATGATCGCCGCCGTCGAAGCCGGGGCCGACGTCTACGTACAGAAGCCCATCAGCATCGACGTGGCCGAAAGCCAGGCGATGCTCGCAGCGGCTCGGAAGCACAAACGAGTCGTGCAAGTCGGCACACAACGACGAAGCACTCCGCACATCGCCGAGGCTCGTCGCGAGTTCATCAAATCGGGCAAGCTCGGCAAGATCGCCCATGTCGAAATCTGCTGCTACTACCACATGCGGGCTCGCAGCAATCCGCCCGACGCCGATCCGCCCGAACACCTTCACTGGGATATGTGGACCGGGCCGGCTCCGCTGCGTCCGTACAACTCGCTTGCTCATCCGGGACGCTGGCGCTCGTTCATGGAGTACAGCAATGGGATCATCGGCGACATGTGCATCCACATGCTGGACATGGTGCGTTACATGATGGATCTGGGTTGGCC
Source organism: uncultured Pirellulaceae bacterium (assembly GCA_964617665.1). GTDB lineage: Bacteria > Planctomycetota > Planctomycetia > Pirellulales > Pirellulaceae > JADHUC01. Next base: position 17,586 of record CAZUAH010000116.1, read on the forward strand.
GAAACGGGTCAGTTCGTCAGGCGGCATCCTTGTTGATAAGGAGAGCAAAGCCAACATCTCCGATACGCAGACCGCCACCTTCGATTACGACGATTTGACGATCGTCTGGCAGCATCGCACTTGGGGCCACACGCCCGACTCGGACTACCCCTGGGCAGCGATTTTCTACGGCGACAAAGGCACGTTGAAGGTGAGTGTTCACAAATACGATTTCACCCCGCGCGGCAAGGGCGATCCCGTTCATCGGGACGTCACCTTCGAGTTGGAGGAGTATCCGGAAGACAAGACCGAGAAGCGTCTAGAGAAACACGTTGCCCCGGCTATCCGTTACCACATGCTGGACTTCCTCGAAGCGATTGCCACACGCGGGAAGCCGATAGCCGACATTGAACAGGGCCACATTTCCACGACAAGCTGCATCCTGGCCAACATGGCGTGCGAACTTGGGCGAACGCTGGAATGGGACGCGGAGAACGGGAAGATCGTGGGCGACGACGAGGCGAATGGTCGGTTGCTGCGACCTTATCGCGAGCCGTGGGTTCATCCCGCGACCAATCCGGCATAGGTCCCGTTTTCACGTATGATGTGTTAGGACCGCGCGACGGATTTCGCACCGAGCATCACGATTTCGAGTTCGTAATCATCAAAGCCAAATGTTCGGGCAAACTTCTCGGCCAACGCGGCAGCCCGACGCGGCTTCCAGACACCGACATAGAGGAGTTCGTTCAGGATCTTATCTACGTAGTAAACAGGAACGGACTCTCCGCCCGTATCGAAGATCCTCAAAACGGCGTTCAATGGTGATCGCTTCATCGCTCGGTCTCCCATGACGAAAGTCGTACCACCTAATAAATGGCGATGCGGCCCATGAGTGCGACAGCATTTCTTGATGAGTTAGGCAGTGGGCCCGATTCAGAAAGGAGCCGTCAGAAAAGCACTCGTCCTATCTATCCATTTTAGACGGGTTAGAACGACAGAAGTTACACAATCCGAACAGATTTCTGGAGCTTGCGGGCGCCGTTATTCCCGCGCCCCCCTTTTTGGCGAATCATCGGCGCTTCGATTCTGGGCAAGAATGCAAGAAATGCTGCTGGCAAGGGCTGCCCAAAACAGGCAAGTTCAGTTGACCTGGATCACTTGTTGAACGGCCGGCGATCCGTAGACAGCTTTCCCGGTCAACACTTTCACGTTGTCCAGCAGGTTGACCTCGCCGCTGCCGTGGGTGTGTCCGCACAGCACGAGCAAACTGCACTGCGGATTTGACCGCATCACTCTCAGCATCGCGTCCCCCGCCGCCTTGCAGGAGAAGTGTGGCATGAAGTTGTCATCCGACGTGCGTCCTTCGTACCATGCGGCTTCACGAAACGGCGGAACGTGCGTGACGGCGATCACATTGGCGTACTTCCCAACTGCCTTGCCCAATGCTCGCTCGAAATGTCTGCCCGCCTCATCGCCCAATGCCCCCAGTGCTTCCGCCAAGCTCTCCTTATCCAAACCCCACTCCTCGTCGTCCAGACCATTGCCTTTCCACTTGCGAAGCTCCTCGATCAGGACATAGTCATTTAGGATGACAGTCGAATTCTGAAAATCGCCCAAGCGAGCGTCCGCCCAGCCGTCGTGCCCGACCAGTGCGGTTGTGGCAGTGAGCTCAACCACTTCATCTGCCGTCAGGTACGCCAGATGCCCTGACTCGTCCGCCAATCGAGCGACGGCTTCCCGCGTTTTGCCAATTGAACCTCTGTAGAAGTCGTGATTGCCTAGCACGAAGAAGATCGGCCGCTTGAGGCTCTGTTCCATTTCGCGCAAATACTCTTCTACATCCACGCTCTCAGCGATATCGCCACTGATCGCTACGGCGTCCGAGTCTTCGCTCAAGGACTGATAGAATTGATGACGCGTTGCCGTATCAAGGAAGTTCAGGTGGATATCAGTAGCCCAGGCCAAACGCATCGTCTTCCTTTCGGAGTATGGCGACGGGTCGCCGCCTTTTTCTTATGACGATCTTGATATCTCAGTAAGCAAACAGCCACCAAATCAGAAAGGCTGCGAGCAGCACGCCCGCAAGAACGAACACGCGATTGCGCCGGTTTCTGAGAAACTCCTCTGCAATGGCTTCATCCATGTAGTAGGTGCCTTTGCCCGCTTGAACGAAGACACCGTTGGCTATCATCCGACCGAAGAGCCACGAATCGCGACAGCCGATTTCCTCCAGCGTCTTAGCATTGTCAGGACTGGTCGCTCCCGCATCTCGGAATCTTCGCACGTATCCGTTTTGCGCGAGCAGTATTGCGGCTCCGCTCATTGGCTTGGATCCATACTCAAATCGAAAGATAGTCTATTTGTCCGACATTGACTTGCCAAGTCAAGATGTTCAGCCGTTAGCTTTCAGCTATCAGCGTTCAGCCATTTTGGTCGACTGTGTGCGAATTCTCCTGGCTGAGAGCTGATCGCTGACGGCTGATGGCTTTCATCCAAACCCAAACAAACTCACTGCCGTTCCGCCCAGGATCTTCGCTTGTTCCTTGGCAGAAAGATGATCTATGAAGGAACGGGTGCGTTCGAACGCGGCTCGATACGATTGTCCGGTGGCTTTGGCGCCGAATCCTCCTCCGTAGATCATGCGATCGGCGCCGTAGGCTTCGATCAACTGGCGAATGACCGGCCGGATGTCACGGTGTGGATAGCTCCGGCGGTCCGGAAACGCCGACAGCTTCATTACCGTGTTCGAATATCGCGACCAACGGACCACGACCGCGTGTTCGTCTGGCGTTCCTTGAAACGGCCGCCCGAGATGGTCGATGATCACGCGTGTATCGCGGAATTCGCGAATCAGCGGTTCGAAACCGGGGGCGTACCGAGGTTCAAAGTGCAACTGCACTGCCAAACCGCAATCCGTCGCCATCTGCCACAACCGTCGCAGTTCCGGTTTGCCGAAGGGCGGCAACCGATTTGGCGCATACGCATGTACGCGAACCGCCGCCACGTCCAACCGCTTCGCCAAATCAGGCATTTGCTCCAGCGAGCCGTCGCGGTCAGCGAACAGCAGAATCGTCCCCTTTAGCCGACCGTTGCCGACGTCCAAACAATACTCAAGATACCGATGATCGTCCTGGTACGGTTCGGGATGTACCACCACCGCGAAATCGACGCCGGCATCGTCCATGCACTTGATCAAGTGCTCCGGAGTCGCCGCTTCGTTTGGCTCATAGGGTGCTCGCGCATGATACGGAAATCGCGAATCGCGTCTTCCTGCAAAGCAATGCAGATGCGTGTCCACACGCGGCGTTCGCCGCACGCCATCACTGCCGCTAGCAACTGCTGTACCCGCAACGAGCCCCGCGGAGGTCGCCAGTTTCAGGAATTGGCGTCTGTCTTGATTCCTCTTCATGGCTGCCTCCAGTGGTCACTCTGTATCTGCCGGTGGAGCGTCGTCGCGGATCGCCATTTGCAGCAGGACTGCCAATTCCGTGCCGTAGGCAACGAAGAGCACCGAACCGTCCGCCATTCCGACTAACAGTCCGCCCGGGTGAGGCGACTGTAGCGGGTTGTTGATGCCGTGGTTTTCGTTGCATCCGGGCAAAGGAGTTGCTCCCATCACGCGTTTGTAGTTCGGTGGATAGCGGACCGTGGTAATGTTCCAGCAGTCCGCGCCCCAGACCGACGGCGGTCCGCCGGGCGTCGGCACGGGCGGCACAGGATCAAATCGAGTTGTGCCGGACAGGAAACCGCCACCGGCGCCCGTGCCGCCCACGGTCCATCCGGGATCACCGTGGTATTTCGCATGCGAGCGAGGATTGCGGTCCCGCAACCAATCCGACTGTTCGGCCACGATCATGGTGTTCGCCGTTCCGTCCAAACACATGTCGAACCGCACGTGCTCGCACGGAGGCAGCAGCCCACTGTTGGTGACGATGCCATCCGCAGCAACGCCCGTACCCTTGAATCGATTGTAGTAGATGTCTTTCGTTGACGGTGCCGCCAGCCCAGTAGCAGCGGTGACAATGAACTCGTAGTCGTGCGACTTGGGATCGATGTCACAACCGCCAGCGATGCCAACGTAAGTGGGCAGAAGAATCGGCCCGTTCGGTGTCTCCATCACGGGGAGATCGCTCGATGGACACCGCATGTAGTCCTGCACGAGTCGGTTCAGCGGGAGCCCCGCCGCGATCATGTCGTCTGCACAATACCGGTGCTTCTTCGGGCCACCGGGCTTCTGCGTTTCAGAGAACTTGATGAAATAGCGATCCCGTATTTCCAGGAACGGCTGCGTGCCATGCCACCACGATGGCCCCAACGCGCCGTTGACTGGTGGATCGCCTTCTGGGGCTAATCCCGAGTGCATCGCCCCCATTGGGAACATCTTGTACGTGTCGTGGTAGCTCTGCAGGCCAAGGATCGTATTCTTCAAGTTGTTGCTGCACTGTGTTCTGCGAGTCCGTTCGCGTGCGGATTGGATCGCAGGTACTATCAACGCAAGCAAAGCCGCGATAATCGTGACGACGACCAGCAGTTCCCGTAATGTGAAAGTAGGCGGCGGCGTCTTTGTACTCATGGTTCGCTCTAAGCTTTCAACAACGCTACCGGTATTGGTTGATGATCGGTGCTCTCCGCTACACTATCATACCGCAAAACGTCTTCTGAGTGTGCGGATTCAGGAGGTGGCCCAATGACAACAGCTTCGCGTCTTCTCGGTTGCGATCGGAATTTGACTTTCCGCATCCGGTCGGGTGTCTGCGGCTGGCTTATCGAGATGGTTCCGCTCCCAGACAAACCAGGCCGCGACCGGTAACGCCCACGTAGATCCTGCCGCCGTGCAAGACCAAAGGCGTGTTGATCTCCTCGTCGTTAAGAAGACCAAGTTGTTGGACGGCAAGGTCAGTCGGGTTGTGGAACTGTACGCGCGACAGTCCGTCTGTCCCAACCAATACGATGTCGTCCTGCGCGACGAGCGGATTCAGTCGGGCGACGGCTCCGGCGGTACGACTCAGAACCGATCCATCGTCCGTTCGGCCGACGACAAGACATCCGCTCGCATCAACGCAAACGTATTCGTCCGGGTCGACGTACACGCTGCGAATACCATTACTCGCCGTCTTCCATATTTGATGTCCGTCGACCAATGAGCGCGATTCCAGACCCGCTTCAGTGCCAATCATTATGCAGTCACCACGAACGACCGGAGCGGTAGTGGGTGCCCTGTCGAGGGGGACCTGCCACAGCAATCGACCACTGGGGCGATCGAGCGCGACGAGCGAAGGTGGTGTATCGACGGCAGCGACAAGAATGTTCGATACCACGTGAACGCATCGCGAGACAACGCCTAACTCAGTTTTCCACAGTGTCTCGTTCTTCGCGTTCAAATGACGGAGTACGCCTGGACCGTCCTGCACAAAAATCCCAGTGTGATCGGTGGTCAACGCGCCAGACGCTGATGGCTCGATCGGTCGTCTCCACAAAACCTCGCCGGTGGACATTTCGATACAGTGCAGGTTCCGGTTTGAACTGCCGACCTGTCCATCGACAACGAACGCATACTCACCTGCAATCGCTGCAGACTGCGTGATGGCGTTTGGTGTAATGAGCAACCATCGCAAGTGCGGGCCCTCTTGGGCTCGCCCTGCCAGATCGAGACACGCTAAACCGCGGCAGCGACCTTTTGTGACGGGAGCCAAGACAGCGTTCGCAGCCGCAGCGACCGGCGCGGTGACCTCGACGACGGATTCGCCGCCAGGTTTGAGGCCTCGATACTCCCAGAGAACTTTGACCGATTGTGGCAATGGCGATCCGTCGCGGCAACCAGACGCGCCCGGTCCGCCCAAATGGCCCGGCCAGACGGCGACGTCCACGTCCGGCGCGGGTTTACCGACACACAGAAGCCCGTCCCGCTCCGTTCCCACGTAGACGCGTCCTCGCGCGACGACGGGCGAACTGAGGTAGAGTCCGGGCTGACCCAAACGTGCTTCCCAGACAGGTTCCAACCAGCGGCGATCGAGAGCATAAAGCGTTCCGGCTCGGTTTACCACGTATGCAAACCGATCGGTTACGGCGGGCGAAGCCAACAAGGGCGAATGACTATCCCAACTGCGCACCAATTCGCCTTCGCGGTCCAAAACGTACAGACAACCATCGCAGCAGCCGAAGAAGAGCTGCTCAACGTCCACCGCAACGGCTCCAAGGACAGCCGCCGGCGTATCGAACGACCATTCCACCTTGAACATATCGAGGTTGATGCAACAGACGCTGCCCGCTGAATCGTCTGAAGGATTGACGTAGTCGGCATCTCCCATGCCCACATAAAGCCTTCCTTGGTCGATCGTCGGCGGGCCGAACACGGGACAGGGCATATCGAGCCTCGTCAGCTCGTTCCCCGACTCCGCATCCAGCACACACAAGGCGTTCCCACCGACGCCGAGTCCTACGTACACCCTTCCGTCATGAACCGCCAACGAAGTCTCCGCATCGGGAAAACGGTCACCCGGGGCGTGCCAAATGGCTCGTGATTCGTCGGGAGTATCCGGATCGAGCCGCAGGCAGTAGATCCCGTCATCTCCTGCCCCGACGTACACACGATCTTGATAGATGAAGGGTGTGCATTCGACGTGGCTGTTCGTCTGAAAGGTCCAGAGCACTTCGCCTTCGCTGCCCGGCCCGGCGTCCAAACACACAACGCGAGCCAGCCGCGTATGATGCAATCCCTCCCCGCATACCAAGTAATCTCCTGCTACGACGGGCGACGAAAATGTGGCGCGATAGCCCGACGGTGCGCCGGTCCAGGCCAAATCCCCTGTATCGGCGTCCCAACAGTAAATCCGTCCGGCATCGTTTCGCGATCCGACGCAGAAGACACGATTCCCCACCACTGCGGACGAAGCATAGAATGCCTCGGCAGGTCGCCCACCCGACCATACGACGCCTCCGCGCGACGGTCCTTTGTCGCCGTCGACCCAACCACGGCGCACAAGGCTACCGCGATGCACGGGCCAGTCGGGGCCCGGTTGCTGAGCAGTTGCGACAGAGCGTGCAAGTCGTGCGGAGACCCAGCCAAATGTCTGGACGGCTCCCAAAATCAGCCCCACGACAATCAGCAATTGCAGCTTCTGACGCCACGCAAAACGCAGCACGCTACGGGCGACATCGGGCCTGCGCAAGGAGGCGATTGCCGTCAGGATGGCCAGCAGAACCAGCGGTAAGATCACCGCCAGGGAGGTCAGTGTCGGTAGAATCGGCACGACTGCAAACACGTACATGGCTTCCTGTGGCAAGCTCCGTGAGAGAATGGTCCGAATGCGGACAGCGGACCGAGTACTATTTGACAGTCTAGTTCCCCCCGTTTTATTATGAAAGAGCGTTGGTATTGCTTGTCAATTCCACCTTTTCAAGACGGTGCTATCATGAATCGGCGTAGAGCTTTCACGCTTATCGAATTGCTTGTCGTAATCGCGATTGTGGCGATGCTGGCGGCTCTGATCGGCCCGGCGATTCAGGCGGCACGCGAATCGGCTCGTAAGACAGGATGCCGCAGCAATCTGAAGCAGCTTGCTACAGCGTTGCACACGTACCACGACACACACGGCAGTCTTCCGTCTGGGTACATCTACGACGAAGCCCCTCCCCCTACCAACCAAGTCAACACGGCGGGAATACTTCCATCCCAAACGCGACGGTTTGACGCACCGCCGCCGGTACTTGTACTTCAGCCCAACGGTCCCGGATGGGGCTGGGCGGCGTTGCTGCTGCCGTTTGTCGAACAGCAAGCGTTAAGCGACCAAATCGAATTTGAATTGCCGGTCGAGGCAACGGACAACGCGGATATCCCCAAAGTCCCGCTGTCGTACTTAAATTGCCCCAGCGACATAGGCACGGGCGAGTTTACGATCCTGGACGAATTGGACGGCCCCTTGGCAAAGGCCGTGACCAACAGCTATGCCGCGTGCTTTGGGTCTTTCGGCTTGATGAACACCGACCCCGATCATGGAAACGGGCTCTTCCAGAGAAACAGCCGCATCCGGAACGGGGACATCCTCGACGGCTTGACCCATACGATCGCAATCGGAGAACGTTCTGCGCTGTTCGCCAAATCGCCCTGGGCCGGTGTCATGACGGGTGGCACGGTTCGCACGACTCCGGGCGCGCCCGTTTACACGGCCATTGTCGAGTTGGCTCCCGCGATGGTCTTGGCACGAGTTGGAAATCGCTCGCTGAACAGCCCCTACAGCGAACCCTACGATTTCTTCTCGCCGCACGGAGGCCTTGTGTTCTTCGTGTTCGCGGATGGATCGGTACGAGGATTGACGGATAGCACGGACCGGGAAGTCTTGCACGCGTTGGCAACCCGCGCCAAACGCGAAGTGGTTGACAGTTCCTTTTGAAAGGATCGCGATCGGTTGTCTACGATTCATCGAGCATTCTGGTTGATTCTGATTCTGGCGTTCCCGCTGGGCTGCGACTCCACACCTAGCGCACCGGCTCTGCGCGCATCGCCCGTCTACCAGAACGACAGCGAGGGGTTTCGCTTTCTAGTACCCGACGGCTGGATCCAGACAGCCAGCACGATCTTGCCGGAAGGAGAACTCGCGGGCGAGAGTTTCCTGGTTCGCTACAGGATGCGAACGCCCGAGCAAGGGGCAACCTTGCAGATCGAATGTCTTCAAGACTCCGATACACTGGATCTGAGCGAACACCACGCTGGGCCGTCCTACCGCGTAAAACGCTGGCAGACAGCCGAACCGATCGAAGAGATCGAAATCAACGGAGCCAAGGCACAGCGGATTGTGTACACCGCACCAATCGAAGGTCGCCCCATGACCAAGGAAGTGGTCTGCTTCCGTCGCAACAACCGCGTCTATTCCTTCGTCGGCCTATTCTGGTCCAACGACGACAAAGCCCGCGAACAAATCCGACGAGCCCTCCGCAGCACGATCTGGGAAGACTGAGCCGATCGGGATCGTCGAGCAACCACCTAGTTCAACGCGCAGCCAGACCACAGACCGGGACCACAAGGCGACCCGCGGACATGGGAAGTGTTGCACCACAAAGGCGGCAAATGGCACGTTCACCACGTGACCATGTCGACGCACAACTACGACACGGGCCCGATCTGGGTCGAGGCCGACGGGACCTGGCGAATCGTCGGCCCGACCGAGAGGGGACCGCAAGGTTGGGGAGGTGGCGGTGAAGTGGCCGTGTGGACTAGCGGTGACCAGGGAAAGACCTGGACCAAAGTCCGCGACGTCACGCGGGGCAGCCCGCGAAATCACTCGTACGTTCGTAAAGTGTTCGGCGCCGAGCCCGATTCGCCGTTTGCCATGCTTTGGGCCGACGGACATGCCGACAAGCTTTCCGTTTCCCGCCTCTACTTCGCCAACCGCGACGGCACAAAGGTGCGGCGGCTTCCGTATGACATGCAAGATGAGTTCGCGACTCCCGAAACAGTCGAGTTTCCCGATTAACGGCCCCGTGGCGAAAACCGAAAGGGAGCGGGTAGGCCAGGACCTGTCCTGGCGTGCTTCCCGGAGTGCCAGGGGCAGATAAACGGGACAAGGCGAAGAAAAGACAGGCGCATTTAGCAGCCTGGCGTCAACCCACGACGGAGTTCGTACAGGTCTGGGAGCCAAACACGCTCCCAGCTACTCGATTCTGCCATGACACTCATACAGACGCGATGGAACGGTTGCGGTCACATATTCGTCAGTCCGTTCGCGGGCGTCACACTACTCGCGTCACTCGCCTTTGTGTCCATACCCGTCTTCTGCGCCAGCTCCTTCTTCCACTCCTTAACTTTCTTCCCCATGAGGGTATGCGTCCACACTCTACAGCCGTCCGCACACATGGGAGGAGTCCCGTCCTCATGGAATTCCTTCCGGTTCTGTGCAAGTCGCGCCGGATCTGTGGAACTGATCTCCCCCAGTTGACAACTACGTCTTGCAGCCATCACGCAGCACGGATAGTAGTACCCGTCTGCAGCAGCCAGCACATAATGCAGAACCATCGGGCAGTGTCGGATTCCGAAATCGGGCGTCTTATCCTCGGGTGCCTGACATAGGGACCTTCGAGCCCGCCTGAATCTCTCGAAGTCCGGATCCGATTCGCCAATCAACCGGCACACCGACTCCCAGTTTCGCCTGTCAGCCGGAGTCAGTCGCGAGGGCCAGTAGGGATCGCTGGGCCGTGAATCATCCGCGATCGACGTACATATGAAGGACAAGCCACACTCATTCGGTTCGTAACCACTGTCTTTGATCTTGCCAAACAGCATCCGCCCCAGCACGAAGACCTGTGCCCAGCTTTCATTCGTGAAAGTGGAGCTGACGCAGGTGCTCTTCCCACCCTTCTCCGTTCGCGCGCCCACGATCTTTGCGATGTTATCGAGAGTCCGATCGAGGGCCCCTTTGTCCCAGACACTGCTGCCTGGCCTGGGCCCTGTGCTCGCCTCATAGCTCGCGCCCAGAGAAATGCCGAGACGGCTGACATCTGCGAGGCTTTCCAACAAGCCGGGGGAGAGAGGCTTACATCCGCCGTGCGTTCCAACGTGCTGCGTGGCCGTGGGGCACTTTGCAGCTATGCGCTCCAAGAGGCCAGGAAGCCCTCCAGCACTCTGAGAGTAGCTTGTGGGATCCCCGCCGCCACAGATGAGAACATATGCGGGCTTCAGGTCAAGCACTTTCTCGATCTCGTCTTCACTCAGATCACGTCTGTCACGTCCCTGCCACTGAAGGTAAGTGCAAAAGGAGCACCTGAACCGACACTTGTTGGTGGGGTGCACCTCAACGAAGCGGACATCGCTCAAGCAACTATCGTTCGACACGGCCTTTGCTCCTTCACAAGTTAACGAATCATCAAAGTCAACACGCGGGATGCGTAACGCGGCCGTCATTTTCACTGCAGGCCGCCACGGCTCACGGCCCTACCGATGGACGGGACGAACCAGAAGATCCCGTGGAGCCGTCTCGTTTGTGAAACACCTCTTCGGTTGAAGCCAGCGTCTTGAGCATAAGGAACACCGGCACCCGCCCGAAGCCGAGCTTTGTCCAGAATGCGGCGCTTTCGTCAGTTATCGTCACGCTTACCGTGGGTGCCCCTCTCGCCGCCAATTCATCGGTAGCGGTGTGGACCAAGGCCGTGCCGATTCCCTGACGCTGATGCTCCGGGTGGATAGAGAGCAGATGGACAAGAGCTCGGGAGCCGTCGTAGACCGCCTTGATGCAGCCAGCAACCTTCCCTTCTGCTGTTTCTGCTACCAAGAACACCGTGGCTTCACACCGAGCTACTTTCCCCATAGCCTCAGTTCCTTCAATATCTGGATGCGCGAATTGGTCGTTGAGTTTGAGTATGGACACTAGCTTTGGGCCGTCTTCCGGTCTGAAGTCACGAATTTCGATGGACACGGTTGATTGATCTCCATCCTGCAGAACGACCGAGGTCACGCGGAGGCATGTCGCCGACGGTTAGAGATCACCCGGCGTGAGCCGAAAGGCGCCTACCACCCAACGTGTTTTCAGGAAGCCTTGTATCCCGTGTTTTCCGATCGTACCATTGTTGTTCCTACTTCGTTCACTGTGCGGGTAGGCACACATGTGATTCTGCCGTATCGCGAACTTGTGTCAATGTGCGCCCGATTTGGCTTTTCCCCACACTGTGTTGGACCCCGCCCAATACGAGCTCGATGTTCACCATTCAACACGAGGAAAACGTTCACCATGGCGTCTCTTTTTGAAGATTTCAGTACCCAGTTCTTCATCTTCTACAACGTCGTCCAGGCGATGGCCGGCGACAAGTCCTTCAAGCGGGCGGCTGAACGGTGCTTCCTGGATAAATCCGAGGTCTCCAAGGCAATAAGCAAACTCGAAAGGGAGTTAGGAACGGAATTGTTCGAGAAAAAGAGCAGCAAGAAATCCGGCGGAAGACCAATGCGGACGCCCAACATCACGGATGCGGGAAAGGCGCTATTTGATGGTATCGACTGCCCAATTCAGGAGATCATTCGAGTATGCGAAGATTTGTCGCCTGCGAGGGCGGTAGTGAGAGTGGCTGCTCATCAGGCAGTTGTCGAACACGAAATCTTGCCACGTATTGCGGATGCCGGAGTCACTCCGCCGGACTTCCGGCTCGTTACTCGACATCGCCCAACATCTCGGATACTCGAACTAGTGCGCCGCCACGAAGTGCACTTTGGGATCGTATCCGGAAACAGTAGAGCGTTCGCACATGCTGTGAGAGAGAAATGGGATGATTCGCCCAAGAATCTGGGGTTAGGATACAAACTGTACAAGAGGTTCCCAACGGTTCTGTTTTTGCCGCCCGATCCGGAACAGCTCGGGATCAGGTTCAGATGCAGAAGGCCCACTATACGGGAAATCGCAAAAGGGCCCTTAGCGTTGGTGAACTCTTACGCTGCTTTCCGGCACCACGTCGACGAGCAACTCAGAAAACACACCCCTAACATCCGCTTTGAATTAGACAGTGGATCGAGCGTAATTGCGGCCGTAAACAGCGGCTTGGCGATGGCAATCGTCCACGAAGTAACGGTGCCACATGCAATGCGCGAAGACAACGAACGTGTCATACCGTTGTCGCCGCACATTTTCAGAGAGACTCGGCTGGGCATAGTCTATGCGACAGATCACACATTGCCCGACGCCGTAAAGGACCTTATTGATCTCCTCTGCGACGCCGCCGAGTTGACGAAACGGCCCAGGTGAGCCGATATAGCGCCCATTGAAAGCCGTCGACGATCTGGTTGGTGGTGGAGAGGGCCGGGCCATCAGCTTTCTCAAACGTCGAATTGCGTCGCCGACTTGAATGGCGAAGAAGAACGGTCGGAAAAGGAGTCGGGAGCAATAGCGTTCGGCCCCAGATTTGCTAGTCCAAATTCCTTCTTCTTT
>CAZUAH010000117.1:0-30393 GCA_964617665.1 uncultured Pirellulaceae bacterium
TGTCGCTGGCGCCGATTGCCCAGCAGGCAATGTCGACGTGATGGGCGCCCCAGTCGGTCAGTTTTCCGCCAGAGTACTCGTGCCAGTTTCGGAAGGCGTAGTGGCAGTTGCTGTAGAGCGGTACGCCGCCGCCGTAGCCTTTTCGCATTTCGGGTAACGCTCGATAGGGAACTTTCGGTGCTGGGCCGAGCCAGAAGTCCCAATCGAGTTCCTCCGGTACGGGAGCGAGTGGAATGACCGGTGAGGGGCCAAAGCCGCCAATGCCGCATGTTACCTTCTTGACGGTGCCGATGCGGCCGGCCTTCACGAGGGCGACTGCCTGCAGGAAGCGCTGCGCACACTCGGTTCGTTGCATGGTGCCAACTTGGAAGACGCGGCCTGTCTCTTTGACGACCTTCTCGATCAGCTTTCCTTCATCAATGGTCAGCGTGAGTGGCTTTTCACAGTAGATGTCTTTTCCCGCATACATCGCTTCGACCACGATCTTCGTGTGCCAGTGGTCGGGCGTGCCGACCATGACCGCATCGATGTCTTTGCGCTCGAGGATCTTTCGATAGTCCTTGTAGGCATCAGGCTTCTTGTTCTGTCCCTTTTCCGTATTTTCGACGTGGGTCCCCAGCACTTTCGAGTCGACGTCGGCGAGTGCTGCGAAATCGGCGAACTTGAACGACTTCCGGGTGATGGCCCAGCCTTGATTTCGAAGGCCGATGGTTCCGAAGACAGGGCGGTCGTTAGACGACTGGTATCCGAAGGCTCGGTTGGTCGACGGGAGCATGATGCTGGCGGCCCCCGCGGCGGCCATACTCTGGAGAAATCGACGGCGTGTTGTTTGGTGAGTAGTTGACATCGTGCGATATCCTTTTGGAAAAAGAGTGTTTGCAGGTAAGGTTTGCTGGGGCAAAGTGCTGTACGCGCGGCTTGTCTGGTAGGCGGGAACCGAGCATTTAGCCCCTATTCACTGACCACGATTCTAATCCCGAAATCCCAGTTCACCATAGCAGAATTGACTACTGCTTGCACATGGTGGCCGACATTTAGGGGACGAAGTAGGAGCCAAGTAGGCCGGATCGAGGAGCGTAGCGACGATGCTCCGGCAGTCAAGGGGCAGCCTCACGAAGGCAAACGGCTGCCGGAACGGCGCTTCGATTGGTCCGGCCTACTTCTCCTGCCGCTCGCTTACACCTGGTCTTGAGTCAACACTCCGGCCACGCGGCCGTCCGAAGAAGAACTGATCAAGGAATAGATGCGGCTGGCCTCCCTGGCAGCTTTTCTTCGTTTAGATTCGCTTTCATTACCCGCGCCTACTTGGATTACTCGGGCTCGCCCCAGTCGCTGTCGGTTACGGCGCTCGGCGAGACGCCGCCCCAGTTGATGTCGTAGTGACCGAGACGAACGAACCGTCGAAATGACGACCAAGGCCAGTCAGCCACGCGCTCAACAAGCCCGTGTTTGCATGGGTTCCAGTGGATGTAGTCCACACAGTGTTCGAGGTCGTGTTCGTCGCGGGCGGTGTGTTCCCAGAATCGAGGCTGCCAGATGCCTCGCTCGCCCCGTTTGCGTTGTGACTCAGTCACTTCGGCTTCCGCTAGTCCGGCCGCGAGCCACTGGTCGCCGAATTCGGCTTTGATCTGTTTCATCCGTAGCGAGTATCGTTGATCACCGCTCGGCAATTGCATCACAAGGTGCCAGTGATCCGGCAGCAATACGGTGGCGACGAGTGTGAATGGGTGACGTGCTCGCACGGACTCGATGCCCGTTCGAAGGAATGTGCGTCCGGCATCAGTGGTCAGAATCGGCCGTCGGTCGTAAGCGACCACGGTGAAGAAGAACGTTCCACCGGGTACGTACCATCGTCGATAGTCCGACATGTTAGCCTCCGTAGGCCGGTCCAAGCGCTGCGCCGTTCCGGCACGGGTAGTTTAGCCCAGCCGTTTCGTTTATGAAATTGCCGGAGCGGCGTCGCTGCGCTCCTTGATCCGGCCTACAATTCTCTCCGTCTCTCCCAACCCTACAAGATCCTCCGTTGGGATGCGAAGACTGTACTGCCGGAAGACGTTCGCATATCATTTGTGGACGCTCAATCGTTATGGCAGAAATCGAATCGAATGAGACGTGCGATGACTCGCCAGAGACGCGGCAAAAACCTCGGCGCTGGCAGCGTTTTCGCCTGCGCACACTTTTCCTGCTAATTCTGCTGGCCGCGTTACCGCTTTCTTGGATAGCCGCCCGCCACCGTCAGGCTGCTCGCGAAAGGGCGGCAATCGAAGCAATCCGCGAAGTGGGCGGCACATTCGGCTTTTACGGTAGACGAGAGTTATTCGGCTGGAAGGCGCCTGTGTGGGCGCACGAGTTGGCTGGCAGTGGACCACGCGTGGCCGACCTTTGGTTTCGAGAACCGTCGGAGTTCAGCGATGCGGATGCGGAGTTGCTTGTCCGGCTGGACCCTTTGCCCGCCCTTAGCCTGCACAACACTCAGGTCACCGATCGCGGCCTGGAGACTCTTTCCCAACATCGCGGCATTCAACGTCTCGATCTGAAAGGCACACCAGTCTCCGACGAGGGGCTCCGGTACGTGGCCGCCATGTCGCAACTCACTTCGCTTGATTTGCGCGAAACGAAAGTCACGTGCACGGGCATCGAGCTTATCGGAGAAATGCCAAACCTGCAGGTCCTTGAACTTGGCGGTCCTCTAATCAACGACGAGGCTATCGAGAAACTGGCCGAACTGAAACTCGTCTGGATCGGCCTGCGCAAGACGGACATCACCGACAAGTCACTCGCCCATCTGACCAAGATGCCTCTTCGGCATGGCTATTTCGACGATTCACGCATATCTGACACGGGGATGAAGGAACTCGCAAGAATCCGCACGCTGAAGGTTCTGGATGTGAGCGGAACGCGGATAACCGACGTCGCGCTTGCAGCGTTTTCCAACCACCCGCGTCTAACCGCACTCGACGTAGACGATACCTCGATTGGTGACAAAGGACTTCAAGATGTTGCCTCCGCCCCCAATCTGCTCGCGCTGGATATGGCCAACACTGCCGTGACCGATGAGGGTCTGCGTCATCTGATACAGGCGAAACGCCTCAATCGCATTGATCTGCAGGGTACGGTCGTCAGCGATCAAGGTATCGCTCAACTCAACGCACTCCCTACGCTGGGCACGTTGAAGGTTTCACGGACAAACGTGAGGAATCCGGCGATCGTCAAGCTGCGGGGCATACGGAACTGGGATCTCTTCTATCGCGACCAAGACGATTTTCCGCCTCCTCTCATGAACTACATTCCCTGACAATGCTCCGGCAGTCAGAGGGCTGCGTCACCAAGGCAAACGGCTGCCGGAACGGCGCTTCGCTTGGTCCGGCCTGCTTGGATTGCTAGTAGCCACCTTAGCCAGAACGTGGGCGTAACTCGGGACGATGTCCCACCTTCTGGCGAACGTGGCTACAGACGGATGAAATGTCCGGGCTAACTTTCTCCCAGAGGGAGAAGGGACTTTCGGGATACGCTCTTGAACTCTCGTTTCCACGGCCGCTGACGGGCGCGCAATGATCCCACACCCTGAATCGCCTCGACGATTCTGATAGACTATTTTCCAACACGTTCGGTTGTTCGGGCCTTCCATTCCGACAGCCGCATGACACTCAGATTCAATGCAGGAGCAAACCTATGATGAAACGCACCATTCAACTTGCTTTGTTGTCCGCCATGGCCTTGCTACTCGTTCAGCCCCTGCACGCTGCGGATGACGCAGCGAAAGCTCAAGAATTGGTTGACCGTGCCATCAAGGCCAAGGGTGGAAACAAGGCCCTCAACAAGACCGTGAACACCATCATGGAAGACAAAGGAACGTACTACGGCATGGGTGAAGGTGTGCCGTACGAGGGCCGGTACGTGTTCCAATTGACGAATCCCGGCCGATATCGGATGGAGATCGTCGAGACGTTCATCATGGTCGCGGACAAGGACAAGGCATGGGTGTCTACGATGGGTGATGTAATGGACCAGGAGGGCGAAGCGCTCGAAGTGGCAAAGCAGGGCACACTGGTCAACTGCGCGATGTCGCTGATCCCGCTGCAGAAACCGAACAAGGAATTCAAGCTAGGCCTCGTGGAACCAGAAACGGTCGAAGGCGAAGAGTGTGAAGGCATCACGATCGCACACGAGAAGATGCCCACGATCACGATGCAGTTCAGCAAGAAGACCGGACTGATCAAAAAGACGAAGTACAAGATTAAGGCCGCAGAACAGGGCTTCGAGGAAGTCACGGAAGAGACCGTCTACTACGACTACAAGGAATTCGACGGATTCAAGAGCGCGACAAAGCTTGTCATGTATCGGGACGGAAAGAAGTTTGTCGAATCATATCCGCAGAAGCTCTCCTTTCCCGACAAGCTCGACGAGAGCGAATTCAAAAAGCCGGAATAGCGTACATAGCAGCTCAGCACCAAACGGCGCCATCGGGTCACGTGCAGTCAAGTACGCCGGGTCGAGGAGCGCAGCGATCCGCCGCGGCGGACTCCGGCAGCCAGCGACTCGCCGACGCCGTACTGGACCCGCAAACGCACCACAGCCACGTCCTCGAAGCGGCCGGAGGACGTTACCGTCTAGAAGACACCCAGAGATGTTCCTCGGAAAAAACGGACCCGCGTTGCAGAAGTTGGGCGAGGAATTATCATAAGCACAGCCGCTTGCGGCTTTGTATTGTGGAATCACGGAGTATCCTACCTGCTTAGCATCATTCGAGAGATTACTGTCACATTTGAAAATCAGCCGCTGGGCGATAGCCCACGGTTTCTGCGAGAACCGGACGCTAGCGCGTTCCGGCTGATCCGACGACTATTTCTCGAACGATGCTCATCCTGTCCCACCGTATTGCTAACAGAAGGATTCAACTATGAATAGCTCTCGTACCACACGGCGTGACTTCTTGAAAAAGTCGACGGCGGCGGCCGCCGCGATTGGCGCCGTTCCACATTTCCTTTCCAGCCGGAAGGCTTTCGGCGGCGAGGCGGCTAACGATCGGCTGCGGATCGGCTGCATCGGTGTAGGCAGCATGGGCACCGGCGATGCCCGTGGCCATGCCGGTTTCGGCGACATCCTGGCGGTTTGCGATGTCGACTCACGGCATGCTGACCGTGCCAAGAATGACAAGAACATCGGAAAAGGCAAAGCCGATGCGTACAAGGACTACCGCAAGGTCCTGGAACGAGACGACATCGACGTGGTCAGTGTGGTCACGCCTGACCATTGGCATGTCAAGATCTGCATCGAGGCGCTTCAGGCCGGCAAGCACGTGTTCTGCCAGAAACCGCTGACGTTGACGTTGGAGGAAAACCAACTGATCCGAGCCGCCTGCAAGAAGTACAAAGATCAGATCTTCTTCATCGGTACTCAACAGCGCAGCGACCGGGGTAAATTCCTCCGCGCCATCAACATGGTGCAGAAGGGTCTCCTGGGAGACATCAAGACGATCACTGTCGGGATCAACGGTGGTCCGAAGGGCGGCCCGTTCCCCAAGACTGATCCGCCAGAACAACTCGACTGGGACTTCTGGCTGGGCCAGGCGCCCAAGGTCGAATACATCGACAAACGCTGCCACTATCAGTTCCGCTGGTGGTACGAATACTCGGGCGGCAAGTTCACCGATTGGGGTGCCCACCACGTGGACATCGCCACCTGGGCGATCGAGCATGACAAAGAAGGGATGGGACCGATCGAAATCGACGGCGCCGACGCCAATCATCCCGTGCCGTACGAGAATGGTTACCCCACGGTAGACGACTGCTACAACACGGCCCACGACTATGCCGTGAGGTGCAAGTTCGCCAACGGAATCGAGATGATCGTCGATAGCCGAAGCGACAACGGTGTCCTGTTCGAAGGAACCAAGGGTCGCATCTTCGTCAGCCGCGGCAAGATCGCTGGCAAGCCCATCGAAGAGAACTGGGACGAAGGCAAGTATGGCGACGAGGACCTTTCCCGCCTTTACAAAGGCAAGCCAGCCGAGGGCCACAAGAACAACTTCTACCGGTGCATCCGCGAAGGCGGGTTACCCGTCTCGGACGTGTACAGCCACGTTCAGACGTTGAACACCTGTCACCTCTGCTCCATTGCCGCCCGGTTAGGCAGAACGATCAAGTGGGATCCGAAGGCAGAGAAGATCATCGGCGACGAACAAGCCGCATCGTTCTTCGCCCGCGAGCAACGCAAGGGATACGAGATTCCCAGCATGTAGACAGCCGCGACGACAATGGAACCTCAAGACGGGGCAGGCCACCGCCTGCTCCGTTTTCTTTGGGAATTCCCCTAGACTGAACCCGCCGGGGAAACTTGGGGCCAGGGCGTTGTCCGGCCTACTTCGCCGCCTGTTTCACGACGGGCTGGCGATCGCGGATTCGGGCTACCACCCACTTGATTCGCTCTTGCGGCTCCATGTTGTCCGGCGTCAGCTCATCCCGTCCAACCTTGGCTCGTTGCAGTATCGCCGCGAATCGTCTCTCTTCGTCCGACCGCCGCAGAATCTCGTAGTAGTAGTCCACCTGCTCTCGCTCGTCGTGGAAATGGAACAAGATCGGCTGAATGTTCTGCTTCTTTGCTTCGTCGGTCCAGTACTCATGATTGGGAAACAGCAGAGTGACTTTCTCCCGGTACTGGTTACGAAACTCAGCCGCGTACGACCCGCTGTCGAAGACGGAACCTACAAATACCAGACGCTGCGAGTGGAAAAACCTGCGGCAGTCGGCCAAGTCCAAACGAATGTCGATCTGCTTTGGCGACGGGCTTTTTGCGTACGGGGGCTCGGCCGCTTTCTTTCGCCTCATGGGCGGTCCACCCTTCAGCACGACGTTGGCCTCGGTCACTTTCAAAATCGGCTTGTCCGCGAAGATTTCACGCTCTCTCTTGCTCCCAAAGGCATGCGTTCGGAAGATGGAAAGCTGTCCGTCGCGCACCACCCAGTATCCCTTGCCGTGCCACGCGCGACGCGGCATCTCCTTCGTATACCAACTGTCGTCCAACGGGTTCCAGTCCCACGCAGTCGCCGTGAACGTGTCGTCCTTTTCCAGCTTGACGTCGATCCGCTCGCGCTGCCCCTCTAGACGCCACGAGCCGATCAACTGTTGGTCGAGTGGATCGGTAGCCTGCAAGCGATAGTGGAAATACCAGAGCACGTAGGCGGCGATCCGGGAGTCGTGACTGCGCCGAGCCTTTGGATCCCGGAGCATCTCACGCAAAGACTCCTCGGTCTTCTTGCCCGGAAAGTTCACCAGACAGGGGATCGGGTGGCAGTATCTCGGCGAACCCTTGTACTGCTCTCCGAGCCGGGCTGCTTCGAGCAATCGTTCGTGATCGTGGGGTTCGACGGGTACCACGGCGACATTGAGCCAGGTATCCGCGTCGTAAGGTCCTTCTTGATCCCAGTCGTCGCAATCGATTCGAACCAGCATTCCACCAAGGAATTGCTCCAGTGGGGCTGGATCGCCAAATGGATACGAAGAAGTCGTCGAACTGATTCGTCCGTTGGAGTGGGCCAGCCGCCTAAGGGCTTCCACGGCACCCCGATTGCATCGGGACGGAAGATGGCGTCCAAGTGCTATTCGCGCCTTGAGTGCCCTGAGAATGGCGTCGCGGTCACGTAATGGCGTACCGTCCCGAGTGAAAGCGGCTGTCTTGTACGACGCCATGGGGTGATCCAAATGAACTACCCGCACGAGCCCCACTTGGCCATTCTCAGTCAAACGAACGAAGAACAACCACTCACCAGAACGCGGAGGCCGGAGGTGCGGCCGGATGCGTGCCACGTCATCTGTCTTCAACGCCGACTTGCCCGACTTCGGCTTGAGTACCTCGCGCGGCTCGGAAACCACGCCGCCGTCCGATTCCCGGACCACAAACTGCACCCGGTGGATCTCGTCGGCTGAATCGACCAGCCAATCAAGGGATAACACTCCGTCGGTATAGAGATCACCGCATGCGGTACACGTCACGACCAACACAGCGAGCATCGCACCACTTGGGATCAAATGGAATCTGGCGGCCATGTTCACTTTCCCCTACTGTTTCCCGAAGCAAGTGATGGTTCCTTTTTGGTCCACAATGTAGACTCGCCCGGCCGCGGCTGCAGCGCCGTTGAACACGGGCGGCGAGGGTAGCTTGTGCTCGGCGAGTTTCTCACCGGAAGCCGAATCAATGACGCACAGCACGCCGCCTTTGCGGCCTTCGAACGCGCCCAGCGGATCTTTCGTATCCACGACGTCCGGCGGGCCCGCGACGAACAGCCGTCCGGTGGCCAGGACCATTGCGCGGATTCGTACCGGAATCCTCTCCGACCAAGCGGACCGATTGCCTTTCACGTTCTTTGCGAACAGCAGATATCCCTTGTTGGACGGAGTGAAGAACACGGTTGGGTCCAAGCCTCGCAGGCTGTCGAACATGCGTACGTAATACACCGATCGTGTGTCGTGAGCGATCAGCCGTGCGTATTCCCCGCCGAACTTCCAAGGAGTCCGTTTGAAGTAGCTGTCTTCCAGAAGACCGCTTCCCGTCTCGAGCGGCGGCTTTCCGCGTGCACGATTCAACTCGGCATCAAACGCCACCGAGCGCATGTAGATATTGGACCCGTCTCCTGTCAAGATATCCGGCAGCGACCCCATGGGCAGTTTGAAGTTGTCATCGTAACTGTCTTCGGTATCTGCCTCACGAACTAACTTCTGTCCAGACGAGTCGATGACGTAATCCGGTCCCTCCAGCTTCGTCTGATGAAGCAGTTCGCCTGTGGCTGCATCGACGCCGTACAGGTAGATGCCGCCATCAAGCTGAGACGACCGTCCCGCGGCGAAATACGCCGTTCCGTTCTGCGCCAGCACGCCTCCATGCACGGGCCACGCCGATTCCAACTGGCCGAAAGCACCGATCAGCCGATCCTCCGGCGCCGCCTTGAAGCGCCATGCCAATTGCCCGTCAGTGGCCCGCAAACAGTACACCCATCCATCCGCCGATCCGAAGATAACCGTGCCCTCGAAATATGTCGGAGGCGAGTCAATGCGTCCCCCTGCGGCAAACTCCCACTTCTTGCTTCCGTCCGCCCGGTCCAGGCACACAACATGATGCTCGTCGATCAGCGAGGCGAAGACCTTGCCGGCAACGATGATCGGCGAGGACACACGCGTGCCAATCGTCGCTCGCCATAGCGGAACCACGTCGTCCGGAACCTCTGTGTTGACCGATCCCGTGCGCATGGAATCATGACGGAAGGCCGGCCAATCTTCCTCGCTGACCGCTGACCGCTGACCTCTGACCGCTCCGAACGCCGGGCCTTTTTCGAGTCTCGCACTCTTTGACCCTTCGACTCTTCGACTCTTCGACTTCCTCTCCGCCGCTAGCGCGACGAACCCGCTGAGCTTCTCCTCGATATAACATTGGCACGGATGAGGCGGCACATACTGCAGGCCGTTTGCCGGCATCATGCCTACGTGACAAGTGCCCCTGACCCAGTTGTGCACGGTGTGTTTGCCTTGTTCAAGATCGACGAATTCCGTCCCACGACGGCTGGCTAGAATGTAACGCGATGTGGCCTTGTTTCGATAGCAGCGGTGATGGTGATGTGTCTTGAATATGGGGCCGAGTGGCACCTCCTTTTTCACTTCACCCGTCTTGATGTCGTATCCGTTCACGGTCCGCGGCCATAGCTCGCGTTGTCTTCTAGCCCCACCAATATTGAAGAAACCCTCCTCCAATTCAGCACTCCACGTCCAAACCAAGCCGTCGATCACGAACACGTCTTTCCATTCGTACCACAGATGGCCAATGTATTTCTTTGGTTGGCTCCACAGCATTTCGCCGTTATCGGCCGAAAACCCCGCCAACTTGTTCGGACTGGCATGGACCACAACCCCATCGCTGACGATCATCGTGCCGTTCCAGAGGTTCCCGTTCGACTGGATGTTGCCAGCCGTCAGATCGGCTTGTTCGGTGGGGAAGGCGGCTCGCCACTTCTCCTCTCCCGTCCGGAAATCGAGGCAGACGATATCAGGGCCGTCGATCAAGGCGACCACGTTTCCATCAGTGGCGGCATTCGCGGCCGGGTTAGTCTTGGGCGGCTTGACGCTACCGTACGCCGATCGCCATTTGACATAGTCGACCGTGCTGCCACGGTAGGTGTTCTCGCTCTCCCACAGCTTCTCGCCGCTGTCGGCGTCAACTGCGACCATCCTGATCTGGTCCTCACGAAGCAACGGCAATATCAGCTTGCCGTCCACGTACAGGATCTCGCCAGCGTGTTCGGTACCGGCGTATGTCTTCAATATAGCGCCTGATTTCGCATCCAGTTCGCAAACTGGAGCACTGTAGCCGAGTGTTACATACACCTTGTCGCCCACGGCGACGATGCGTTTGCGGATGTCCAGCGGGAAATCTCCAGGCCGGCAGGTAAACCACGAGTGCTTCCACTCGCGCCATCCCCAGCGACGAATTGGCACTTTCCACAACTGGACCCCGTTGAACGCGTCCCGTGCCACAAGAAACCACTTGTCGGGCAGCGAGTGATCGCCTGCCAGGCTGATCGGTGCTTCGTCCGCGATGTAGAACAACCGGCCGCGCGATGTGACAACGGTGCTTAGGCTCGAGTCAGTTTCGTGAGACCGCAGCCACATGGGCTCGCAGATCCATTGATAGCGTTCCGGCGGACCGACCACGCGATCTTGAGCAACGGGATTCCCGTCGGCGCCGTGCAGATAGTGCGTCCATTCGTCGATGTCCACCGGCCACGGTTTCTTGAAACACACCCAATCGCTGGTCTGGTCGATTGACACATCGTCGATTCCCATCGCGCGAAGCTGTGCGGTCAGGTCCTTCAGCGAATCGCTCGCTTCGCCATCGTCTGACATGCCGATGAAGGCGGTCCCGAGTGGAACCAGGACACGCACTACCTCGTCCAGCGAAATACCTTTCTTGCGGAGGTCGGGATACGAATCGACGACGACGATATTGATCAGGTTATCAGTGTACGGAAGTCGAGCCCCGTCCAACGTACCTGCAGACACAGTGCCATACATGCCGCGGGAACGCATCACTTGCCGAACGTCGTCGCAAGAATCTGCCTCCGTGCACAAACAATGGACCTGGAACGCGCCCTGCTTGGCCAACGCCAGGGCCAAGTCCGCGTCGGTACTGCCGACAACCGCGCAGAAGCCGCCAGGCGCGCCGCTCGACTGAACCATGCGCGATGCCGTCTCCAGCCGCTTCTTTCCCGGCATGTCAGTGCCCAGCGAAAAAGCCACAGACAACGGCGAACAGATCAAAGCCAGTACTGCTAAGAAACGAAAAAGACAACGTCGAAGCATCTGTCTCTCCTTATTGAGGTGCAAAGCTGCTTACATGAAAAATGCGTTCGTCTGTATGGAAGCATGCAGAGATTTCCCAACGAATTCAGGGCGGCAACGAATTTGAAGACTGTGAAAGCACGGCCTGGATCTCCAGCGATCGCTTGCCGAAGTTCACAGCGAGGCCGAATGGGACTGAGAGATGTCGCGCGTATGCCTGGACGGTCGCCCGTTGCGCTGCGTGAATGCCGTCGTATAGTGCATAGATCTTGACCACGCAACGGTCTTGGACCAAGAAACAGTCTGGATTGGCCATCCCCAGTTTCTGACCATCGAATGACAGGTGCACGGAAGGCTTTTCGACAAAACAGATGCCTTCGGCTCCTAGCTCGGCTCGCAGCAGGCCGGTGTACGTCGTATCCCGGTAGCCCAATCCGTATTGCCCATTCAGTCGGACAATCGCCGCCACGATGACGTTGGCAAGCTTCCGGTCTTCGGTTGCCAGCACGGCTAAGCTCTCGTTCAGTGGTCTTTCGTCAAGGCTTCCTCTTTTTTCGGTGTACGGAACTCGTTTGTGAACGAGGCTCTCCTTGCCGAAGTCAATCAGAATTCCCAGGTCTTTCTTCCAGAATTTCAGGTAGCATATCGATTGTGTGAAGTGTTCTGCAGCGAAACCAGAATCAAGCACCTTCAGTTCAGCAATCAATGTGTCTGCCACGATCAGATCTGCCTCGAACTCGTCCGCTCGTCTTTCTCGATGGACAAGTACGCCAGTCGGCTTGTACTCAAACGCGATCCCTTTCTGTTTCAGCGATTCGGCCAGTGCAAGATGGTAGAAACGTTCGTTCTGTCCTGGTCCAAGCTCACGGTGAACTTGCATAGCGCACCCAACGAAGTCATAGCTGAGTTCCGGGTACTTCAAATCGCTTCGCATCTTCTTCACTGTCGGATAGCTCTATTCGCTGCCGCCCTGAATTCGTTGGGCCAACTTCTTATTCTGTTTGATACAGGCTTACGATGTCCTCTTCGCTCAACGCGGCCTGATATATTTTCACTTCGTCAATGATCCCTTCGAAGTGGTCGATGATTTCCGCGGGGCTGTTTGATACGTCGTAACCGATTTCCATGCCTTGTCCGCAGTTGCCGGGTATGTAGCCTGGGGTCTTCGTGGTGGCGGCGAGCTTTCCGTTGACGTACAACTCGATGCAGTCCTCGTTTACCACTCCCGCCATGTGTACCCACGATCCGACAACGTCTTCTGTTCCCGCTGCAATATGCGCTGGGTCCTCCTGCAATCGGTGAATGCCGAATTTGGCGACGCCGTCTTTGATATATAACGAGTAACCGCAGAACGCTCCGCCTCGGGCGATGACAACGCCGTTCTTCGCATCCGATTTCGCCCATGCCATGACGGTAAACGGCTTGCCGCCTATCGGCAGGCCGGCTGGCTGTCCGAATTCGATGTACTTGCCCTTGCTGAATTGCAGTCCCGCCCCAACTTTACCGTCCACCGGTGTGCAGCCCAGTATCCTTCCATCGTTTCCGCGGCCCGTGATATCCTTCGCGACCTCGGTATTTCGATCGTCGAAACTCCACCAAGCCGCAAGGTGCTTGCTGGGCGACATCTCGATCAGCGCATTTTTCGCCGCCCCACGCACGGCCGCGTCTTGCTCCCGTGCAACCAACTCCTCCAACGGTTTCTTCACGCGTTTGTCCCCCGTCTTGAGCAGCGCTCGAACGGCACAACAGCGAACGCCGGGATCTTTGTCCTTCAGCGTACTGATTAGGGGATCAATCACATTGGCACCATCGAGGGTACTCAACCCGTGAACGGCACGCATACGCGTCCTTGCATCGGGGTTCTTGAGCAACGTCGCAAGGCGATCGCAAATTCGCGCGTCTTCCAAGCACCCGAGCAGCCAGAAGATCTGTGTTACGTCGGCGTTGTCTTCTGTGAGTGCCGCCACAAGCGAATCGGCGATCTTCGGATCACGGATTTCGCGCAGGGCCCACGCAGCTTGGTCTCTGACGTACCATTCCGGGTCGTTTAGAGCCTTAAGAAGCGCAGAGGCGGCCTTTGCGTCTTTGATCTCGCCAAGAGCATATGCCGCGTACATCCGGACGTTGGCATCGCGGTCCGAAAGCGCTTCGAGCAACGACGGCACGGCACGCGCGTCTTTGATGAACCCCAAAGCTTTGGTGGCCTCTCGTCGCACGCCGTCTTCCGAGTCGTCCAGCGCCTCGATTAGCGCCGGTACCGCAAGCTTGTCTCCGATGTTTCCGAGCGATACGGCGGCTCGTTCGCGAACCGCAGGCACGCTCGATTGCAGATCACGAACGTACTCTCCCGTCGGCGTTTGAGCGAGGCAGACGCCGGGGAGCCAAGCCATGATTGAAGCACATATCGCAGTTTTCATCGTTGTCAGACCTTTCCTGACGGCTAATCTTTGAACTCCACCTGGATCTCATGGACCCCCATACAATAGCCGACCTGTGGGAGAATTCGAATGCTGATGGCGTCACAGCGCAGAGGGTCCTTGGGACGCACGACGTTGAATTTGCCCCTTTCCAGCCCAAAGGAATCGTCAACGTGTCTCTTCATGCGCGTCCAGTCACCGTCTCCGATTCTGTAATCCACCCACCATCCACGCGGGAGTTTGACTTTGCCGCTCTCCGGATTCTCGTACCAATAGACTGCAATGCTTTCGGCATTCCTTGTCTCGTCAAACGCGACAATGATGTTCTGGCCCCTGTTGTTGAAAGGCAAACTGGTCCAGCGCGGTAGTTCCTGGTCGGCTGATGTCTGTGGGATCTTGCCATCGACGACTGCGGCGACGGTATCGCCTTCGTGCGTGTGCGTGGCCTGAACCTTGCCGTAGTCCGCCGTGGCCAGTTGGTTGCTGACCATATACTTGCGTGCCAGCGGTTCGTTACGTGGCAGCCAAACGATCATCGACTGCTCGCCGCGATTGTTCCAGGCGTAATAGGGGATCATTTTGACGGTTGCCTCTTTGATGGAATCGCCAGCAGCTTCCATCGTGGGTACTGAGACTCGAACTACCCCCTGCAATAGGCCTTCTGTGATGACTTCGGTTTGAATACCAGACCCGTCGGCAGGTTCGGGAATGAAGAAGCGTTGTACGACGTCGGCTCGTTCGCCCGTCTTCTCGGATGCTGGGTTGTCGGCCTGCTCCGCGCAGTAAACCAACGGCCCTCGAGTGATGGCGATGCGGTCGCGATTGGCTTCGACCTGGCCAATCGCCGTGTTGTAGCGGACGGGCATAGGGATATCGAGTTCAACCGTGTCGCCCGGCTTCCAGGTTCGGACGATGGTCGCGAGTCCCTTGGTCAACGTTACGTCCAGCAATTGACCGTTGACCTTCAGCGTCCACTTGGGCTTGAGATTGTCGACGAAGTGATAGAGTTTGCCGGGTACAAACTGCTCGCGGGCCCACGTGGGAATTCGTAGCTTTAGGGCAAACTGCTGTTCCTCCGACGGATTGATCGTCAAGACGACCTTTCCGTCAAAGGGATAATTCGACTTCTGCTCGATCGCCACATCGCCACCGGCCAAAGGGATTTCTGTTCGACTGCTGCCGTAAAGGCCCAGGTAGATTTCATTGTCGGTGTGGGCGTACATGTAACCGGAAACCTGCGGAATCAAGCGGGCCAGGTTTGACGGACAGCAGGCACAGCCGAACCACTCGGCCCGACCGCCCGAGCCGTGGTTGAATTTCCGGACTCCGTCGGTTTCCAGGACGTTGACGTAGAAGAAGCTGTCGCCAGCCATTCCCATGCCTGCCAGCGAGTTGTTCAGCAGAGCCACTTCGGCCACGTCGAAGTACTTCGCGTCCTTGTGCAACAGATACATGCGGAAGTTGAAGAACACGTTCGCCACCGCCGCACAGGTCTCGTTGTACGTGGTCCGGTTCGGCAGGTCGTAGGCCGGGCCAAAGCCCTCGATCCCGTGCGTGGCTCCCAGTCCACCGATGATGTGCATCTTGGTGTCAACAGTGTCGTGCCAGATCTTCTCGGCCGCCTGGGCATACGACATGTCTCCGGTCAACGCGCTGACATCAGCCATACCCGCGTACAGATAGCCCGCACGCACGGCGTGGCCGACGGCTTTGGTCTGCTCAACCACAGGCTTGTGCTGTTGAGCGTAAGACGGCGACATGACGCCTTCGCCTTCCGGTCGATAAGTCACACCTCGGATGTCCAGGAACCGCTTCGCCATATCCAGATAGAGGCGTTTGCCCGTGACTCGGTAGAGTTTGCAGAGGGCCAGTTCCAGTTCTTGATGTCCCGGCGCCTGCATCACCGGTTTGCCGTTGTTGTAGTTCGGATCGCCCTCGAAAAACACCTTGTTGAAATGCTGGGCGCTCTTCTCGGCGACCATCAGCCATTTGTATTCTCCCGTAGCTTTGTAATAGGCAATCGCGCCTTCGTACATGTGGCCCAGGTTGTACAGTTCGTGGCTGTGGACGACCCATGAATAGGGCGTCTCGCCCATGACGCGCGGATTGGCGACTCCGCAAATGTGCGACACGTACAGATAACCGTCGTCCTTTTGTGCATCTGCGATGGCGTCGATGATTTCGTCTATCTGATTTTCAAGTGCCGGATCCGGCTTGATCATCAACAGATACGCGGCCCCTTCCATCACCTTGTACAGGTCGGACGAGATGAAGCGGTGGGTGAATGGCAGCTCGCCGCCTCGGTCGAGCAAGAAATTGCCGCAACGGCGCAAGTTTTCGACCGCCGGTTCGGTCTGCCTCAGAGCGTGTGGGACGGTGGATTCGGCCTGCAGCTTAAGCCGGGGAAGCCAGAAGTTGTCCTGCAAAGTGACCTTCTCGAAGGACATGGGCGAGAGCGGGTAGTCGTGCTTCTCGGCAGCGCCCGAAACGCCCACGAGTAACAACAATGCCATTGCCATGATCTTTCGCATAACCGTGCCTTTCCGATCGCCGTGCGATTCGCCGTTGAATTGTCTGCTAAAATGACTATCGTAACAGTTCACGGGCACGGCTGTTAATGCTGGCAAGCGCCTGATGTGGAAGAAATGGCAAGCAGGCCCCAAGAAGGCATGTTAGAAATGAGAATACAGCAACCATGAAACCTGGCGAGGCCTACGCCGACAAACGGCTGGCCGAGAAGAAACGGAGAAGGCGACGATTGCTCTGGGGATTATGCGCAACCATCGTCCTCCTTGTTGTGATTGCCGTCGTGGGATGGTGGACCATGATTCGAATGCCGGGCGAAAGCTATCAGGGCGAGCTGCCAGTGGCGGACAATGCCTTGACGCAACTCAGTGACGAGTTGCGTCAGGACGTGGCGCACCTGTCGGTCGATATCGGCGAACGGAACGTGTACAACCGGCCGGAGGCATTGCAGGAGGCCGCCGACTATATCGATGCCCAATTTGTCACGGCAGGATACGAAGTGCGACGGCAGGAGTATCGGGTCTCCGACTGCGATTGCCACAATCTGGAGGTCGAGATCCGCGGCATGAGCGAACCGGAGAACGTCGTCGTAATCGGGGCCCACTATGACACCGTCCATGGTGCGCCTGGAGCGAACGACAATACCAGCGGCGTCGCAGCGGTGCTCGCTTTGGCTCGCAGGTATTCGGATCGCAAGACCGATCGAACGCTTCGCTTCGTAGCGTTTGTGAACGAGGAACCGCCTTACTTCCAGACGCGCAAGATGGGTTCGTGGGTCTATGCGCGAGAGTGCAAACAACAGGGCGATAACGTGGTGGCCATGCTCAGCCTTGAGACCATTGGCTACTACAGCGACCGTCCAGGTTCGCAGCAGTATCCAGCACCGTTTGGATTGCTGTATCCGTCCGAAGGCAATTTCATCGCCATCGTAGGCAACATCGGTTCAGGCGATTTGGTCCGCCAGGTGGTTGCCACGTTCCGTAAGAGTGAACAGTTCCCCTGCGAAGGCGGCGCTCTGCCGAGCGGCATGCCAGGCGTCGGGTTTTCGGACCACTGGTCGTTCTGGCAGGAAGGGTATCCGGCGGCGATGGTGACCGATACGGCCATGTTCCGATATCCGTACTACCACGATCCGGAAGACACCATCGACAAGATCGACTTCGACCGCACAGCCCGCGTGGTCCGCGGCCTGGACCACGTCGTCGCCGAGTTGGCCCGTGCCGAACCGGCCGACGACGGCTGAAACTCCCAGCACATCGATTCCGTATATCTGTTCAAGACGCCTGCAGGAGACTCATCGCCTTTTCGGCGTCTTCGTTCGTGTCGACTGCAAGATACATGATGAAGCGCTCGCCGATCACTGCCGCCGACAACCCGCGGAGGTTGATCCCCGCACCGGCCAGTCTCTTCGTGAATTCTGCGCCGATTTCCGGCCTGTTGTCGCCTTGGACGCGCACCGAGTGAAGGCTGTCGGCCACGGCGAAGCCCGCCTGATCGGCCGCCGCCATCTGCGCGACGCCTTCCAACGGCGCCACGAACACGACGCCCGTGCCCGGCCTGTCGGGCGCCCGTCGAGCGACTACGAAATTCAGATCCGCACCTGCCTCCGCCAGCGGTGCCAGCGTCCCGGCCAAACCGCCTGGCTGATCATTGATACTTGCAGCCCACACATCAACGCGTTCGACAACCAGAGTCATGACTAAGTCTCCTCGAACTGGATCTGTGGAAAAGGTCCCCCCAAGACATTTCATCCGAGGTCCATGGAGAACACAGGCAACGATTCTACCGCGCCAGATACGGAAATCACAAGTAACTCCACAAAGGACGCCGGTAACAGTGAAACCAAACCGTCTGGGTCGCGGTATGGTCTCTTGAGACACTGGTGAAGGTGTTGGGCACGTGTTGAAAACGTGCGATGGCCAACTGTGAGCGCATCCTCGTTTAACCGCTGGCCTACCGGGCCGCGCGTCCGGCCAAACGCCCAGCCCGTTGGGCTTGGGGTTAAACGACGCATTCAACAACAGCCGCGGGATTCGTACCACGGCAACCCATCCGCTCGGATAGTAGCAATAGAGAGACAGCCTAATGAGCACAAGACCAGCAAGACACAATCACCATCATTGCGCTCCCATGCTGTTTTGCAGTCTTGTGTTATTGCCGTTCTTGACAACGGCGATCAACGCAGACGAGGTCAAAGCCGTCCCTGTCGGCGTTGTTCCATATGCGATGTGCGGGACCGACATAGACGGCGACGGCAACGTTGATCTTGTCGTAGGCGGAATCGACCAGGATGCCATCTGCGCGGTCACCGCGTCCGGCGAACAACTTTGGCGATATTCGACCGAGGGCATGCCGCTGGCCATGGAGGCGGCCGACATCGACGGAGACAAGAATGAGGAGACCGTTGCCATCATCGCCACGTCGGCCTCGAAAATCATCGTTTTGGATCGCACCGGCAAGCTCCGCCGAGAGATTTCGCCCGATGTGATCGTCTACCTCTTGGAGCTTGGCGACATAGATGACGACGATCGTGCGGACATCGTTGTCGCGGGCTACATGGGAAAGATCCTTGCGTACAATTCCCAAGGCAAGAAGATCTTCGACAAAACCGTCACCCCAAAGAACTTCGTTCGTCGCATGGCCGGCTTGGCCACGGGCGACATCGACGGCGATGGGCGCACGGACATCGCCTACCACAGCAGTCTGCAATTGCCTGGCATTCTGGATGCCGACGATAAGCCCATGCGCCGCTTCATGCTGCCGTCGCTCGGCAGCGGACTGATCGACTGTGCGGACATCAACGATGACGGCAAAGCAGATCTGCTGTATGGAAGTCTGGGACAGGTCCGAGCGGAAAGCCGTAGCAAGAAGCTGTGGTCGATTGACTTGAAACAGAAGGGAGCGGAACTCGGCGCCGAGGCCCCTGGCATGAGGAAGTTCCCATGGGAATACGGGGGCACGCGATCGCTGGTTGCGGGCAACTTCACATCCGACAAGGGTCTGGAAATTGCCAGCTTTGCGTCCGACGGAAAATTCAACTTGTTGTCTGCCTCGGGCAAGAGCCTGCTGCGGACGAAAACCCGGCATCCGTGCTTGAGCATATCCGCCGCCGATGTGGACGGCGACGGATTCGACGAGGCGCTGCTTTCGCGATTGCACTACCAGAACGTCTATGTCGCCAACTTCGACAAAGGCATCGAAGCGGCAGATTTCGGTCTGTGCAAAGCCATGTCTGTGGACCATGTCACAAACGGACTCGACAAGATCCTCAAACAGATCGACGCGATCAAGGACACGCGGACGCGGGCCCGATCGCGCGACGAGAAGCTGCACGTCCTGTGGGGGATGGAAGCCACGATTGCACCGACGTTGTTTGGATCGACGATCAAGGTGCTCGACAAGAAGATGCGCGAGATGCGGTGCGACAACGTCGAGTATGCGTTTATGTTCACGCTGAAGGAATCCGGTGTCGCAAAGTACAAACGAGACGGAATCTGCGCGGTTGGGCCGTTGGCGGCAAGCCAGAAAAAGCTGCTGGACATGTGCCGCAAGTGGGAAGAGATGGGTGTGCGCTTCTATCCGGTCGTGAGCCACATGGGCGTGCCCACCATCATGCCGGAAACGGCCAAGAAGATCATGGACGTGGCACCCACTGCCTGCCAGGGCTACCTGACCTGGGAGACGATGTGCAATTATCCCAGTGAGGTGTGGTACGACTTCCTTCGACGCACGGAAGAACTGGCCCAGATCTGCGTCGAGAAAGACAAGAAGATCCTGTTTGCCGAAGAAGCACCGTTTTGGGTCTCCCTGATTTCGGATCCCAAAGCCCGAGCGATTCTGTTGAAGCCCCAGTACAAACACGTGCTGGTACCCGTACTGAAGACTCTGCTTCCGCACAGCGACAACGGCGACATAGCTGCCTATGTGGGCTCGATGCTTGCCGGCGAAATCGACACTTGGGGCATCACCAGCGAAGAGGATTTTTGGCCGATCCCGCTCGGGCACTACCGTGGCTGCCCCGACGATATCGTGATGCGCCAAGACGTGATGGCCGTCGCACTTGGAGCGCGATACATCATGGTGGAATCAGGGCACTTGTATTTCGAGCCCATCGACAACAAAGGCCACTACAACCCCATCTGGGCCACCGGTGCAAGGATCTCGCACGAGGCCAGACGCGAGCACATGGCCGTCGAACTGTTCCGCAAGGGAATCCTGGGCCCCGTGACTGCGGACGACCTGTTGAGCGTTTCGCCCGTGGGATTCGGCATATCCAGAAGCCCGAAGGTCGCCAACGCCCCAATGCAGTGGGCGCGCTATGGCGTGAGTCTGTTCGACGGCGCGGGCCTATTGAACTTGGGCATCGTGTCCGCCACGCAGAATGCCGGTCCCCATTCGTTTTCCCGAAACCTGTATGGCTCGAAGAAACTGATGAACGGCGTCTTTCCATCGACACCCTGGGGCATCGTGCCGATTGTCGGTCACCAGGCAGCGTCGCGCGGCGTGAACCGCATCGCGACGACAATCCGGACCGATGGCGACTTGGTGGCCATGGACGGCACGAAAGTGGCCGCAAAGGACGCCATGCCCGCGATTGTCAGCACCGTCAAAGCCGCCGCGTCACAACTGCCGTTTCGAGCCGACGGTGTGTTCATTTCCGCCAGACGCGACGGCAACGGTCGCTATCAGGTCATCCTGATGGACACCGAGATGTTCGCACCAGCCGACATCGAAACAACGCTCACCGCAACCATCGCAGGTCTGGCCTGCTATGACGAGATCACCGGCGAGCGACTCCCGATGCACGACAACCAAGTCACACTGACCGTGCCAGCCGGCGCATGGCGGTTGTTGAGGTTCGAAGTAAGCACTACGCCTCGATCGTGAACGGCGCTCGCTGCGGGCGGCTGACCAGGGCGCTGGCTTGTTCGTCGCCGATGAAGTCCTCCTTCTCAGGATCCCATCGCAGCTTCCGCTTCAACAGCATGGCGATGTTGCACAGGTGGCAGGAACTTACTTCGCGGTGATGCGAGAACACATCGGACACCGGTTCGCCTCGGTCTTCCACGCAGTCAAAGAAATTCTGCATGTGCCCACGTCGTTCTTTGCCCTTGTACAGCTTCTTGATCTCCTGCTCGAACATCTCTTTGTCCGCATCAGTCAGCTCTTCCACTGGCTTGCCGGTAATCCGACGGCGGTTGACGAAGATTCGGCCTTTGCTGCCTTCGAACAAGATGCCGTTATCCGGTCCGTGTTGCACGTGGATCTGCGAATCGTCCGCGAACTTCAAGTCGATGTGGAACTGCATGGCCGTGTTGTAGCCGTTAGGGATCTTCTGTTTGCCCGCAAAGAAAGCAACCGGATCGAAATCGTCCGGGATGTTGGGAAACGTGCCTTCGCCTTCGATTTCGTTCGGACCTGTGCCTTCTTTGCCTAGCCCCCAATGAGCGATGTCCAGGTGGTGCGCTCCCCAGTCGGTCAGTTTGCCGCCAGAGTATTCCAGCCACCAACGGAAATTGCCGTGGCAGCGTTGCGGCGTATAGGGAACTTCGGGACACTGGCCGAGCCAAGTGTTCCAGTCCAGGCACTCCGGCGGATCGGCCGTCGGGAACGGCTCGCTATTCGGCGCGCCGCCGATCGAGCAGGTTGCCTTGAGCGGCGTGCCAAGCAGTCCGCTGCGGGCGATCGCAACGGCCAGCAGGAACTGGTGCCCACTCCGCTGCTGGGTGCCGACCTGGAACACGCGCCTGGTCTCCTTGACCACTTTGCAGATCTTCTTGCCCTCGTCGATCGTCAATGTCAGTGGCTTTTCGCAATAGACATCTTTGCCGGCTTTCATTGCGTCGATGGCGATCTTTGTGTGCCAGTGGTCCGGTGTACCGATCGTGACTATGTCAATGTCTTTGCGCTCCAGCAATTGACGATAGTCGCTGTAGATCTCGCACTTGCCGTCAAACCTCGATGCAAATCGTTCAGCGCGTTTCGCGTCGACATCGGCGCAGGCGATCATGTTACCCCTGCCACCCGCATCGCGGCCGATCCCGCCGCCGCGTCCGCCCACGCCAATCGAGCCGACCCCCAAGCGATCGTTGGCATCCTGCGCCTTGGCATGAGAGGAGAAGCTTGTGCAGAAATATGGTGCCGCTAGTCCGCCTGCGGCAATCGCCGAAGATCTCTTCAGAAAACTACGACGCGTCGACTTCGGATATGTGGACTTACTCACAGTCGGGATCCTCCTTTACGGGTTTGTGTTCTCATCGAGAGTCAAAATTGTATGAAACGACCATACATTGTCGACTTCTTTCATCGAAGATGCAATCGCGCGTGTCCCGTGGCGCAGTAGATGCGAACAAAGCGCTGCGATACGGCGTCTTCAGCTTTGGCGTTCGACGGCTGCCGCGAACGTCTGCTGGAGTGCCTGCACGGTGGCGGGGTCGGCTCGACCGCCGTAGCGGATGGCGGCGAATTCTCGATACCATTCGGCCGCTTGGCGGTGCGTGGATTCGGATGATGCGGAGGCTATGCGGCTGGCGAATTGATGGAGCGTTTCGTGTGGCTGGCGCAATAGACCAGCTTTCCGCCATCGCCCATCCATTCGATTCAGGAGCTTCTGCAACCGCTCCAAGCACGGGTCGCGCGGACGGGCAGGCTTACGGCGTCGGTGGTGCCAGATCCAACGCAGCGCGAATCCTGTCGCTAGGATTGCCAGGGCCATAATTGCCATCGGGTGCATGAGCCATCGACCCAATAAGCCGAAAACCGCCTTCGCGCCGCCTTGCCGTATCGACGCGACAAGTCGCTGCCATTGGGCGCGGATGTTGTCCCAGAATTGGTTGGCGGCCGAGGCGGGAGCCTCGTGGGGAACACCGCTCGCGGGGGTTGCCTCGACCACAATCCAGCCGCGCTCGTTGTCGTATGCTTCGACCCAAGCGTGTGCATCGCGGTTTCTCGCAACCCAGTAGTCTCCATAATCGTTCCTCTCGGCCACAACGAATCCCGTCACGTACCGGCATGGTACGCCGACGGCGCGCAGCAAGACGGCCGTGCCGCTTGCGAAGTACTCGCAATGGGCCGGCGGTCTTTCGAGCAGAAAGTAGGTCAGTGGATCCGTGCCAGTCGGGATGGTGATTCCGAAATCGTACTGGTAGTTGTCAAGGAAATAGCGTTCAACCGCCGCGATCTTCTGTGCGCTCGTGGCGGATTCCCCAGCGACGCGGTCGGCCAGTTCTCGGATCCGTGGGTCGAGGTCTTCCGGCAGGGCCGTCAGACGCCTCCAATCGACGTCGGGGATTTGCTGGACAAGGTCGTCACGGGCGTCCGTCGCCGGCGGCAGCCCCTTGGCTGTCTCGGATGTCCGCGCAACATACGCCGTAGTGGATGGCGCATCCTTCGCCTCGATGATTCCGTGCATGTCCATCGACAGACCGTCGATACTCGTCTGTAGAACCGCAAGGTTGGACGGCACAAACACGACCTCGTGGAACGACTGGCTCGGCCAGATCTCCAGCCGTTTCCATGGGTCGGTGCCGGATCGAAACAACGAATAGGTGCGGACATCGCCCTGAAGATTCGATTCGTTGGGCAGCGAGTTTTTGTCTCCGTCTGGCCTTAACACGATTCGTTGTCGATCGGTGTGCCATTCTGCCTGCTGGTAGGTGTCGAACGCTCTGCCGCGCAGGTAGCCCGGAGAACTGTCGGACCACACTCGTATCGCGACGCGGTCTCCCGAGCCGGCCTTCTGCCTGGCTACGCTGCCGAGTTTGCCTCGGCCAGAGAAACCGGCGGAGTCCGCCTGCGTTCCTGGGCTCATCACCGCGACCAGCGCCATTTCAATTTTGCGCGAGTGTCGGTGCAGGTTGCTAGCCGCGATCCATCCGATCCCACCGCTCGCCAGAAGAACGGTTGCCAGTAGCATGCGGTGACTGGCGAGCGGCCTTGACGGTCGATCCCCGCTGCGCAGACGGCACGCTGCGAAGTAGGCTGCCGACACGGCAACCAGAGTCACGGAAAACGCTTGAAACACCACACGTGCGTTACCCCGTGCCTGGAAATCGCCCGTGAACGTCAACGCCACGATGGCCAGAACCGGCAGGTACGACGGAAGTCGGTCCCCATCGCGCCGGACGAAGAATTGCCCGACTTGAAATACTAGGAAATACTCGGCGGTCAAGCAGGCTTCCGCAAACCAGAAGCTCTGGGTGCCCGAGTACCAGGACGGTGGCATAGCGGTTCGCTGGACAATGTACAACACGGCCAACACGATCGGCCATCGTCGCGCGGCGTAGGGCGAAGCGAGGCGAATGTTGGACAGCCAACCAATCAGCGCCACCACGATGATCGCGACCGAGAAGATCGTTGTGCGGAAGCAATAGGCCAGCGCCGCCGCCTGAAGGGCGACCAGGAGAAAAGCCAAGCTCCGCTGCGCGTTCATAGAACCTCGATCCCACCATCGCGAATCTGCGCGATACTCAATTGAACGACGCTTCCTTCGTCGAAGTCGATCGGTTCGGTCGTTTCGCCGTCACGGACGATCAGGATCTTGACGCTGCACCCCATTTCGAGCGCAGTGCGAGCAAGCTGCCGTCTCGAATCATCCCAATCCAGAAACACGCAAATGACGGTCGATATGTTGGTTAACTCGTCGACCAGGGCCGGGGCAACAGTGTCGAACGGGTTTTTGCGGCAGGCGTCGACACACGCCACGATCTCCAAGATGTTCTCGAAATGGGCCGTGTGCCGACCGGCGCGGAACACGTACAATTCCGGCCCAGCCGCAAACAGGTCAATCAAGTACTCGCCGCGTGACAGCGCGTCGGCCACCGAGGCGGACAGGCTGATCGCCGCTTCCAGATCGGGGAATCCCTCCCGACTGGGCTTGCGTCCGCGCGGTACGAAAGTGTCCAGCACCAGCGCAACACGGCAGTAATACTCCTCCTGGTACTCGCGTACGACCGGCATGGCCAAGCGGGCCCATGAGCGATAGTCGATACGCCGTGGCGAATCGCCGGGCACGTACTCGCGGCTGCCGATGTACTCCGGCGACTCGCCCACGTTCGATGTCAGGGCAATCCCACCCGGCTGATACCGCGTGCCAACCGGCACGTCTATTCCAACGATCGGATGAAAGTGAGGTAACACCAAGAGCGATGGCTCTTCGGCCCAGGACCTGCCAACTCGCGCCAAATTGAACGGAAATGTGGAATAGGCCCGCGGTGGAGGCAGCGTATGCAACCCGCGTCGATTCGGTTTCAGGCGGATCGAAGACGAAAGCGACTCGCCGGGGCCAATGTGGCCCAATGTCGTTTCCGGGTCGGCTGCTTGGAAACTCTTGGGCAAGCGAAAGAACCGTAGGCCCACTTCGTAGGCCGTTATTCTTCGCTTGTTCACAAGCGTGTATTGCGCCGTGACAATCTCGCCGGCAGTCGCCTTTTCGGGGAACGCTCCAACAACGTCCATCCTCGGACGAACCAGATACCCGCCGATTCGGTCCACGAACAATATCGCCAGCAGCACGCAGAAAACCTGGTAGATGGGAACGTCGACCGAAATACTTCCGTAGACGGCCGATAACATCAAGCCGACCGCGATCCACTTTCCGCCAGCCGTAAAACGGAATGTCCACAGGAAGCGGAGGTAACGATACGCGGCGGACCGTTCCCAATTCATGACGGTACCTTCACGCGCCCGAGTATCTCGGTAACGATGTCCCTGGCCGATTCACCGCCGTACTTGGCCTTGGGAGTCATCACCAGCCGATGCGGCAATACGTAGGGAGCCAGCCGTTGGACGTCGTCGGGCAGGACGTAGTCACGGCCTGACGCTAGAGCGGCCGCCTGGCATGCGCGGAACAGCATCAAGGACCCACGCGGGCTGACGCCCAGCTTCAGTCGCGCATCTGCTCGCGTTTGCCGAACGATCTCGACCATGTAGTGCGACACGATCTCTTCCACTCGAATCGAGCGGACCGTGTTCTGCAGTTCCAGAACGTCTTCCTCGCTCAAAACCGTCTGAAGGTGATCCAACGGATGTGTTTCGGCCTGGGCGTACAGAATCCCAACCTCGGTTTCCGCGTCCGGATAGCCCAATTCCAGTTGAATCAGAAACCGATCCAGTTGCGCTTCGGGCAGAGGATACGTCCCATGAAACTCGACGGGATTCTGCGTCGCCAGTACGAGAAACGGTGTTGGCAGGTCGCGCCGCTGGCCTTCGATCGTAGCGTGCGATTCACTCATTGCCTCCAACAAGGCCGATTGCGTCCGCGGCGATGCTCGGTTGATTTCGTCAGCCAACAGCACGTTACAGAAAATCGGTCCGGGGCGAAATGCGAACGATCCATCGACCGGATGATATATTGACGATCCCAAGATGTCGGCAGGCAAGAGGTCCGGAGTGAACTGGACACGGTGGAACTTCACGTCTATCGCCTTGGCCACGGCTTTGGCCAATGTCGTCTTTCCCACGCCCGGAACATCCTGCATCAACACCGAGCCACCTGAAAGCAACGAGATAACCAACATCTCGATGCTCTCCCGATTGCCGCGGATCACCTCGGCCAGCGCATCAGTCAACGCCGCAATTTTCTCTTCAGGCTGCTTCATATCGTAGGACCCTAAACGATTTTCGCGTAACGGCAGAGCGATGTCTTCGACACACCGCAAGAATTCACTCGCCCAATCTCTCCGGCAGGTACTTGACCATGCGGTTCAGATAGTCGGCAGGGTAGATGCCTTTGATCGAAGCCTCTTTGATCGCCGGCAAGGCCGGACGGGCGTCGTCGCCCATGCGGTAGAGTACATTCATCGCTCGCAAACGCACGAACGGCGTAGGATGCGCGAGTGCCTCGACCAGGGCAGCTCGCGCTTGATCCACATGCCCCAGTTGGTATAGTCCCTCGGCAGCAGCGACACGGACAAGCGGCGAATCGTCCGCCAAGCACTTCTCCAAAGCCGGTTCGGCCGGTCGAGCCTCCTTGCCCAGCATCACCAGCCCGAGCGTTGCCCACCAGCGGACTATCGGTTCGTCGTCGTCAAGCAGATCAAGTAGCTTCGGCAGATTGTCCGCGTCTCTTTCACTGGCCAACTCGGCGACCGGCAGTATGCGCTGTAACGGGTATTTGTCCTCGCTCTGACCGACTTCGTACTGGGGCGAACCTTCCGCGCGGCCGTGCATCTCGTACTCGCTCATCAAACCCAGGTCGCACGTGCGCAGCTGCCAGTCGTGAAGTTCTTGTCGCATGCGGCGAAGCACGTCTGCACAGTTCGCATCGTCGGCCAGATTGTGGATCATATGTGGATCGGCTTCCAGATCGTACAGCTCCTCGGTCGGTTTGGGTTGGAAGTACCGATCCTGGATCGGGTTCAGCTTGCCTTCCTCGTGCAATCGAGTCCACACTTGCGCGGTAGGCATGGTCAGCGTGTAGCTGCAAAACGGCGCGTACGAAAGGTGCGGCATGAAGTTGCGATGGTACTGGTATTGCTTGTCACGAACCACGCGGATGGTTTCGTACCACTCGGCCATGCGATCGCGAATGGCGAAGGCGTACTGCCGTGGCGGCTGGGCCTGTTCGCCCAAGAATGCCTTGCCTTGCATGTGGTTGGGTACGTCGATGCCAACCAGTGAAAGCAGCGTGGGCGGAAAGTCGACAAAGCTGACCAGCCGGTCGGTCACAGTGCCCGGCCCGTCGGGAGCCAAGTGCCGATGCTTTTCGGGACAACGAATGATCAGCGGCACGCGAAGGCCCCAGTCCCAGACCCACTTCTTGCACATTGGCATACCGACACCGTGATCGGAGTAGAAGAACACGATGGTGTCCTCGGCCAAGCCGGCCTCGCTGATTTCCTTCAGTCGGTCGGCGATCCATTTGTCCAGTGCTGTGATATTGTCGTGGTAGTTGGCCCAGTCGCGGCGAACCTCGGGCACGTCCGGATGGAATGGCGGCACGGGCGCTTTGTCCGGATCGTGGAGTTCATCTTCGCTGAGCTTTGCCGCATGGCGGGCGTGGTTCTTCTCCCAGATCTGGCTCTCGTGCGAGCCTGTGTAGTTGAACACCGCAAAAAACGGCTGATCCGGTTTGCGATTTCGCCAATGGGCTTTGCCAGAACACTCGTCCCACGCTTCGCGCGGCGTTGGGAAGTTGTAATCGGTCTTTGAGTTGTTGGTACAGTAGTAGCCGTCTTCGCGGAGCAACTGGCTGTAGGTAGGGATTGAATCAGGAAGCCGGATCCGGCTGCGCATATCCTGCGATCCGATCGACGACGAGTACATGCCCGTGATCAGGCACGAGCGGTTGACCGCACACACACCACAAATGCCCACCGCGTGCGAGTATCGGACGCCCTCTTTGGCAAGCTGGTCCAGGTTTGGCGTGATGGCATATTCGTCGCCGTAGCAACCAAGACTCGGGCTGATGTCCTCGCAAGTCAGCCAAAGGACGTTCGGACGCTCGTCGGCGGCCAGTGTCGAAGTGGTCAACAGCGAGGCAAACGCTGTGAGACCAAGAAGGAGAATACCCAATACCTTTGTTGGACGCGGCGTCACAGAATTCGTACTCATCGCTCTTCCTTCGGTTGGTATGCCTGTTTATCGAGTAGCATGTTAACTCATCGCCCACGGA
This sequence comes from uncultured Pirellulaceae bacterium, assembly GCA_964617665.1. Lineage (GTDB taxonomy): Bacteria > Planctomycetota > Planctomycetia > Pirellulales > Pirellulaceae > JADHUC01. The sequence continues at coordinate 28,881 of CAZUAH010000117.1, forward strand.
TGGCACAGCAGACCCACGGATGAGTCGCCGAAGTACGGCCCCGTAGCTCTGTCTTGCCACCCTACAACAGCAGCCAGGGTACTCAATCCGCAATGGTCTAGCCATAATGAGACGTGACAATGCGAAAGGAAACCGCTCATGAAACGCTTCGACATGAATGAGAGTGTCCGGAAATACGAACCGCTCAAGTCTACGGTTTTCGGGAGGGCGAGGCTCCTGCCGAGCCGCGTGTCGGTGTCCGGATTTCGGCTCAGCAGGAGCTTCGCCCTCCCGTTTCTCGGACACCTTTACATCACAAGATTGATTCTGCTGGCATGCGTCGCTGCCGTGGTGGTGGCTGTACAAGGGGGCGCCGACCGTGACGGCTGCGGAGTTGCCGGATCAGGTCTACGTCAAGAAAGCGACTTGGGCCGAGACGATAATCGCTACTCGCGCGAATTGTGCTGAATGGGCCAAGGGTCAAAAGGAAGGCCAATTGACCGGAACTCCACTGCCGGCCGTGTGGCGCAAGATCCAGGCTGACTGGCCGACCCATGGTGCCTGGTTCCGGCAGGATCTGCGAGGCGTGCGCTATCTGGACTGGTTCCTCCAAACCGGCAACACACACTTTGAACGATGGATCATGAGCCAGACAGCGCCGCGGATCGGCGTGGCGAGCGAACCGCTGATGGAAGAGTTGACAGAGCTGCAGAACGCGAAGAAAGATTCGAACGATCCTCGTTGGCTGGAGGTGTTTGCCCGCGCCCGCCGCCTGGAAGAAACGCTCTCGGTCACCCGCCAGCTTTGGCTTGGCGAGTTGCGAAACGCGTTCGAGCAGCAAGCAGCCGATATGATCCGCTCGCAGTTGCCGTCGGAAGACGCGCGGTGGGACGCGCTGAAACGGTGGGCCGGCAAATGTGTAGATCGCGGCGCGGTCGCTCACGTAGGTAGCGTCAGCGAACTGAAGGCCGCGGTCGAGTCGCTGACCGCCGCGATGCCGGAGCGGTTCTCTGGAGGCGAGGCGTTTCTCGATCGACTCGCGGACGCGGAACCGAAATGGAACGCAACGATCGCGAGTTTGCTCGCCCAGGATCCCAAAACGCTCGGCAAGTTGCCGACGTTGCATAGCGAAGTCCAGGCGTTTCGGCAATCATTGCTGCTGGCGATCCGCGGCATGCCCGAGTTTCTGAACGCGTGGTCAAGTGTCGATCTGCCGACAGACTGGGAAGGGCAGTACGCCGCGCTCACGCACGATCTGGCAGACCGTGCCCGATTCGACGGTATCGCGGCAGAGGTGTTCAGACCCGAGTCGCTGGTGCTGCCGGAAGACCGAGATCCGGCCGATATCGTGTTGCGGCGCACGGCAGCGTTGTTGGCGGATTTGCGCAGCACTACCGCCGCGCCCAAGCTAGTCGCTTTCGAAAAGGAACTGGCAGCGCTGGACAAGGCCAGCATCGCTGTGCCGCCTGAAAACGTCGAAGCACGCTACGTGCTGTTCGCCGACGCCTGCCGACTGCGGCGCGAGATCGCTTTT
>CAZUAH010000118.1:0-30357 GCA_964617665.1 uncultured Pirellulaceae bacterium
AAACCCTCGAAAAACCGGATACAATAAAGGCGGATGAAATATTGCGGCTAAGGCTGCTCGTAGATGTTCAAGACGATCAAGTCGCAACCCAGTCCGCGGTCGACCACTATTCACCCGAAGACCATAGCTGCTGGTGGGCACGTTCGTGCTGATCGAGTTGGGCCTCGAGTACGTTTACCGCTTCGTCAGGGGCAAGCCCTTGGACACCGACCATCAAATCTGCGAGCTCTTCGTACCGCGGATGCCGCTTGTGGTAGAGAGCCGTGAAATCGCCGGCTGGATCGCCTGCGTCCAGAAACGGCGGGATGCCGGAACGCTCGATGCGATCGAAGATGAACTCGGGTGCCACCTGAAGATAGACTACCGGCCCGATGGCACGCAGCAGCCCACAAACGGTCGAATTCAGCGCCGTGCGTCCGCCCAACGCGAGGACGGCTCGACTTCTCGGACGATCAAGCATCAAGTATAGTTCGCAGACCACGTGACCTTCGATACGGTGAAAGTGGACCTCGCCGCGTTGCTCGAAGATCTCGCGCACGGAAAGTCGTTCTCCCGAGTCACGTTCGTGGGTGGCCTCGATCATTGGATCGACATCGTGGAACGGGCAATCCCAGCGCGCGGCGAGCGCCTTGCCGATCGTGCTCTTGCCGCAGTGCTTCATTCCGATCAGAACGACGTTCATCAGCGACGCTCACCAGTTTCTGTGTCCGTTTCGCGATCCAGCTCCGCTGCAGGAGGCGGATTCTCATAGACGGGGTGCTCGACGCAGTTGCCGATTCTCACCCTGTCGGTTTCTTGGTCCATGAATTCTGTCGTTAGCAGACCGGCAAATCAAGTCGGCCCCTGAGATTTGAAAGCCAAAGGATGCTGCCTGACCGCTGGCATGCTTCAGCACATCTTGCGCTGCGCGAACTCTGCAGTCATCTGCGGTGTCGCAGCGCGCTCCCTGCCGCGCGCAAAGCAAAGGCACCCGCGATTGGACTTCCGGCGTTCAATAGCATGGATCTTGAGCATTGTTCGGAGCTTCCTGTTCGGCGATGGACGGATTAGCAATCCGTCCTACATTCTTCTACAACCATGGGGATGACACTTGCTCGGATCATGTGCCACATCGAATGTGGTCTCGTCCGCTTCGACCAGATTCAATCCACCCAGTGGAGGACATCGCGTAGGATGCACCATCGAGGTTCTCGGCCTTGCTCGTCCTTTCCCAGAATCCAGTAGTCGTACAATCGATCGATCGCCCCGTTGCGATGCTTGAGAGCCAACCAGTTTTCCAAGAATTCTTCGAACTGCGATTCCTTTTCCACTAGGTAGTAAAGCGGAACGGACACGTCCAGCCCGGTGGGCTTGACCACGGCAAACTGCGGATACTCCAGCGTCCAAGCGGAACCGGCCTCGGCGCTGGTCACCAGGACGTCGGCCAGCGGAGGTTCCGCTTCGAAGAAGACGCGTTCCGTAGGGATCTCGACCACTTCCACGTCGGATGGCAAGGCAGCGGACAATTCGGACGCGGCGCTGTCTGCCACAACAGCCACTCGCAGGCCGGGCTGATTCCGCAGTTGCTCGCGATCGCGAAACTTGCGGCGACGATAATCGGGCACGATTAGGGCCATGGTTACGTCCATGTAGGACGGCACATGCGGCAACTCGGTCGCTCGGCGTACAGTGCCTTCAAATCCCGACATGGCGACGTCGAATTCGTCCTCACGAAGAGACTGCACGACGTCTGAGGAGGATGGCACAAATTCGATCCGAACATCCAAGTCCCTTGCCAATTGATGAGCCATGTCGATGTCAAAGCCGACAAGGTCGCCTTCCTGATTCAAATAGGCGAAAGGCAACTCGTCCGCCTCGTATCCGATCCGAATGACGCCACGTCGTCGGATCCGTTGGATGGGATCTTCGTTCGGCTCTAAGGGCGTCGGGTTGGGCCCGGCTTGTTCCAATACGTTCGCTTCGACGGGCGGCAACAGCAATGTGCGAGCGGTCACCAGATTCTGCTTGCTATACTCGTCTCTGAACGATGTGCCAAGGAAACCGCGCAGTCCCAGGACCGTGACGGCCACCAGCAGCACCGTGGTCATGCCGCGAACCAGCAGTCCGCGCACTCGCACGCGAAGCACACCTGACAATGCACAGGCCGTAAGAATCGAGAACGCCAACAGATGCATTGCCTTCATCACGTCGCCAAAGCGGGCGGCGATGACGCCTACGGTCAAGTACAAGTTGAAGATGTCGCTGGGGATCTCGGCCACATTCAGTAACAACGGCACAGTCACTACCGGTTTGGCAAATGCGCCGATGAAACCGATGCCGATCAGTTGTGGATACCGCCCCGGATCGATACTCATTCCGTAGAACCACGCGGCGAAAGGGATGAATATCAAGCCAACGATACGCCCTATGTCTGGAAACGGATAAGCTAACGGGACAAAATACTCGGGCGTTTGATCCGGACTATTCGCGTTCGGTTCGCGCCGCTCGGCCAGTCGTTTGACCGCATCGATGATCAACGGCAAGACGACAAACGTGTTGCCGATGATAAAGGCGGTGATCAACGTGTCTCGCGAGGCGCTCAGCACGTCGCGATGCGAAAAGGGCGTGCAACTGGCGATTATTGCAGGCAAGATCCATAGGCTCAGCAACAGTGCCGCGGCGCCATAGACCAGCAGATATCCTTGGACCAAGCCGAACTGCTGCAGTGACATGGTGCCCGCAGCGTGTCCGACAATCCCGAAGATGCCGACCGGCGAGAGACGAACCACCATCCTGTTTAGTCGCGCTAGGCCTTGGATGGCTACGTCCAACTTGTCCAGCAGCAGTTCCTTGTTAGGAACCGACATCACGGCGACGCCCAATCCCAACGAAAATAGAACGACGGCCGGCACAAGGTTGTGCGCAAGCGACCAGAAAGGGTTGGACGGAATGAACAATGCCAGCCAGTCCGGGCGTTCCGGCTCTTCAACCAGGCTGGTACTAAAGAACGAACCCGCCTCGAACTTCGGAAACGAGGCCGACATGACGACCATCGTCAGCAGACCGATCACCCACAGCAACAACAGTACGCTGGTTGCCACGCGGGCCAGCCGACCACCCTGCTTGGACGACAGACGACCGACGTTGGACGTCAGCGATAGGGCGACGAACGGAAGAACCGTCATCTGTAGCAGGCCGACGAACGCATCGCCGATCCACTTGACCCACTCGCCACGCTCACCGAAAAACATGCCCCACGCAAAACCCGCGACCAACCCAGCAACGATCATCATGGTGAGGCTGGGGCGTTTCTTGAACTTGCGTTCCGTCTCTGCCATAGTTCTACTGGCTCATGGGAACTGCGACGATGAACCAACTGCCTTTCAGACCGAGTCGGTGAAGCACAGCGCGACAGGTCATTCCCTTACGGAGTCGTCTGCATCGCCGCGATGCGCCGAGTACTTAATCGCATTGCGGATCGACGACTCCGCCTCACCGGACACTTCGCTCTCCGTGTAGAAAAGAGCGGTAGCATCGATGCCGGACCTTTCGATCGCTTCGTGCACCTCGCGGATCGGGCCCAGACGCTGCACACTGGGAATGACGACGAAAGCCACCAATAGAATCGCAAGCACGCCCCCGAAGAATCGCAACCAGCGCACAAGCGTCTTCGGCTCACGACCTCGAGCATCACCCGAAGACGCGGCCGAAACTGGTTGGCAGTCTGTCGAGCGTTCCATTGCGACGCGCTCCTTCCGTTTGGCACACACCAAACGGAAATCAGATCTTCTCCGTGATCTCTTTGAACACGAGGAAGAACATGATGTAGGCCATCACCAGCGTGAGACAGAGGTTAAACGACTGACCGCACACGTACAGGATAAGCGGTTTGCCTCCCTTGAAGTGCTCCTTCAATTCACGGAAGTTCGTCGCCAATCCGATACTCACGAAGGCCAGGCAGAAGAACCAACCGCGAAAACTCTTGGTCAGACCAGCAATAACGCCATTATCGATCATCGTGTATCCTACGTCCGGTCCCATCTTGCCGTAGATCAGCGAGAAGGCCACCGACATGCCGATGAAACCGATAACGAACTTCGGGAACCGATACCAAATCTCCATGATGCCAACATCGCGGCCTGCCTCGCGGTCGACCTTCAAACACCAGTATGTAGCTACGGCGAAAGCGATGACACCGATCAGCACATTCTGGATCATCTTGATCGTGGCGGCCACATAGAGGGCTCTTTCGCCCAGGAACTCACCCGCTGCAGCCACGGCGCCCGTGGCGTCGATCGTTCCGCCCATCCATGCACCACCCAAAACCTGCCAGCCTTCAGGCAAGAAGGACGGAAAGAGAGTCCGGATGATCGCTGGCATGGCCACCATCATGATCGAGGTGAAGACCAACGATAGTCCGACGGCCAGGGTAAGTTCCTCTTTCTTCGCACGACAAGCTGCCGCTGTGGCAATCGCCGCCGACACGCCGCAGACAGACATGTCGGACGAAATCGTAATGTTAAGCGTCTTCGATGGTATCTTCAAGATCTTCTGCCCAAACAGATAGGTAGTAATCAAGACGATCGGCGTCACCACCCATGCGACAAAAATGCCTGGAATCCCAATGGTGACAATCTTGCCGAACAGTATCTCGGCACCAAGCAGCACGAGGCCGGTCTTGATGAAGTACTCCGTTTGAACAGCGGGCTTGACCCAATTGGGCGTGCCGATCGTGTTGCTGATCAGCAGTCCGAATAGGATCGCCCAAGCGGCGTAACCGAAACCTGCGGATTTCACGTTCGCTTGGCCAGCAAACATTTGCGCCAGAACCGCTATGAGAAAGACGAAGGAGAAGCCCAATACAAACTTGCCGAACGACTTACCCATGAAAAGCATGCCGAAACCGAACAGCACCGCAAACACGGCACCCAAGACGATCAGGTAGCCTATCTGATTCACAGGTTTGGCCGCTTTTAGCTTCTTCGAAGCAGCGGAGACTTTCGGCTTCGCGTCGCGCCACTTGCCGATGGCAGCCACGGCATCTGCGTTCAGCTTTTCGTCTTCAAAGTCCTCCACCCGCGCAGCGTCCTCGGCCGCCCGGGCTTCGGTCTCCAACTCGGTGAGTTCTTCCTCGGCAGTCTCTAGCTTCGCCTCTGCGGCAGCCTTCTTCTCGTCCGCCCGCGCTTCGCTCACCACGAAGGCCTCGATAGGGTTGGTCTTCCAGCCATGAGGCTTGCCAGTGTATTTCTTGATCGTCTTTGGAAGGTCGGCGTTCGTCGCCTTCAGCTTTCTCTTCGCGTCGCCCGCCTTGTACCAAGCGATCGTCTTGAACGGCGCCTCGTCGGCTTCCTTTTCCATGGCGGCATTGGACTCTTGGATCTTCGTCTCCATGCCCTCGGGCGCTCGTGGCAGAAAGATTGCCAAGCCAACTCCGATGATTGCCAGCCCCAGCCAAATAGCCCAGTAGTCTTCAGTCTTGTACAGTTCACTCCAGCGCGAACTGGTCTTGCCCTGATCTTCCTTCTGTTCGGATGCCTGGTTGTCGTCGGACATAATGTACTGCCTCTCTTGGTAGAATCCTCGAAGCGGCCCGTGACCGCACCTCCTGCATCGAGGGCATTTCAAAACCTGAGCCGAACGCGCTAGCGTCGGGCAGTACGGCGATTTCGCCCATACAGGAAAGGCCCGAGGCTAGCGCCTACGGCTCACGAAACGTTGGTGTCGAGGTTTTGGAATGCCCTCTAGTAAAATGAGAGAACTATTTGGCCGGATAGTATAACGGGTCCGCAGACGAAGCGAAACTGAGAGAGGCTCGGTTTCACCGTACACAGGAAAAAGCCGACATCTCCGCCAACGCCACAAACGGCGAATTGACAAGAGCCGCTACATGACTATGCTCGCAGGAGAACAAGCAACGGCCCGATGGGAATCTGTCTCAATCTCCACCAAGATCATCGAGGACTAACTCATGCGACGACCACAGCAGAATCTCGCTTTCGCTCTTGTATGCCTGGTGACCTTGCTCGCCGCGAGCGGCCAAGTCGTTGCCGAGGCGGCGCGTCCCAATGTCGTGTTGATCATGACGGACGACCAGGGCTACGGCGATCTCGGCGCGACTGGCAATCCGGTGATCAAGACGCCTAATATCGATGCAATGGCCCGGCGCAGCGCCGCAATGGAGAACTTTTACGTTTCGATGGTCTGCGCGCCGACTCGGGCGTGTCTGATGACCGGGCGATACAACTACCGCACCCGCTGCATCGACACGTACATCGGGCGCGCCATGATGGATCCGGAGGAAGTAACGATTGCCGAACTCTTGCGCGACGCGGGCTACGCCACGGGCATCTTCGGCAAATGGCACCTTGGCGATTCCTACCCGATGCGACCAATGGATCAGGGTTTCGAAGCGTCACTGGTACATCGAGGCGGCGGAATCGGGCAACCATCCGACCCACCGGGCGGCGAAGGCAAGTACACCGATCCCATCCTGTTCCGCAACGGGAAACAGGAGCAAATGACGGGCTACTGCACCGACGTCTATTACGACAACGCCATCGAGTTCATCGAGACGACTCAGAAGAAAGACCGACCGTTCTTCGTCTATCTACCCGACAACTGCCCGCACGGTCCGTTTCACGACGTGCCGCAGGCCGAGTACGAAATGTACAAAGAGATGAACTTGAACAACGATCAATTCCCGCAAGAGAAAGGCCACGCGTTGCCGAAAAAGGCGGACACCGACAAGCGGGCCCGCATCTTTGCGATGATCACCAACGTCGACAAGAATGTCGGAAAGCTGTTCGCCAAACTTGACTCACTTGGCATGACGGAAAACACCGTCGTCATCTTCATGGTAGACAACGGCCCCAACGCCAGGCGTTACGTAGCTGGAATGCGCGGCAACAAGTCGCACGTGCACGAAGGCGGAATCCGCTCGCCGTTTTTCGTCCACTGGCCGTCGCAGTTGAAGGCCGGTACCACTTGTGCTACGCCGTCGGCCCACATCGATGTGCTGCCCACACTTCTGGACGCATGCGGCGTCGAGCGACCGGTTGGACTGAAACTGGATGGACGCAGCATGCTGCTGGAATTGAAGGGTGCCAAGGTGAAGCGACAATCGCGAACGATCTACATCCAAGGCCACCGTGGCGATCGCCCTGTTTTGTACAACAACTTCGCCGCTCGCAGCGAAATGTGGAAGCTGGTGCACCCCACTGGTTTCGGTCGGGAGAGTTTCTCGGGTGAACCAAAATTGGAACTCTACGACATGTTGAGCGACCCATTGGAGATGAACAACGTTGCCGATCAGCATCCAGATGTCGTGGCCAGAATGAAACGCGAATACGAAGCCTGGTTCCGCGACGTCAGCAGCACTCGGTTCGACAACTACGCCCCGCCGCGCATGCACGTGGGCACACCGCACGAGAATCCGACTGTGCTGACACGCCAGGACTGGCGACATACCCGCGGACGCCCCTGGCATCGCGATTCCATGGGACACTGGTTGCTTTACGTAGCCAGCAACGGTTCATACGACATCTGCTGCAGATTCGATGCGAGCCCCCAGGCAGGCGAGGCGGTTTTGACGGTAGACGACACAAAGCACCAGATCGATTTACCCGCCGGAGCCACTACCTGCGTATTCGAGGATATGAAGCTCGAAGAGGGCAATATTCGCCTGGAGGTCGTACTGACCCACGCGGACAGAAGCCGAGGCATCCATCAAGCAGATGTAACTCGGAAATGACCTAAGCAGGAGTCACGACTCATGTCAAAGACGTTTTCGTTAGCCGAGGGCATCGTTCGAGGAATAGCGGGCATGTTTCTCGCTCGGGACAATGGCCCCAAGCTACGTGGGATGGGACCATTGTCCCGTCCTGACGCGGTTGTTTCTCGAACGATGCTAATGTTGCTTCTGTCTGTCGCCCTACCGGCACTCGCCGACGACGTGCTGGTCGAAGCCGAGAGCTTGGACAAACACGGCGGTTGGAAACTGGACACGCAGTTCATCGACATCATGGGTTCGCCCTATTTGCTCGCGCATGGTTTGGGCCGGCCTGTCGATGACGCGAGGACCACGGTCGAGTTTCCCGCAGCGGGTAAGTACCGCGTATTCGTTCGCACCAAGGATTGGGTCGCCAAATGGAACGCTCCTGGAAAGCCGGGGCAATTCCAGTTGCTCATCAACGACGAACCGCTTAAGGAAGCCTTTGGCACCAAGAATGCCGATTGGTTCTGGCACGACGGCGGCGTTGTGGATATCGAACAGAAGACCGCCCAACTGGCCCTGCACGATTTGACCGGCTTCGACGGCCGGTGCGACGCGATCTTCTTCACAACTGACTTGGATTCTGCCCCGCCCAACGAGTTCGACATACTCCCAAGCTGGCGACGTCGACTGCTGGGCCTGCCAGACGAACCGACCGAAGAGAGCGGATACGACCTGGTCGTCGTGGGCGGCGGCTATCCAGGCATGGGAGCGGCTATCTCCGCCGCGCGAATGGGGTGCAAGGTCGCTCTGATTCAAAACCGGCCCGTGCTGGGCGGTAATGGTTCAAGCGAAGTCCGCGTCTGGGCCAACGGCCTGATGCGACGTGGACGATTCCCCCGCATCGGCGAGATCATCGAGGAGTTCGAGGATGACGCAAAGAAATCGCCGGGGCGAGCCGAGGAGTTCGGAGACGACAAGAAGGAAGCGGTCATCCGGGACGAGAAGAACATCGACTTGTTCCTGAACCACCACGCTTATCAGGTGGAAATGGAAGGCGACCGAATCGCCGCGATCCTCGCCTTCGACACACGCACCAGCGAACGCAAACGCTTCACGGGGCGGCACTTCTGCGACTGCACGGGCCACGGGACGGTCGGATATCTGGCCGGCGCTCACTACGACATGACGCCGAAAGGCCGGATGGGCATGAGCAACATGTGGCGATGGGACGAAGCGGACAAGCCGACTTCGTTTCCGGAAACCCTGTGGGCGTTGGATTTGCAGATGGAGGACTTCCCCTACCCGCGCGATCATCATGGACAATGGTTCTGGGAAAGCGGCTTTGACAAGAACCCGATCAACGATGCCGAAGCCATCCGCGACTGGAATCTGCGGGCGGTCTACGGCGCTTTCAACGCCATGAAGAACGGAGGGGGTGCCGAGAAGCACAAGAACGCTGTGTTGACATGGATCGCCTACATCGGCGGCCCGCGCGAGTCGCGGCGATTGCTGGGCGACGTGATTCTGACCGGTGAAGACATCGCGGCCAAACGCGACTTCCCCGACGGCTGTGTGCCCAGCACGTGGTCGATCGACCTACATTATCCCAAGCAGCAATACGCAAAGAAGTACCCGGACAATCCGTTCATCTCGTATGCAAAATTCGACAGAAGTGTCGATCGGACGTATGGCTATCCCGTACCCTATCGCTGTTTCTACTCGCGAAATGTGCCGAATTTGTTCATGGCTGGCCGTTGTGTCAGCGTGACGCACGAAGCTCTCGGCACGGTCCGCGTGATGAACACCTGTGGGATGATGGGCGAAGTGGTCGGTAAAGCAGCCGCGATCTGCGCGATACACGACTGCTCGCCTCGTGACGTCCATGACAAGCATCTGGATGAGCTGAAGGAGTTGATGAGACTACCGGGCAAAGCCCGACGCGCGACGGTGGACAGCGAAATCGTAATCCCCGATGACGTTCCGCCCGAAGCGCCGGCTCACGGTCCGCCAACTGGGCTCGATCCCGCGACACTGCCTGGTCTGGTGATTGACGATCGGCAAGCCAAGAAACAGGGTAAATGGACTGAAGGCCAGGGTCTGAAAGGCTACGTCGGCTACAACTACTTGTACGGATCGCCAGATTCGGGAGCCACCGTCCGTTTCGAGTTCAAACCGCCAACCACGGGACCTTTCGAGGTTCGCTTGGCTTACCAGACGCATGAGAATCGGGCGACCAACGCACCCGTGACGGTCCACAGTGTGGACGGTGAAAAGACGACCCGCATCAACATGCGAGAGCCCGCGCCGTTGCCACAAGGCTTCATCTCGCTGGGCGAGTTCAACTTCAAGGCAGACCAGACGGCTGCCGTCGTCATCGCCACCGATGACGCAGGCGGAACAGTCCACGCCGATGCGATTCAGGTTCTGCCGGTCAAATGAGCATCGACGGAGACACTGGAAGTCCTGAAAGTCCCCTCTCCCGCTGGGAGAGGGTTAGGGAGAGGGAGCCGTTTCTCCGCTTCTCGGGACACATTGATGCAACAACCAATTGAGAGGTAACAAACCGATGCAAAAGACACGTCCCCTTGCGTTTCTCATCGTAACGATCTGCGTGGTCTCAATCGTCTCAGGCAAATGCGTGTCAGCCGCTGATGCGAACGACAGCAGACCCAACATCCTATTTGCGATTGCCGACGATTGGGGCTGGCCACATGCGGGAGCTTATGGCGATCCCGCAGTGAAGACTCCCACGTTCGACCGTTTGGCTCGCGAAGGCGTGTTGTTTCAACACGCGTACGTTTCTTCGCCATCGTGTACGCCGTCGCGTGGCGCAATCCTGACCGGCCAATCGTTTTGGCGTTTGGAGGGGGCGGGGAACTTGTGGAGTGTGTTTCCCGACAAGTTCGGCACTTATCCAGAGATGCTGAAGAAAGCTGGTTATGAAGTTGGCGTCAGCAGCAAAGGCTGGGGGCCGGGACGTAGGGAGAGCCCCGGACGACAGTTGGTCGGAAAACCCTACCGAAACTTCCAAGACTTCCTTGCCAAACGATCCAAGGATAAGCCGTTCTGCTTCTGGCTAGGCAGCAGCGACCCACACCGGCCCTACAAGGCTGGTTCCGGCGCGGCCAGCGGCATGGATCTTGAACAGATCAAGCTATTTGGCTGCTTCCCGGACTCGCCGGAAGTGCGCAGCGATGTGGCCGACTATTACTTCGAGTGCCAACGGTTTGACGCACTGGTCGGCTCGGCAATGGCAGCATTGAAGGAGATTGGCCAGTTGGACAATACGGTGATCGCAATGACCGGCGATCACGGAATGCCTTTCCCACGCTGCAAAGGCAATTTGTACGATTCGGGGTCACGCGTTCCACTGGCCGTACGTTGGGACGCCAACGTGAAGCCGAATCGGACGATCGACGACTTTGTGAGCTTGACTGATCTGGCGCCGACATTCCTGGAAATCGCCGGAGTTACTCGGCCGAAAGACATGACCGGACGCAGCTTGATGCCGATTCTGAGCAGTGGGGAATCCGGGCAGGTCGATCCCGCTCGCGACTCCGTACTGATCGGTAGAGAGCGGCATGTTCCAGGGCAAGAGACGCCGGACATGGGCGGCTACCCTTGCCGGGCGATCCGCACGCACGAGTTCCTGTACATCCGCAACTTCCGGCCCGATCGCTGGCCGGCGGGCACACCCAATTACGACAAGGCTGCCATTCCGGGTGCGTGGTTCGCGGATTGCGACAACGGTGCGACCAAGACCTATATGGTCGAGAATCGTGAACGAGACGCGCTCCATCGCAAGTTGTACGATGCATCGTTTGCCAAGCGTCCGGCCGAAGAACTGTATGACATGTCGAAGGATCCCGAGCAATTAACAAACGTGGCCGACGATCCCGCATACAGCGACGTGAAGACGAAGCTGTCCGAGCGTTTGACCGCCGGCCTCAAATCAAGCGGCGACCCGCGCGTCGTGGGTGGAGGCGAGAAGTTCGACGAGTATCCCTATCTAGGCGGCGCGCCAAAGTACCCAGGCTGGAAACCGAAGAGGTAGGCAGAACACCGCAGAGCAGAACGTACGGGTAGTCACTCCGTGAACTCACGGATCAATCGCGTCGCGTCTAGGTAGGGATCCCAGAGCAGTTTGGCTGCCACGTGACGCGACAGCGGCGATTGGTCGGCTTCCGCCGAAAGCGAAGGCGGAAGTTTGCCATTGCCAGACCGGGCAATATCTTTGATCTTCGAGGCCAACTCGTGCGCGGCCACAATCGACTCGTTACCGACGGCGCGCACCGTTCGCCCGCCGCGTCGCCAATCCAGCCGGACCGAGCGTTGGCGGAAGAACGGCCAATCCAACAGGTACAGTTCGTGCAGCAAGCCATTGGACAGATCGGGCGTACTGAGCCGACTCGGCTGCCAGAAACGTGCGCCGTAGTCTTCAAGGTACCTGATTGCCCCGTCGACTGTGCCATTGTCGTCCGGTCCGGCAATGGCGATCCGTCCGTTGTGCGCGTTGATAACGAAACCACCCGGGCCAACGTGTACGAGTTCCTTCTCGTCGACACATCCTGAGGCCAAACACGCCTCGCGGCCTATCAGAATCACGTTTCCGGTGTCCTTGGTGACTGCCAGTCCGCTTGGATTGATAGGCAATCGTACCCCGGCCATCTTTTTCAAATGCCCTTGCAGGACACTCGCCGTGTCCAGTTGCCGTTCTGACGCATTTGGGCCGGTCAAGATGGCCAACACGGGGCTCACAGCTCGATGTTCGGTGAACGTGCGGAATCCTTCGCTGATCCATCGCGATCCGTAATCCATGCCCACGTGTTTGTAGTGTTGCCGCTGCATGTATTGGTCGTACAACTCTCGTGGCACGGCGACTCCTCGCCCACGATTCGGTCGGAACTGACTCAGCCAGATGGCCTTGCCATCGTGTGGAAGAGTACTGGGAGTCGGCTTTGCGTTCGTCGCTGTCATTCCGAAGAAGACAAGTTCGGCGTCTTGGACCTTGGGATAGGGGTAGTGATTGTCCTGCGGCCAGATGTCGAAGCCAATGCGTTCGACCTGCGTGTCCCAGTCCGCATACGTGAAACGACCTTTGCGATCAAAGTTGCGCATGTCGACCCGTACGATCTGCTCGCCAGCATGCAAGTCGATATCGCTGTGCACTTGATTGATGTACACGGTGATCGGCACGTCGCACGAGGCGCGGATGTGGAAATCCAGGTAGAAGCAGTCCGTAGCATCAATCGGCGGCTCAAAGACCCGTTCCGCGTAGAACCGTCCGGCATGAATCGTGATGTTGTGGTGCGGGATCACGGGCAGCTTGGCAAGCGGTGCTCGAATGGCGATTCCAGTTTGTGTTTCTTCACTCAGACATTCGATGCTCGTCTTGCTCGGTGGCGAGATCAAGTCGGCCTGCGAGCCATCTGACAACCACTTCGCCGCCTCGTCAGCCGCGTGGAAAACGACGGAAACTGTCTTTGCGGCCAACACCGGCGGCTGGCGTTCCGGCTTACTCAGTTCTTTCAACAAATCGTCCAAGCCCGCGATGGCGCGGTCGTAGATGCCGGAACCGCCCTCTTGCTCGTCCGGCGCAACCTCGATGCCCATGGATGCGACGGCCTTCAGGAACCCTTCGTTGTGCGTTCTCGATACGTATCTGTTGCCTAACGCTTCGTAGACTTGGTGAAGGCGTTTGGAAAGTCGGACATAGCGTTCAACGTCCTGTACGTACCGCGCGGCGGTACTTCTTAGATTCGCGTCTGCTTTCTCGGGATGCGTGTTTTGGAGGACAAGTTGCATGCCTTCCAGAGCACCTGCCAGTATCCTCGCCCGAGTCGGTTCACCCGCTTCGTCCGCCAGTTCGACGGCTCGTTCGGCGAGTTCCCTTGTTTCCCGAATGAAATCGGCGTCACGGAAAGGATACCGCGTATGCTTGAGGTTTTTCTCGATGGCCTCCCGACGCAGTCGCTGGTATCGTCCCATCGGCTCGGCCGCAGGGCCGTAATAGGCGTCGATGAACTCCGACACCAAATCTTCGGTGTTCAGCAGTGGGTCCCACAGCAGGTTCGCATTCACCCACTGGAATAAATCGCCGCGGCCGCCGCAGGAATAGAACACTCGCGCGTTGTTCTTCGCCAGGAACTTCAGACGATCTGCCTGGCCGTACACCCAGGCGCCCGGATAGTCGTACAGGCCCATTTGGTCCGGGAACATCATGGCCCAGGCCATGTACTCTTTCATGGCCGTGATGTTCAACGGACTGGCCCAGGTGACGGCGGACGTGGTGCGCGAGTCCCAGTACCATGGACAGTACATGACCACGACGTTCGATTCAGGTTTGACGTTTACCGGAGGTTGAGTCGATCCGGAGTAAGCCAGCGCAAGCATTACGTTTTCCGGATACTCCTTTTTGACAGCCCGGGCGACCGAGTTGACCCACTTTAGATAACGCCCCGTACACGAACGCGGCTTTGGGTCCATGGCAAGGCACTGAGGACACTGACACGGACTGGTATCGCCATCGGTGATATGGAAAAACCGGCGTTGATGCTGGATCCCCATCCACTCGATCGCACGATCGGCCGCGATGCGATGGACGTCCGGATTGCTCAGACAAAGGGCGACTCTCGCATTCTGCGTGTCTTTCGGAATTCGCCCGCCGCCTTTCATGGCGAAGTACTCCGGGTGGTTGTCGTAGTAGTTGGCCATAGGCACCAGATACGGTGCCGTGTGATCGCCGCCCAACCATCCCTTGCCTTTGAAGTACTCGTGGTCCTGGACAAAACGGAACTCGCCAAGACCGTATTCCCGCAGCGAAGCCCCCCAGCGTCCTTGATCCAGATATCCCAACAGATCACGACGCGAGAAGAGAGGTTTGCTGGCAACCGTGAAGGGGGCCAGCTTGCCATCTTCAAGCGGTTGGTGGGCTGCCACCGCATTGAAGCTGCGCCACGGGTACGTCTTCAGTCCCAATCGTCGCAATAGCGCGTACGTTGCATAGATGGTCCCTTGCGGGGCATAGCCGGCCAACACAATGCAGTCCGCCGAACTCTTGATGACATAGCCATCGTACTTGACCGCCGCCAATTCCTCCTCCGTGATAGCTCCCGTGGCGACTGCCATCCGTCTGCCGACCAGAATCGCGTGTTCGCCCTCGTTTGGCTGCTCGGTGGTGATGCTCAGTTCGACGCCATAGAGGCTCTGCAAATGCGCCTGCAACACATCCGCCATGGACCGTTCGGCAGGCAAAGGCTCCGCAGGCAGACATATCCGAGTGAATTGGCCAACACGGATATTCCCATCCGCAGACAACACGTCGCCGAGCGTGAGACTTGTGCTGAAGACGACGGCAAAAAGAGCCAAGGAAAACACAACACATCTGGTTGCGTCGACGCGTCTCATCTTCGAATCCTCCTCCCAATGACGATTTCTGATTGAAAACCATCGCGTGACGCAAGTAATCCTCTCATATCCAACAGCGCGGAGCTAGTGAGTGGTTGTGGAGCAAGCTCGTGGTCCTGAAAAAGTCGGGGAATTCGCATGTCGGATGGGTTGAAGATTTGAAGCCTTTGCGCGAAAACACGGAAGATTTCCAGTTTTTCGGTTTCCGCCGACCAAATCTTCGCCGCAAGGAGGCCCCTGGACGATGCGAATTCCCCAACGAAGTCAACTGCAATTGGATTGCCCGCCAGTCAGTCAAGTCGATCTCAACACGAACTGCCGACACCGGATTATACCCGTGCTGCGAGGCCTGCAACATCTGCACTCGCAAACTGAATTACTGGGCGAAATCCTGGACTTGATCGAATGTGATGTTTTGGGCGATGCGGACCCCGATCAGGGACGGGAGGGCATGACGTACTGGCAAGTCCTGGTGCTGGCCGCCGCCAAGTCGGGCTGCAATTTTACTTACGATGAACTTCACGACTTGGCCGAAAATCATCGCAACTTGCGAGCCATGATGCAAGTTGGCGACTGGGATGACGCATCCTTCAACTGGTACAGAATCCGAGACAACCTTTGCCGACTGCGGCCAGAAACCATCGAGGGCATCAACCACTTGGTGGTCGGCGAGGGCCATCGCCTGGAACCGGAAGCCGCCGAAGCCGTTCGCGGCGATTCGTTCGTTTGCGAAACGAACATCCACTATCCGACCGAATCCAGCTTGATTGTGGACGGGCTGAAGAAGATTCTCGAGTTGGCACCGCAACTGGCGGAGGTGATCCGCTTTTCGGGCTGGCGCCAAAGCAAGTCGTTGTTCAAAAAATCCAAGCGTGCCAACCGGGAACTGTCGCGGCTGAAGAAAGGTCGCAACTACCAGCAGCGTCTGCAGGCTGGTTATGAAAAGCTGTTCCACGTCACCGATCTGATATTGCCGCGTTTGCAGGATATGCTGGACGTGGCGTTGGATCGGCTTCCCACGGACCAAGCCGGTTTGCCGGTGGGGCAAGCCAGCGAACTGTGCCAACAGTTGATGTATTGGCAGGCGGTGACCGAACACGTGGTCAACACGGCTTGGCGGCGAGTGATGGAAGGCGAACGGGTTCCCAACGGCGAGAAACTGTTCAGCTTGTTCGAGCCGGACACGGAGTTGATCCGACGAGGCAAGGCGGCCCAGCCGAATCAGTTCGGCCATCAAGTGCTGGTGATCGAAGACGCGGTGGGTTACATCTGTCATTACCAAGTGCTGGGCCGCGAGGAAAACGATCGGGACGTGCTGATTGAAGCGATGACGGTTCTGCAATCGCGTTTGGACCACCGCATCCAGCGAGCGTCTTTCGATCGAGGCTTTCACAGCGAAGAGAATCAGCAGGCGTTGGGCAAGCTGCTGACGCATCCTTGTTTGCCAAAGCCAGGATGCGTGCAAGCGGCCGAACAAGAAGAACACGCGACGGTGGAATTCCGCCGCAGCCGTCAGCGTCATTCGGGAATCGAATCGTCGATTGGCGCGTTGCAAAGCGGCAACGGTTTGGCACGTTGTCGAGACCGTTCGTCGGTGGGCTACGATCGTTACGTGGGGCTGGGTGTGTTGGGTCGCAACTTGTCGGTACTGGGCAAGCGGTTGTTACAACGAGAGGCCCCAGAAAGCGAGGCGGCCGCGAGCAAGCGGCAAGCCGCTTAGCGCGGCTGCGGCAAAAACAACGGATCGGGAAGGGGCTGCGTCAGCCGCTGCGCGGTGATGGCATTTTCAGTTGCTCAAGACGTGTCGGCGCCCACGCATGAAAATCTTCACGCGAAAAAGGTGCTCGACCACGTTGTGTTCATCCTGCAAAACACGTGGCCGAGGGCAAGAAATGTCACTTTCCCGACAACAACTAGCTACTCATGGTTGGGCTCCATCATTTGTTTGTGGTCGTCTGTTCTTGGGGCCAGAAAATTTCGGAAAAGACTCCTGCTCCTTTGCTGCCCCGCTATCTCCCCCGGCCCTCCCTTGCCTTCCTTTTTCCCCTTCTTTCCCAGAACAAGACTGCGGTTTTATTCAGTCCGCATTCCTAAGTCAGAGTTGCCGCGAGTGGGGCGACAGGCCTCCTATCCACACAAATCGAAAACCGTCTGAAAAACCGGACATGGAATCACCCGCTTTGCCCAGAAAAATTGGGAAGAATCCCAAGGATGCTTCCACAAGGCCCCTGCAGCCGTTGCGTGAAGAAGCCGCAGGAGTACTCAACTGGCACCTGCAGGCGAGAAGCACTCTACGGTTGAGGTATCGCTCTGACAGCTCTCGGCGCTGCACGCCTCACACTGACGCTGCCGGTCGTGACAACGGCGTAGGTGTTGACCGAACTGGCCGACGGGCTCGGCCGTCCCGGCGAGCGGGATATGGCGTTGGCTCTGATTCGCGATACACTATCCGACCAGCGTGTCACGGTGATTCCGCCCCATGAAACGTTGTTCATATGTGGGCTCGACCTGGATGGTGACCGTGCCGACAAGAGGTGGTCGCTGACTGACTGCGTCTCGTTCGTCGTGATGCAAGAATCAGGAATTACCGAAGCTCTGACTTCCGATCATCACTTTGAACAGGCCAGCTTTACGATCTTGCTGAAGTAGACCGGACTGGCTCTTGCCTAAGATGCCCGCTAGATGAAACGCACTATTGCACTTCTTACCACTGCTTTTGCGCTCGTGCCAACGCCGAGCCTCCTGGCCTCCTCCAATGGCCCCTATGCCACGCACGTCAGCGATACGCGGCCCGGGTATGCTATGGTCGTTAGTGGCGGCGGCTATGATCCGGAGACCGTGCAAGTAGTCGTGCACGTTCCTGGGACATTGGTGAGCCAGCGGGATGAGTTGCCGCAGATCGTGGCCCGATTGACCGAGGAATACGGCGGCGAACCCGCGCCACTGCCCGTTGCGCCCCCGGAATCTCAGACGCATACGTTGAAGCCGCTTCACGCTTCGACGCAAAGCGTCTTTGCGAAACTGCCGGCCCATCCGTATCCACCGGGTTATGTGGCGATTGTCTGGTTGAAGGATGGCGAACGTTTGAGCAATCCTGTGGTTGTCAATCAGCCGAAGTCCTGGTTCTTGCTGAAGTCAACGTGCCGTCTAGGTGAAATGAATCGTCTTTGTGGCAGTAACCTCAGAGGCGATCGGTACGTGCCGCGTTATGTCTATTTGCGTGCCGTAGGTGGCGCGGCCGTCCAACTTGCGGAAGAGCCAAGGCATAAAGAAGACGGCGTTTCAGAGAACTTCTGCGTTCAGTTCCGCGTTCCACCAGATTTGGCGCCCGGCGATTACGAAGTTTTCGTTCACAATAACTCGGGTAATGAGTATGGATTCACGAAACCACTGCCGCTGAAGGTCACGAGCGAACCCGACTTTCCGCAAACGTTGTATGTCGCCACCGAGCATGGCGTCAAAGGCGACAGCTTCACCGACAACCGAGATGCGCTGCAACGCCTGATCGACACGGTCGGCGAGAATGGCGGCGGGATTGTCTTCCTGCCTGCTGGCTCGTATCGCGTGGACGATATGCTGCAGATGCGTTCGCATGTTGTGCTGCGTGGGGCCGGACGTGACGCAACGACGGTGTTCTTTGGCGGCGATCCGCACAAGAAAAAACGGTGCCGTTGGTTCATCAGCGCTCGCGAGGTAGACCACACTGGTTTCGAGGACTTGACCATCCGCGCGTCTACCCCGATGTCGCTGGCGATCAGCTACTACAACGGCGGTAAACCCACGTATGATACGCATATCCTGCGTTGTCGAATCGTCGATGGGTCGGTGGGTGTACACTACAACGTCGATATGGAGGTTGGCCATTCGAGCTTTGAAGGTCAGCCGTTTCACGCTCACAACCTGAAACGAGCATGGATTCACGACAACGAATTCACGATGAGGCGCCTTCGCGGCTACCCGGTTAGCTTTTGGGCCACAGAGAACTGCACCATCGAGCACAATCGCGCGTACGGCTCGAACCGCGGGTTCGTTTGGCAGACCCACGGGCATTTCGGACACTACCATAATCTGATCGACGCCAACGTCGTCGAGACGGCTCGGATGGGCGGCAACGCTGGCGAGACGTATTTGTTTGAAGGGGCCGGGTTCCAATGGTACGGCGAGCCGACAGAGATCCATCCGAATGGATTCACGGTGGACAAGGCAGATTGGCGGCCTGACCGGTTGAAGGATTCATTTGCCGTGATTACCGCCGGACGGGGCCTAGGACAGTACGTTCGCATTGCCTCCAACTCGGCAACCGAAGTAACACTGGAGCGACCGTGGTCGATTCTGCCTTCCGGCGCAGTTCGTATTTCCGTGCTGCGTGGCGTCGTGGAAAACGCCATCTGCAACAACCGGCATGTCGACTGTGACAACTCCATGATGTTCTACGGTTGCGGGATGCTGAACAACCGCATCTATCGCAATCGATCCGAAAACAGTCTCGGCGTGTCGATCTGGAGTCTCGGGGACGCCAGCGAGAATGTGTTGGTGCCGGACTATTTCAATATCTTCGATGGCAATGTCTTGGAAGATCAGGGCGGTTTTTGGCTAACACGTCGAGGCGATTTGAAACAGGATGTCGGCGTGCGCACGCTGAACAATATCTTTCGCAACAACTTCATAGCGGACGTGCGACGCAAACGCGAGAATCAATACGGCAATGTTTGGGAAGAGGTCCGGCACGGTTCCTATCGGCCCGTGCAATCCGCTTTCTGGATGGATATCGGCAGAAGCTACTCGCCCGACCGAACCCAGGGGCCGATATGGATCGACACGCTGATCGAACGCAACTACATTACTCGGTGCGACTGGGGAATCGAATTACGTAAGATCTCCGGAGGCACCGTTGTCCAAGCGAACACGTTTTTCGATGTCCGGTTGCCGGTCGTTGATGGTGGGACGGGAAACGCGATCATGGACAACCGAATCGAACAGCCCGTCTTCGACGACCCGCCTCCGTGGGCGGAGTTGGACCGATAAGCAGACTCGCAGTAGGTGAGCGCCGCGCATGAACATAGTTTTGATTGGAATGAAACACTGTGGCAAGAGCACGATCGGCAAGGCGCTCGCCGCGCGTCGCGGATGCCCGTTCCACGATGTCGATCCAATGATCGAAGCCTACCACGCGTGCGAGGCGGGTGAGAGGCTCTCTGTGCGCGACATGTTCGAACAGCATGGCGAGGTGCACTTCCACCGAGTCGAAGGACATGTGGTCTGTGAGCTGTACCTGAAGCTTGATCGTCCTGAGAGTCAATCCGTCGTGGCTTTGGGCGGGAGAACGGCCCTGAACGTGACCGTCTGTGGGCTATTGCGGGCGATCGGACCGGTGGTCTACCTGCGAGTGGCCCCCAACGTCATCTTCGATCGGATCGAGCGATCAGGGATTCCCCCATTTCTTGACGCTGGCGACCCTGCCAGCGATTTCACCGCTCTCTATCAGAAGCGTCATCCCCGGTATCAAAACTTGGCTGATTTGACGGTCGACATTGATGGGCTCGATCCCGAGGCTGCGGTGGACGTGCTGCAAGCCAACATCGACCAGTATTCGCGCCCCCCGGAGTAGCCGTTGGCGGCCCTGGGAAGATTGCGAAACGGTTTGATTCTGTGTAGACTATTTGACCGTTGGAACGGACAACTGAATCCGCCTCCCCAAGTAACCTACCCTCCCCATTTCGAGATTGCAGCCTTCCCCTTTTCACCCCCAAAACATGAACTCCGGTGCGGTGTCCTAATACGAGCCAATCCGGTCCCACCTAACCGATTCTGTTGATGTTTGCCAACCGCTTGAACGTCACTAAGCCGTGGCGTGCGGGAGGAACTCTGAACAAAAGGAGCAAACGGAATGAGCCAGGCAACCTTTGAGGCACAAGAGACACCGCTTCGGACTCAATGCTATTGCGACAAAGAGACCTGCAGCGGCGAAGTCGTGGTAATCGAGACCGAATTCACGAAAGAAGTCTATGCACGCTGTGCACCTGTACTGGGGCCCGAGCTAGGATTGGACTTCGATGGGCAAGTCCGTCGATTCTACGGTTGCCTGCCGCGGATCTTGGAGCAAGGCGGTGCGGATATGTCGCACGTGGTTTGGGAGCGAGCCTTTTTCGAGGATTCTGCGGAGGACATAGATTCGTTTCGTCAGGTCCAAAAGGAGATCTACCAAGCCGCTGGGGTGGCCGGAGAAGATTTTCCGGCAACCACCTATCTCCAGCAGCCGCCGTGCCGGCCGGGCCAGAGAATCGAGCACCAGATTCACGCGATCGTGCCGAAGGGTCCCGAATCCTACTCGGTCGAGACATCTTACAACGAAGAAACCGACACAATTGCGAAGCTGATAACGATCGACGGGCGTCGCCATCTGTACATCACGGACATCAACGGGATATCGAACGATCCGGATTACCCCGGCACGGTCCGCGAGCAGAGCGATCGCATGTTCGCGAACTGCAAGAGGTTGCTGGACAAGTACGGTGCGAAATTCACAGACGTCTACCGCACATGGTGTTACCTGGTCGACATTGATCGCGACTATGCGGAATTCAACTTGTCGCGTAACGCGTTTTTCGAGGTCGAAGGCGTCACGCTTCTGCCAGCCAGCACCGGCATCCAGGCTATCATGTGGCCGCGCAGTGCGCTGCTCGGCATGGACCTGTACGCGTTGTTGGACACCGATGGCGTGAACATCGAACGCATGTATACGCCAACGTTGAACGAGGCGGACGAGTACGGCTCGGCATTCTCGCGCGGCATGAAGTTAGATTTTCCGGACAAAGTGGTGCTGCACATCTCGGGTACGGCAAGCGTGGACGAGTACGGTGCAACAGTCCACTTGGATGATCCTTACAAACAGATCGAACGCATGTTGCTGAACGTCAAGGAATTGCTGGCCGCTCAAGGATCGAGCTTTGAAGACGTGACACAGATCGCAACGTTCCTGAAACGCGCCGAGTACCTCGAAATGTACGAGGCGATCCTGAAGGAGTGGGGCATACGTCACGTGCCCAACACGCTTGTGGAAACCGGTGTCTGCCGTCCGGAATTGCTCTGCGAACTCGAAGCGATCGCCATTCTTCCCAAGGAGTCCGCCAACGGCAAAGCGGTCGCGGCCCCGCCGTTTGAATGAATTGGCGAATGCCGAATGTCACCTAAGGATTGGCATTTTAGTGCGAACCAGGGGTTCGAGGCTACCCTCTGCCCCAGGCGGCATGGATGTCGTCGGCGATCTCCAACAGCGTTGCCTCAAGACCGAGAGTGTCAAACATATTCCCTACCAATCCGTCTAGCTGTGGAAAGGATGGTGACGAAGGTCTGCCAAAGACCGGTTGGCCATCGTCTCGGACGCTGGTTAGAGGGAGACGTTCCCACGGAGCAGGGCTCTCCCCAGCAAAAGGTTGACGATGGATTGTCAATGAGTGACTGCGCAACGATCTGAGGGTCGTATCAGACGAAATAGGCCATATCATCGCCGAGTCGTCCAGGGAATGCACTGGGATGTTCGGAAAGAGGAACGCCACGAATGCGACGGCTTCGCCTTCACCCCCCAGAGCCTCGTCGATCATCGGAATGGAGGGCAACTGCTTACCTGACGCGACCACGCTTTCGCCTTCGCCGCCTGCCGAATTCAGTATCTCCGGCGGGACCACTCGGGCGCCGTTTTGACTCAAGTCGGTGATTACGGTCAACACGTCGAGCGGCGACACAAGGTCGTCTCCGTTTGCGTCAAAGAACGGCGATGGATGAACCACAGCGGTAGACGGCACGGGCAGGGCGTGCGAGCCATTCACGGTCAGATCTCCTATGATCGTCAGGACGTCCAGAGGTGTGATCGATCCGTCTGCGTTGGCGTCAAAGGGGCTGATCGGATTCTGCCACGGGTGTTCGGGGTTCGGCGTGAAGCGGGTCGAGGCGATCGAGTGGGCCGTGGGTTGCCCGTTGCTGTCCAGCAACTCCGTTGGCACACCGCCTGCATAGAACTCGCCTAAGTCGGGCGGCGATTGAGTGATCGTGCCGTCCATCGGCAACGGGGACGCCAGGTAGTAGATCTCCGAGCCGATCTCGATGACCAGAAATGCCTCGTAGAAGCTGTCTGCATTGCTTGCACCGGCGAAGGGCGCCACGTCCAGAACGCCCGGCGTCGTGTCGGTCGATTCCTGGATGCCTCCCGCCATCTGGCGAGTCGGATCTAGTCGAACGCGCACGTCGCCCATCGAGCTGTAGCCGGTGAACCGGAAAGCGATCATGTCCGAAACCACTTCGTCTCTCGTATCGCCGTCATCGTCATTGGCTGCGCCCGGCTGCGACCCCTCGTAGTAAACCAACGTCTCGCTGCGGCCGATCAGCCGCACTCGTTCCAGTACCGTCCCCGTGTCGATCACGATTTCGGCAAAGGAGACCACCGAACGGTCTTGCGCGACGGTGCCTTCGATGATGGCGACGGCATGGTCTTCGACTTCCCCGTCCGGCGCCCAGTCCGTGTAGCCCAGGTCTTCGGTCGTGCTGAGCCGGAACCGGGCGAAGGCCTGGTCGGTAAGTGCCACCCCGTCGGGCACGAGGAATATCAACGATCGCGTTTCGTCCGCCACCGGCACGTTCTGGAAGATCTGTTCGTCCGCGTCTTCCCAATCGCCGTCGGCGTTGAAGTCGATCCACGCGTTCAGGAAACCCTCGCCCGTGGCCGTCACGTCCAGCGTGGCCAGTTCGCCCGGGATCAACGGCGATGCAAAGACAATCCCGTCCTCGTCATCCGCGCTCGCTTCGGCGCCGTCGTCGCCCGCAGCCAGAGCGTCCGGCTGACCGTCGTTCTCGGCATCCACGCGCTGGCCGAGCAGCAGGTCGGCGCCCAGCAGGTGACGGGGGCCGTCGGCGGCCAGCAAGGTGGGATAGCCGTTCGCCTCGGGCGCATCGCCGAAGTCGTATTGGGCCGTCACGATCGACGTGATCCCCTGGAAGTCGAATCCCGCAATCATCGCTTCCGCTGCCGCCACCGAATCGAAGGCCGTTTCCCCGAATACCAGCCCCGGCACTTCCGCCGCCGTGAACGGGCTCCATGTCACAACATCTCCTGGGTCCAGGAAGCCCTCGTTGCCCTCGTCTTCGGTCACCAGCAATGCTCCCACCGCGTCGACGTAGACCGTCTCCGGGATACCTTTCTGGACGACCATGGCCGGGTCTTCGCCGACGAACGAAACCTGGGTGGGGAAGTCCGCCGGATCGTTTGGATCGATGGCGGCGTCCACCTCGATGCCCAGGATGCGGAACCTGCGAACGCCCGCCGGATCGATGGCTGTCAGGTCGAATGCCTCCAGCGCCGACAGTGTGGCGTACGCTGTCGCCTGAAATCCACCCTGCTCATCCTCCAGATACAGAGCGTAGACATCGTCGCCGAACCCCGTGGGCATCATGACGGAAGCGAAACGGGGCCCCGAGACGACCTGGTAGTCGTAGCCAATCGCAATCGCCGGATCGATCTCGACCGAGCCCGGTCCGCCGGGTAGGGCGATAAACGATCCGCCATGTAACGGGTTCAACGGGTTTTCTTCGTCGGCCTCCAGCGCAGGCAGGAAGCTGGAATCCCGGGGTGATGCTTCGAGACTCGTGGGGCTTCGCCCGGAATCACTTGCCAAGAGCCCGCTGCCTACGGGCCAGTCCCCAACGATACCCGGAAGCACGAAGGGCTTGTCGCCATTTCCAACCATCGGACCTTTGAACATCGGACCGTAGGAAACTGGCTTGTCCACCGTCGTCTTCTGGCTCAGAGTGGCCTCCGCATCCTCGATGATCCATTGTGTGGCGAAATCGACTTGGTGGGCTGTCTTCTCTTCGACGTCAACCAGAATGTCCTGGGTGCCACCGATTAGGTCTGGGAGAATCTGCGACCCTTCCCGTCCAAAGGCGGCTAGCCGCACTCGGTCCGGTTGCGGAACGAACTCCGCGGTGATCCTGTTGTGCGTAAACGGGCCCGCAGTTTGAACGATGTCGCCGCCTTCTAGCTTGAGGACCTCGTTCACTCCGAGTCTTTCGTCGCCGTCCGCGTCGGCGTGGCGATAGTCAAACCAATGGATAGTCTGTCCCGACGTCTGGCCAATCCGGATTGTCTGATCGAACGAAGCGGATTCCCCTGAGTCTGGTCCATCCAATATCCAATTTGCTTCCGCCACAATAGCTCCATCTGGGGCGCCGTAGGTAATCCTGACGGAATCGATGAGTTCGTCATCGTTTAAGTCCTGTCGCTCAAACGATGAAATGCCCAACTCGTGCAAGGCGTATCGGTGGTCACCGAACTCGGGGTGCTCATCGATTCGGAAGAATAGACTCTGCCCGATCGGTATACTCTGGTGCATTGGGGCCGTGAGTATCGGGGTCATCGAAAATTGTTGGGTGAGTTCTAGCGATCCTAGCGAGGTGAGGTTCTTGGCGCCTGGCGCCTCCGTCGAACCTTCTCCCGGTGCGGCGAGGATCTCCAGTTGCCAATTGCCGTCGGCCAAGATGACCGTGGCGCCGATCGTCACGCGGTAGTCTTCCACCTCGCCGACCGTGGCGGCGGCTTGTTCGTTCGTTGGACCGAGATCGCCCTCGCGACTGATCCGGAAACGGGCGAAGGTTTCGCCGATCTTGACTTTGTCGTCTTTGGTTGGCACGTCGAAGTGGACGACGTTTCTGCCGGCTGGTAGCAGTTTGCTGTCGCCGCCGAAGATGTGCTCGTCTTCCTCAAACTGCCCGTTTCCGTCGTAGTCGATCCAGGCATCCAGAAAGCACGATCGCGTGGTTTCGATCTTGGGTACTTCGTACTTGCTATCAGGCCTCGGAGCCTCGGGTTCTTCGACTTCTTCGGCGGTCGAGCCGACGACGACCGTCACGCGGCCTCCATTGGTGCCCAGCAACAACGACTCGAACGTGATCCCATCTTCATCGTCCGTCCCGTTTCGGTCGTCGCCTTCCGCATCGTCGCTCGGATCGGGCGCACTTTCCCTATCGATTCCCGTGCCCAGCATCAGGTCGCCGACGACGTGGGACGCTTCGCCGTAGCTCGCCGGAGCGTCGCCAAAGTCCAGTTCAACGGCGATCGACCCGAAGGCTAGGCGAGAATCGAAGATCGCGTGCTGATCGTCAAGCGGTACATCCGATCGCAGGGCTTCCTGGACGGCATACGCATCCCGCCTGGTCACCATGCCGTTTCCATCGACATCGTAGAAATGGGGAGGAACCGTTGGGATGGCCTGCGAGAGCCTTCGTCCGCGGTATCTCGCAACCAAATGGAGATCCGTTTTGTTGACGACACCATTCCCATCCACGTCCGCCGGATTATCCGGGTTCTGCCAGGGGGCGGTGGGATCGTAATCGGGATGCTGGGATGCGATAGCCAGATAGTGATCACCGGCCTCCAATTCCGTTACGAAGGGCGGCGTCGTGCTCTCGCGTTCTGCTCCCCGCAACTGGGTGACGCGATACGCTCCGGGATTGAGGTTGGTGAACTCGAAGTACCCGTTCGCGTCGGTACTCGTCGTTATGTAGTCTAACCAGCCAACGATCGGTACCAGGTTCGCCAGCGAGATCTGCACGTTTTCCCACACAGGTTCACCCTCGTCCAGCACGCCATCGCGATTTGTGTCGTCAAAGGCCACACCGCGGATCGAGGTGGGGACGACGAACTGCACGTCGCAGGCATCACCGATCCCATCACCGTCGCTGTCCTCCTGATCGGGGTTCGGTGTAGACGGACAGTTATCCGTCTCGTCGAGAACGTTGTCGTCGTCATCATCCGGGTCTTCTTCGACGACGAGGCTGAACATCTCTTCGGTCACGTTGCCATCGTGATCGTAGGCGCGAACATCAATCTCCGCGGTTCCCGTCTGGCCAAACCCCGGCGTGATCCACACCACTACCTGCGAGTCGTCGTCATCAACTTCGATCTCGGCAAACGAGAAGTCCTGCGGCGAGACCTCCACGCACCTCACCATCCCGTCGAAATCCGTAACGACGAACCTGACCTCATGAAAAAGTGCGCCTTCCTGGATCGTGACCAGCGAGGGCAAGCCATGAATCTCCGGGGGAATGCTCAGGTCGCAGCTATCGCCTATTCCATCGGAGTCCGAATCCGCCTGATCCGGGTTGTAGTCGCTTGGGCAGTTGTCGCTATCGTCAGAGATGCCGTCGCTGTCCATGTCGTTCCGGACGATCGTCACCAGGTAGTCTTCCACTTCGCCGTCGGGAGCTTGCCCGCCTGGCGCCAATCCGCCCGTCGAACTAACTCGCACCCGCGCGTAGGTTCTTCCCCCCTCGGCGCCTTCTGGGAGAGTGAAGGTAAGTGGCACTTTGGATAGGGACCCGGGAGCACCTTGAACGCGAACGAAATTGGGGCTCGGGAAGAGTGCTTCGCCCTCCTCCCAATCGCCATTCTGATTGAAGTCTACCCAGGCCTGAACATGCGTTATTAGGCCATTGGCCGGAACTGCCACACGCGCAACCGCCGACTTCCCCGGGGTGAGAACCGACCACACGACGCCATCCTCGTCGTCCTCGCCGTTGTTGTCGTCGCCTTTGGCTTCGTCTTTTTCATCAAATAGTACGCCATCTTCCGCATCGCGTTTCGCGCCGATATGCGGCCCTCTTGCCTCGTGGCTGGCGACCGGATAGGGCGACGGCGCATCGCTGAAGTCCATCAGGACAATCCGTTCGATGCGCACGGCATCGGCGATCACGTACTCATTCGCGTCGTTTGTGAGTCGGACAGTGAGTGTGTCACTGACGATGGTGTAGGGGCCACCAAGGTCCTCCCACTGGACGGCGGCGTTCGGAGGGAAGTCGTCCGGAGCCAATCGTTGGTTGATGTCGATGGTTGTCAGATCCTCCGATCCGTCAGTTATCGTGAACGGGGCGTTCGTCGCTCGGTTGGAATGGGCTGGCCAAGTAGCCGACACGCGGTACGTTCCGGGTTCGATGCCGCCAAATGTCCAGCGAGCAACCTCATCTCCGCTACCACGGCGAACAGAGTGAAAATCGCCCTGATATCCGTGAAGTGTATCGGAGTGGATAAATCCCTCGTGCGAGAACCCAGGGTCACCGTCGTCGATGATGAACACGTTGTCGTTGATGATCGTGGCCGTCGCTTCGACTGGAGCAGTGGCCGTGTAGCCGTTGCCGTCGACCACGGTTAGGACCACGCGTTCATCCCCTTCGAACGTCATGTCGGGGGTCGGGTCGACGGCCACCGTCACTGTGGAAGAACCGGCAGGGAAGATGACCGTGCCGGCGGTGCGCGTGAAGGTATCCGCTCCCGTCTGCGTGTAATCGGTACCGAAGGCGGCATCCCCACTCACGTCAAAGTCGACCGTCAGCGCCTCGCTGGTCAGCACCGTGCGAGTGAATGTGTACACAAGGTTGTCCGACCCATCTTCCGTTACCGCGCTCGGTAACACCGCCACGCTCACTTGCGTGTCATCGTCTTCGATCGTGCCTGTCGCCGCGGCGGGGTTGCCCACGGTGTAGCCGGTGCCGCCAATCAGGGTCAAGGTCACCGTCTCGTCCGGTTCCACGGCCGGATCGGCATCAGGATCGATCGTCACTGTCGTTGTAGAAGAACCGGCCGCGAAGGTGACCGTG
Source organism: uncultured Pirellulaceae bacterium (assembly GCA_964617665.1). Taxonomy (GTDB): domain Bacteria; phylum Planctomycetota; class Planctomycetia; order Pirellulales; family Pirellulaceae; genus JADHUC01. Next base: position 28,742 of record CAZUAH010000118.1, read on the forward strand.
CCCGCCGTGGCCGTATACGTGTCCGCTCCCGTCTGCGTGTAGTCGGTATTGAATGTGGCATCGCCACCCACGGCGAAATCCACTGTCAGCGCAGCGCCGCTCGCGCCCGTACGTGTAAACGTGTAGACAAGATTCCCGGTCCCATCCTCCGACACATCACTCGGCGACACCGCCACGCTGACCGATGGGTTCGTGCCGGTGATCGTCACGGGGTAGTCTTCAACCTCGCCATTCGGGACGGGACCGTGGGGCCGCCCCTGGTCGACCATCGCAGTGCTGAGGCGAAAACGGGCGTACGTATTCGCCACCGATGCTGACGGGACATTGGGAAACAAGAGTGTCACCGATTGCCCGATGGTGTCGATCGGAACGAAGCCGCGGGCATATTCGCCGCCTTGAGTTTCGAACCGGCCGTTGCCGTTGTAGTCGATCCAACCGTGCAGCATCGCGTCGCTTGTGGTCTGATTGGTGACCGTCACGCGTACGTTGGGCATCACCTGACCGACAGACAGAGTCAAATCGCCGACGGGATCGACCAAACCGTCTTCGTCGTCCCGGGTACCGTTGGTATCGTCCCCGTCGGCGTCCGGTGTCGGTTGACCATCCAGTTCATCATCAACGCCGTTGCCCATGTAGAGGCCCGTTACGATCTGGTGTCGCGGGCCGTCGTCGCTGCTCCGCGTTTGGTAGTCCCCTTCGGCGAATCCGTCCACCATGTCTGGCGCGTCACCCCAGTCCCAGTTGCCTGTCAACAGCCAACGCGGCTCCAGCGGTTCGTGGCGCACGCGCCTGTGCCACGATGCGCTGGCTGTCGCGGAGCGCCGACCGCATTGTGCGTCGCTGGCCAGCCAGCTTTTGAAATCGTCCGTCAGCGGACCGACCGCGCGAAGCAGGCGGTGAAAAAGATTGGCACGTCCGCCTCTGTTCTTGGATCGTCTCGTACCGAAAAGGCTCGAACGTTTGAGCCGGATGGAGTTCCGTCGAGTAAGAGATGTCATGGTGTCAACTCCGGTATATAGAATCGGTGCGATTCGCGTGTGGTACGGCCTACTTGTTGGCCGTGTTTCTCCGAACCTGGAAGTCTCCACTGCTTTCAAGCAAGCAGTGCCACACAGTCTTGAAATGCCCTCTAGTGCTTTGTCAACGCTTAGTTTTAGGGTGGCCGGGGTTGGAGGGCGAAGCCCGAAACCCCGGGGCTTTCTTCGCTAGCGCTCAGTCCAGCCTCGGCCACCCAACCCTAATTCTTAGGCTGGACAATGCACTAGCAACAAATGTGCGGTTCGCTTGCATTTCTCACGTAGGCCGGAACAAGATCGCCCAAACCGGCGCCGGAAAATCGCAACTTGCCGCGGGTGGTAGAACACCGTGTCTGCAAGCAAGCGATACGCAGGCGATCGAAGTGGCGACAACAACTCGAGTTGCCTGTTCCGGCCTACACGCTTTCGTCGAGCGAGAGATGTCATGGTATCGGCTCTGCAGCCGGTCCATCCGGCTTGCGCGATGGGAGCGGTTGTATCTGTTCCTCTTCGGTCAACACCTCGACCGAGAGTATTCTGGTCACACGCGGCGTTGCGTCTGCGGAATTCGGGGGCATCTGCCAGTCCAGGCCCATGGGC